>JBDRGD010000049.1:0-27557 GCA_043818095.1 Chloroflexota bacterium
GCTAGAGCGACCAGAGCACCATCCGGGGTTTTTTCTGCACCTCCGCCGCCATCTCCTCGATTTTGCCGAACTTCATGACGCCCACCCAGCAGTTCTGGACGCAGGCGGGCGCTTTCCCCCGGGCAATCCGCTTCCCACAGCGCTTGCACCGGTCCGTGGGAAACGGGATATAGTACCACTTGCCGCCGGAAACGTCCGGAGGCACCTCGAGTACCGTTATCCCGGGCTCGTCCTGCGCGCGGTGGTGTTCCTGCTGGCAGGCCACCTCGCAGGCGTGGCAGCCCACGCAGAACTCGTAGTCAATCAGCAGGCCGTAACGGGGCATCAGGCTTCCTCCCGGTAAACGCGGCACATCTGGCTTTTAAAAGGATAGCCGAAACCCGACTTTCCCGTCCACCCCGAGGGCAGCAGCAGGTTGATATTGGACTCCCAGGCGCCGAACAGGCTCGGCTCCGGGCCGGGCTTCTCCGGGAACCACCAGCCGTGCTGCGCGTTCACCACCCCCGGGAGGATTCCCGGGTTGAGCCGTGCTTTCTGCCGGCACTTCCCGTGCCGGTTTTCGATGATTACCCAGTCGCCGTCGCCAATGCCCAGCCGGGCGGCGGTCTCCGGGTGGATTTCCGTGATGGGGTCGGGGTTCAACCCGCGCAGGGCGGGAATCTGGCGGTGCTCCGAGTGGAAAAAGCCCGGCACCCGGGCGCCGGTAGTGAGCACCAGCGGGTATTCTTGGGCGATTTCCGGGGTGCTGACCGGGCTCTCCGGGGGCTCCTCGTAATAGGGCAGCGGGTCCAGGCCGCAGCTCTCCAGCACCGTCGAGTAAAGCTCCGCCTTGCCCGTGGGCGTTTCGAAACCGGGAGTGCCGTCCCGGCGCAGGAGGCCCTTCTCGTACTTGTGGTAGGCAAAGCTGTCGTAGAGATAGCCCGCCTCGCGGAGTTCCTCGAAAGTCTTCCCGGTGGGCGTGGCGTAAGCGGTGAACATCTCCCGCACGTTCTCCCAGGGCCAGGCTTCCGGATTTAATCTCTTCCCCAACTCCAGGTTAATCTGCATGTCGGACTTGCATTCGCCCACCGGCTCGATGGCCTTGTTGATAGTGCCAACGCAGGTGACGCTGCCGATAGGTATCGCCAGCCCGTCCCTCTCCGCGTAGGTCGCCGCGGGCAGCACGACGTCCGCGAAGGCCATGGCGGTGGGGGTCATAAAAAGGTCGACGACCACGTTGAAGTCCAGCTTGCGGTAAGCCTGGTAGACCTTACGGGGGTCGGCGGCGCCGCAGGCAAAGGTGTTCGTGGTCTGTATCCAGGAACCCTTCACCGGGTACGGCTTTTCCGTGAGAATCTGGTCCATGACCGCTTCCCCGGGGGGATAGTGCGCCCAGTCCAGAAAGGGATAAATTTCCCGGCCGATGGCTTTCCGCTTCTGCTCCCGGCTGAGCAGGTCCACCCCCCAGTTCCCGGCGCGCTCCAGGTTGAAAAGACGGCCCCGGAGGATATTGCCCCCCGGCGCGTCCAGGTTGCCGGTCACCGTCCAGAGCGCCGTGACGGCATGGAGCGTGGTGACACAGTCCCGGCTCTGGTCCAGCGCCACCCCCCACTGCACGGACGCCGGCTTGCTGCGGGCGTACATCCGCGCCGCCGCGACGATTTGCTCCGCGGGTATCCCGGTTATCTCCGCCACCTTTTCCGGGGGATATTCCTGGACGCGCTGGGCTAAATCATCAAACCCGTGGGTCCACTTTTCGACGAATTCCGCGTCGTAAAGCTTCTCGCGGATAATGACGTTGAGCATCCCGAGGGCCAGGGCGGCGTCCGTCCCGGGCCGGATTTGCAGCCAGTGTTTGGCGCGGGTCGCCAGCCAGGTCTGCCGGGGGTCGATGACGATAAGCTCCGTGCCCCGGCGCAGGCAGTCGATAATCCAGTGTCCCAGGAAACCGTCCGGACTGGCATAAAGCGGGTTGTTGCCCCAGATGACGATGCATTCCGGCAGCCGCCACTCGGGGTGGTCATAGCGCTCCGGGTAGGCCTGCGCGCAGTCCGCCACGGCAAAACCGCCCAGCAGCGCCCCCATCGTGGCGACTTTCGGGGCATAGCAGGCATGCCCGTCCAGCGGACCGAAACCCACCTGGTTCGGGCTGCCGTAGGAGAAGCAGAGCCGCGCCAGGTAAGGACGGATATCCCGCCCCGTGCCCCGGCAGAAAATCACCGCCTCCGCCCCGTACTCCTGCTTGATGGTGTTAAACCGCGCGACGATGATGTCGTAGGCTTCGTCCCAGGTGACCCGCTGCCACTTGCCCTCGCCCCTCTCGCCCACTCTTTTCAGGGGGTATTTCAGGCGGTCCGGGTGGTAAATCACCTCCGGCAGCGCCAGGCAGCGGGGGCAGAGCCTCCCCCTGGTCAGGGGGAAGTCCGGGTCTCCCTCCACCTTCACCAGCCGGCCGTCCTTGACGTAGAGACGCACCCCGCAGCCCTCGTGACAGCCGGGTGCGGTCCGGGCGATGCTCCGCACCACGGTCATGCCGTCCTCTTCCCAGGTCCACTTACCGGTACCAGCCATCGGGGCCTTTCTTTACGCGGTATACTCAACTAATATAATAGCACCACCGCCCCCGCTTCCGCACCCTTCTCTGAAAACGGGTCGAAAATGGGGGGCGTTGCAGCCTATCTGAATTTGACATTTCAGGGGGGAATTATTAAGATTGAACCGGTGCCTCAGGCGCCCTACTCTCGGGCGTAAATCATTCAGAAAGGATGGATAAGCGCAATGTGTGCCGAAACCAAGAAACAGGTCCCCGTCATGGAAGGCCTCTTCCCCTGGCCTCCCACCAACCACCGCCTCATCGGCAATAAGTGCAAGAAGTGCGGCCAGCACTACTTCCCCGTGACCTTCCGCTGCCAGGACCCCGACTGCATGGGAGACGAGATGGAGGATGTCCTCCTCTCCCCGGAGGGAACGCTCTGGAGCTACACCGTGGTGCACTACCAGTTGCCGCCCCCCTTCCAGGCCCCCAAGGAGGGCTTTAAGCCCTTCGGCGTGGGTGAAGTCGAGTTCCCGGAAGGGGTCAGGGTAGCCGGCATCGTTACCGGCGCCGACGCGGAAAAAGACCTGAAAATCGACATGAAAATGAAGGTCGTCCTGGACAAGCTCTACGAAGACGAGCAGGGCAACGACGTCATCGGCTGGAAGTTCGCCCCGGCGAAGTAAGCGCCGTCCCACTACTAAAGTAAGGAGAGTAAGCAATCATGAAACATGGTAGACAGGTCGCCATCCTGGGAATGGGAATGTACCCGTGGGGCATGTACCCCGACAAGGATGACCCGGAGCTGGCATCCTACGCTATCCTGGCGGCGCTGAAGGACGCCGGGCTGGGCTGGAAGGACATCCAGTTCATGGGTGCCGGGTGTGATACCTTCCGCAGCTCGACGGGTCTGCACATCGGCAACCGGACCGCTTTCGCTTTCGGCGAGACGGGGTTGCCGATTATCAACGTCTGTAACGCCTGCGCCACCGGCGTTTTCACCCTGAAAGTGGTGCGTGATGAAATCGCCCTGGGCATGTACGATATCGGCATCGCCCTCGGTGCCGGGAAATCGCCCGGCGGTTTCTTCCCCCTCCGCCCGCCGGCCACCCAGGCGCCGCTGGATATCCAGATACTCCGCTGGAAAATCGGCATGTCCAACCCCGGCTACTGGGCGATGTACATGATGCGCCGCATGAAAGAATACGGCGACGACGAGGAGCTGATGGCCTCCATCAAGGTCAAGTCCAGCAAGAGCGGCGCCGTCAACCCCTACGCCCGCTACAAGAGAGAGTTCACCCTGGAGGAGGTCCTCAATTCCCCCCTGGTCTGCTACCCCCTGCGGCTTTACGAGATCTGCGCCACCTCCCAGGGTTCCGCCGCCATCATCCTCGGCAGCGTGGAGAAAGCCAAACAGCTCGGCATCAACCCGATTATCACCATCGAGGCGGCGGCCGTGGGCAGCCCCCTCTGGGGCGATTCCACCCTGCGTCTCGCCGAGGTCTCCTCGCGGGCCAACGAGAAGGCCCCCTACTACAGTGAAGGCTGGGTAGCCGCCCGCCGCGCTTTTGAAGAGGCGGGAATGGGCCCCGAGGACATGGACATGGCGGAAATCCCGGACAACAGCCCCTGGCACGAGCTCGAGTCTTTTGAGACCGACGGCTTCTGCAAGGCCGGCGAGGCCGGTAAGCTGGTCCGGGAAGGCTATACCGACTACCACGGCAAGCTGCCGGTGAACATGAGCGGCGGCATGGCTTCCTTCGGGGAAGTCACCAACGCCCAGGGCCTGCAGCAGGTCATCGACTGCGCCAAGCAGATGCGGGGCAATGCGCCGCGGCAGTTGGAGAAAAAGGTCAAGACCGCCTTCTGCCAGACCTACGGCGGACAGGGCAACAACAGCGTCGCCATTATCAAGTGCTAGGTATCGGCCCGGGAGGACTGAGCGAAAGCCGGCGCGAAACGGGCCTGTCCCGTGGGCAGGTTGCAATAGTAATGCCTCGGGGTGTAAATTTAAATTAGAGGGGAGATAACCTGCATAACAAGGACAGGAACCCGAGCTCAAGCAAGAAGGGAGAGCAAATATGGCAAAATCAGTTGTTTCCATCACTAAGGGAACCAATGCGGAAAAAATGGTGCAGGAAGCGCTGGACCTCCTGGGCGGAGTAACGTCTCTCATTAAGCCTAACTCTACGGTAGTCATCAAGCCCAATGCCGGCCATCCCTACGGTCCGGAGACCAGCGTGAACACCAGCGCCGCCGTCCTCAAGGCCGTTATCAAAGAAGTCCGCAAGGCCAACCCCAAGGAAATCATCGTGGCGGAAGCCGCCGCCGTCGGCTGCGACACCATGGAATGCTTTGAAATCAGCGGCCTCGGCAAAGCGGCGAAAGAAGCGGGCGCGGATAAGATTATCGACATCAAGCGGGAAACAGACCTGATTATGGTACCCATCCGTGACGCCCGCTCCGATATGGTCAAGGTGGCGCTGCCCCGCTTTCTCGTCGAAGCGGAACACATCATCGACGTGCCCATCTTCAAGTCCCACGTCAGCATGGTCTTTACCTGCGCCCTGAAGAACCTCAAGGGCGTCGTCCAGGATAAGATTCACCGCCAGATGCATTTGACCAACCTGGCGGAAGCGATGATGGACCTCTGGTCCGTCGTCCGGGCAGACCTCTGCATCGCGGACATGATACGCCCCGCGGAGGGTTTCGGCCCGCACAGCACCCTGCCCGTAGACTTCGGCTGTATCGTCGCCGGGAAAGACCCCGTGGCGGTAGACGCCACCGTCTGCCGCATGGTCGGCCTGGACGTGAAAAAGGTCCCTTACTTCAAGCCTGCCAACGAGTGCGGGCTGGGTAATTTTCAGGAAAACCGCATCGAAATCCTCGGCAAGACCATCGACCAGGTCTTCAAGCAGCTCTGGCTGCCCTACCTGGGTGGATTTGAAGCCTGGCCGGAATACAAGATTCACGCCAAGAACGCCTGCAGCAGCTGCCAGGGCCTGCTGGCTTTCACCATGGAGAGGCTGAAGGCGATGGGTGAATACGACAAGCACGCCGGCCTGGATATCTACGTCGGCGCCAAGAAAGACCTTCCCCCGGGCGTCGACCCGAGCCAGGTAATCCTCTTCGGCGACTGCGTCAAGCGGCACCGCGGCAAGGGTATCTTCGTGGACGGCTGCCCGCCCGGTGAGTCCTCTCCCCTCTGGTCCATCCTCAACCGCCAGGACTCCGAGCACCGGGTAAGGGTGCCGAGGACCGCCGCCCAGGAAGCCGCCTACACCCAGCAGTTCATTGACCACATGAAGAAGATGAGCGCCAGGGTCAAGGCGGAGAACAAGGGCCGCAAGAAGTAATCACCCTTTTCGAAGGATAATAAAGAGGCGCCGGGTCAGCCGCAAACTGCCGGCGCCTCTCTTTTTGCGGAAAAGAAGCTCTAGCGCCCCTTCCACTGGGGCGGCCGTTTCTCGCTGAAGGCTTTGGGCCCTTCCACGGCATCCTCGGAAGCGCGCATCTTCTGCGTCCCGTAGTAAGCCACGTTAATCGCCGTCACCAGGGGCAGGTCCAGTCCGGTCATGGCGGCTTCCTTGGAGGCGCGCACGGAGAGCGGGGCGCAGCGCAGGATGTCCTGCACCCACCGGTCCACCGCGGCCTTCAGTTCCGCCAGGGGCACCACCTCGTTGACCAGGCCGTAGCCCAGCGCCTGCGGCGCGGTGATGTGCCGTCCCGTCAGCATCATCCCCATCGCCAGCTTCAGGGGTATCTGCCGCGGCAGGCGGTGCACCCCACCCGCGGAGGCAAAAAGCCCCACCGTCGGCTCGGGCAGGCCGAAGCGCGCGTGGTCCGCGGCAATGATGATATCGCAGGCCATCGCCATCTCCAGCCCCCCGCCCAGGGCGAAGCCGTTCACCATGGCAATCATCGGCTTGTAGCACTTGAAGTCGTTGGTGATGCCGCCGAAACCGCCCGGGGGCTGGAGGGGCAGGGTCTCCCCGGCGTGCTGCGCGGCGAACTTCAGGTCGTTCCCGGCGGAGAAGGCTTTCTCCCCGGCGCCGGTAAGCACGGCGACCCATGCCTCGGGGTCGTCCCGGAAGTCATTCCAGATCTCCGCCATCTCCCAGTGGGCATGGATATGGAGGGCGTTCATCACCTCCGGACGATTGATGGTGATATAGGCCACGTGGTCTTTCTTCTCATAAAGCGCATACTGGTAAGCCATCAGTTACCTCCGTTTCGTCGTGCTTTTGCGCACCCCGCCGCACCGTTGCTAGTTTAGCAGCAAAGGGGCACAGGCGCAAGAGATTCACCGCGGGTTTTACCGGGGTCTTTTCAGCAGGGAACGCCCCACGGCGACAGGTTCAGCCGCCGGTGTGGCAAAACAGCCGGGGATAATTCGGAGGAGAAATCGGGGATATCATCCTTTCCTGTAGCAAAAAGAAAGGCTTTAATGTATTATACATGGAAATCATCACGAGGTAACTGGCAAAGACCCCGATGCTGAAGGACTATTTTGCGGGCAGCTACACCATCCGGATAATACTGGGGGCGCTGTTTGCCGCCATCGTCGCGGACGGTGTTATCACCCGGTTCCTGGTGCATAACGGCCTGGCCTCCGAGGCTAATCCCTTCCTCCAGTACTGGCTCATGGAGGAAGATAAGCTGTTGTCCCTGAAGATACTCGGTGGGATGCTGGCCTCAATGTACCTCTGGAGCATCTACCGGCGTCATCCCCGGCTCTCCATCGGTTTCAGTTCCCTTTTCCTGGCGATTTACACCTTTATTATTTTCTGGAACCTGCATATCCTGTTCTAACCCCGGGACCTCCCCCGGTCAGCAGAGGCTGTTCACCTCGGTGAGTTCCTCCGCGGTCAACTTCCAGTCGGCGCCCTTGATGTTCTCGGACAGCTGTTCCGGGTTCACCGCCCCGGCGATAACCGAGCCCAGCCACGGGTGGGCCAGCAGCCAAGCGACCGCCAGCTCGCCGATACGGTGGCCGCGTTCCTTCGCATAAGCTTCCAGGCGGGTCAGCTTGGCGTAGTTCTCCGGGGTAATGACGTCGTCATAAATCGACTGCGACCGGGAGAGGCGCATCGTCTCCGGTATCGGCTTTCCCGGCGGGGGGTATTTCCCGGTAAGGAAC
Source organism: Chloroflexota bacterium (assembly GCA_043818095.1). Classification (GTDB taxonomy): domain Bacteria; phylum Chloroflexota; class Dehalococcoidia; order Dehalococcoidales; family RBG-16-60-22; genus JBDRGD01. The sequence continues at coordinate 7,653 of JBDRGD010000049.1, forward strand.
CCGGCGGCCAGCGGCCCCCAGGGTATCACGCCCACCCCATAAGTCTGGCAGCAAGGCACCAGCTCCGCCTCGATACTGCGGTCGAGCAGGTTATAGCGCGACTGCACGGCGATGAACGAGTGCAGGTTGAGGGAACGCGAAGTCCAGACGGCACCGGCAAGCTGCCAGGCGGCGAAGTTGGAGCAGCCGATGTAGCGCACCTTGCCGCTGCGCACCAGGTCATCCATAGCGCGCAGGGTTTCCTCGATGGGAGTATTGGCATCCGGGAAATGGAAATAATAGAGGTCGATGTAGTCCGTGTCCAGTCGCCCCAGACTGCGTTCCACCGCTTTCATGATATAGTCGCGCGAGCCGCCGGCCTCGTGGGGCTGTAGGCCGTGCATGTGGGCGAACTTGGTGGCGAGAATCACCCGGGAGCGTCTGCCCTTCAGCGCCTTCCCCACCATTTCCTCCGACCGTCCCCGGGCATAGAGCTCCGCCGTGTCCAGGAAATTGATGCCTTTCTCCAGGGCAAGGTCAACGATGGCTTTGGCCGTGGCCTCATCGGTCTTGTTGCCGAAGGTGTTGCAGCCCAGGCCGATTTCCGTGATTTTCAGCCCGGAGTTGCCGAGCTTGCGATATTCCATGACGCTCCCTCCTGAGGCGGTAAAAGCCGCCGAATTACGTAAATTATACACCAGCGCGGCACCGCGGGAAAGCGGCGGTCCTTCGGGGAAGACGGGGAGTGATAGAGGGGGCGTTGCCCCCCTCTTAAAATAATTTACTCCCCCTCTCAAACAGCAGAAAAACGTGTCAAGGGAAGAATCAGTTTGAGAGGGGGCAAGGGGGTGAGCATGTAAAACTACCAAAATAATGGATAGCGAGAGCGGCGTGTTCGCCCGGCTAAGGAGCGTAGGCGGCGGTCCACAGCCCGGTAAAAAACGCCCGGGCGTTGATGCCGAGGACGCGGGTATCGTAGCCACCCTCCTGGACGACCAGCGTCGGCAGATGCAGTGAGCCAATCATATTACCCACTTCCGTGAAATCGTCCGCTTCCAGGCTCCAGGAGCCGGTGGGGTCTTCCTTCGCCGTGTCCAGGCCGAGGGCGATGACGAGGAACTGCGGGTGGAAATGGACAATCCGTTTCAGCGCCCTGTCCAGGGCTGCCCGGTAAGCGGCGCCGCTCAGGCTCTCCGGCAGGGGGATATTGAGGTTGTAACCGTAGCCGCCCGCGGTGCCCTTCTCTACCGCGTAGCCGCTGAAATAGGGGTAGGCAAAGCGGGGATGACCATGCAGCGATACGGTGAGGACGTCATCCCGGTCATAGAAGATGTCCTGCTGCCCGTTGCCGTGGTGGTAGTCGATGTCCAGGATGGCAATCCTGCCGTAAGCGCTGAGGTATTGCGCCACCACCGCCGTCGCGTTGAAATAGCAGAAACCGCCGAAGAAGCGGCTCTCCGCGTGGTGCCCCGGCGGCCTGACCAAGGCGTAAGCCAGCCGGTAGCCCTCCAGGATTTCCTCGGAAACGGTCAGGGCGCAGTCCACCGCCCGTTTCGCCGCCAGGTAGGCGTTGCGGTTTATCGGCGTAAAGGTATCGATGCAGTAGTAGCCGGCGCGGAGGGGAAGGTCACGGGGCGGACGGGCGGCGTTGCGGATGGGGAAAACGTAGGGATAGATGGACTCCCCGGGCGCCATGCGGGCGCAGACCCTTCGGAAATATTCCACGAACTGCTCGTCATGAACCGTCCGGACGTACCCCTCTGAAAAATGCCGGGGCGGGATTTTGTGGAAAAGCTCCGTCTTGTCCAGTTCGTCCAGGATGGCGCCGATTCTCACCGGGGACTCCACGTAGCCCCGCTCCTCGACGTGGTGGATGAGGTGGCGGTCATTGACGACGAGGATGATGCGCTTGTCCATGGCGACGGCGCGCCGGGGCGGGCTGACGGTCTGCTTCACGTATTTCGGCTTGCGCAGCCGCACGGGGTCGTCCTTGAAGGACTCCGCCACCATTTCCACGTAATCCTGGGGGGCGACGTCCCCGTATTTCCGCTCCAGTATCGCCCGCACTATCTCCCGGGCGGTATCCCGGGAAAGCTCGGTATCCTGTCCCAGGTCATCGTAGACCAGGTAGGGAGGGTTGGTCCCTCCCGGCTCCAGGGGGGTCTCGTACGCCGTGCCGATAATCGGGCGGGCGCCGTAGCGCTCGTAGAAACGCAGGCGTGCCATGTTCTGTTTTCTGACGGTGAGGTTCGGGCACAATTTGGGGTCGTCGGGGAGGCACTCGAAGAAGATGCCCACGGAGCCCAGGTCCAGGGCTTCCTCACGCACCCTTTCGTAAAGCGCCCCGCCGATACCCCCACCCGTCTTCTTCCGGGCGGTGGAAATGTAGTCCAGGTAGCTGAACTTCAGCACCGGCTCGTGAAAGAGCAGGGCAAAGCCATCGATATGCCCCCTCGCCCCCTCCGCCACGAAGAGGACGGCGCGGAAGCGGTATTTCAGGGGATTACGCAGCTGCTTGGGCAGCTTGGCGATTTCCTTCCGGGCCAGCCGGGGGAACTGGGTCTTCAGGATTTCCTGGACCTGGACAATCGCCTCTTCATTGGCCGGGGTAACATCATCGTAAACGCGTCGAATCCGGAACATAGCTCACCCCTTCCCTATTCTACCAGAGAAACCGGCCGAATACACCCCGATTACGGCGGCGCGGCTTACCCGGGCGCCGGCAGGACGCCCAGCAGATACAGGCCCCGGATAATCATACTCACCGCGATTGCCGCCAGCAGGAGGCTGAACACCCGGGAAACCGCAATCAGTCCCCCCCGCCCCAGGAAACCGGCAATCTGGTGGCTCAGCAGGAAAAAGACCCAGGTGACCAGCAGGTTCAGCAGAAAAGAGATAAGGACTACGTAAAGCGGGAACTGCGTGGCCAGCAGGAGCAGGGTGGTAATCGTCGCCGGGCCCACGGTGAGCGGGGTGCCAATAGGGACGATGGCGACCATCTCCTGTTTCACCAGCTCGACGAACCGCCCCGTGGTCAGGAAGTTGATGGAAAGCACCAGCAGGATAAGCCCCCCGGCGATGGCGAACGAACCCACCGAGATGCCCATCAAGTCAAGGATAAACTGCCCCAGGAAGAGAAAGGCCAGGCCCACCAGCGCGGCGGTGATGATGGCGATGTGAATCATGCGGCGCCGCTCCGGCGCGGACATGCCCTCGCTCATGGAGATAATAAAGGGCAGATTACCCAGGGCATCGATGACGATGAAGAGGGGCACAAAGGTCAGCACCAGGGAGTCAAACCAGAACTGCATCCGCGGTTATCCTCCAGCGCCGGGCTTCATCCGACCCGGGAAAACCAGCTAGGAACTGTCTCAGGGGAGAAACTACCTGACCTGCCGGCTAACCGGAAACCGTCTTCTGCTGCAGCCAGTCGATCCTCGCGGCGATGGCGCGGGCGGCCTGCGCCGGGGCAGTGCATTTCAGCAGGTCCCGGGCCAGCTTGTCATCGCCGATGACATCCCGCACCCAGTTGCTGAAATCGTTATTACTCGAATTGACGTGGTGCCGGAACGTTTCCCCGCTCAGGCCCGGCATCATGCTCGCCATCTCGGGTAGGCTTTTTATCGCTTTCCCGTCCGAAAACCAGAAACGTTTCTCCGGGGGGACCTCCTCCAGTCGCTGCCGGGCGATAGCCTTTGTAATCTTGACCATCTTACCCACCTCCTTGACGATTTCCACTAGTCAGGCAATTATTTCCGTGAAGTCAGGGCCGCGCCAGGATTTTTCTTACGCTTCCAGCCCAGCGTGGCCAGTAACTCGCCGATGGACATATCGGACACCGGGTCCTTGATGAGCACATCCGGGTGTATCCGGTAAGCGTTTTTCCGGCCCACCTTGATGCGGGTGATGTAGCCCTCTTCCTCGAGATTTACGATTATCTTGTGCGTCGTTCTCTCGGTCAGCCCCACTTCATCGCCGACCTCCCGGGCGGTCTTCTCCGGGCTCTTGGCGATGGCTACCAGCACCAGTCCGTGGTTCGTAAAAAAGTTCCAATCTGCCATAAATCTCTACCCCTTGCAGGACTATCCCGTAAAATGGCGCTAACCCCCCTTGACAAACCCCTCTATTCTGGTATAATATTACCAGAATTATAATTCTAGTATATTAATTCTGTATTAATCATTCTGGAATGAATACACTAGAATTATAAAAGACGGGAGCGTGATTGTCAAGTACTGAGCAGTAAAGCCCGGAAACCGGCGAAACCGAGCAGGGACGGAAGTCCCCTTTTTATTAACTATAATTATAATGACGCAGGAGATAATAACAAAGTGAAAACGTTTCCCGCAACCCGTAAGCGCCTCACCATCCCTCTCCGGCAGGACACCCCCTACCGGGCGGACGACAGTATCCACGAAGCGGAGGAAGAACCTCCCGGTAGTACCGCCCTTGGCTCCGACCCCGAAAAGGAGCCTCCGGGTAAAACCTCCAGCACCCGGCAACGTTTTTTCGGGGACATCCCCGACAGCAGCTGGCAGGACTGGCGCTGGCAGTTCCGCAACCGCATCACCACGCCCGCGCAGCTTTCCCGCTTCCTCCCGCTCACCAGGGACGAGCAAGCCCAGCTCCACGACGTCATCCGGCGTTACCCCTTCGCGGTGACCCCTTATTACCTCTCCCTGATTGACCCGGACGACCCCGAGGACCCCGTCAGGAAGCAGGCGATTCCTTCTATCCTGGAAATCACGATGGGCATGATGGGACAGGAAGACCCCCTGGAAGAGCGCCGCGACTCCGTGGTCCCCGGGCTGGTCCACCGTTATCCGGACCGCGCCCTGATGGTGCTCACCGATATCTGCCCCATGCTCTGCCGGCACTGCACCCGCAAGCGGGAGTGGCGCGGCGGCGGCTGGGTGCGCTCCCAGGCGGAAATCGAGGCCATGCTGGACTACATCCGCCGGCACCCGCAGGTCCGGGACATCATCATCTCCGGCGGCGACCCTCTGACCCTGGCCACTCCCCACCTGGAGAGCATCATCTCCCGGGTGAGGAGCATTCCCCACGTGGAAATCATCCGCATCGGCAGCCGCTTCCCGGTGGTGCTGCCCCAGCGGATTGACGCGGAGCTGTGCGACATGCTCGGCCGCTACGGGCCGATATGGCTCAACACTCACTTCAACCATTACCGCGAGGTCACCCCGGAAGCCGCCGCGGCGTGCGACCGCCTGCTGCGCGCCGGGGTCCCGGTGAACAACCAGTGCGTCCTCCTGCGCGGGGTCAACGACAGCGTGGAAACGATGACCAGGCTCTCCCACGCGCTGCTCCGCAGCAAGGTGCGCCCCTACTATCTCTTCCAGTGCGACGAGGTGGAAGGCACCGAGCACCTGCGCACCCCGGTGGAGACAGGCCTGAAAATCATCGAGGGAATGCGCGGGCATACCTCCGGCCTGGCGGTTCCCCACTTCGTTATCGACCTGCCCCACGGCGGCGGCAAGGTCCCCCTGCAGCCCAACTACGTCGTGGCGCAGACGGAGGACTCCCTGATGCTGCGGAACTACCAGGGGAACCTCTTCCCCTTCCGCAACCCCGGGGAAGCGGCGCGGCGGGGAGTGGCGGCGGCGGAAGAGCTCCTCCAGGAGCCCGTGACGCCCTTTATTACGACTGAAGGAGCCCGAAATGAAGATCGGATTAGCGTACGACCTTAAGGCGACCGTTTCCGTCGGTATCACCGCGCCGGACGACTCCCTCGAGGAGTACGATTCCGGGGCGACGGTCGAGTTTATCGCCGCCACGATTGAAGCCGCAGGGCACGAGGTGGTGCGGCTGGGCGGCGGCCGGGAGTTTTTAGCGAACGTCCTCCACGAGAAGGTGGACCTGGTCTTCAACATCGCCGAGGGGCGGGGCACTTACCGCAGCCGCGAGGCGCAGGTGCCCGCCGTCCTGGAGATGCTGGACATCCCCTACTCCGGCGCAGACCCCCAGTGCCTGGCCGTCTGCCTGGACAAGCACCTGACCAAGAAGCTGGTGGCGCGGGAGGGCATTCTTACCCCCCGCTGGCTGACCATCAACGACCGTGAAGACCTTTACCGGATGCCGGAGGACGCGATCAGCTTCCCGGTGATTATCAAGCCCGCCTTCGAGGGTTCCAGCAAGGGCATCCGCCTGAGCTCCCTGGTGCGCGACCCCGCGGAGCTGCCCGGAGAGGTAAACCGCCTGCTGGACATCTACCGCCAGCCGGTAATGGCGGAGGAGTTCATCACCGGCGACGAGGTGACCGTGGGCGTCACCGGGAATGCGCCTCCCCTCATTGTGGGCATCATGGGCATCGTGCCCCGGAAAAAAGAGGGTGACTTCATCTACTCGCTGGAGGTCAAGCGCGACTATCTTAACCTGGTGGACTACGAGTGTCCCGCCCGCCTCCCGGAGACCGTCCTGGAAGAGATACGCCAGGCCAGCCTGAAAGTCTTCAACGTGCTGGGCTGCCGTGACTTCGCCCGGCTGGACTTCAGGGTGAGCGCCGGCGGGTTACCCTATTTCCTGGAAATCAACCCCCTCCCCGGCCTGGGCACCTACAGCGACCTGGTCATCATGACGCAGTTGCTCGGAAGGACGCACCGTGGCCTGGTCACCGACGTCCTCGAGGCGGCTCTGAAGAGGTACCCGCAGTGCGTCCCCGCGTAGCCATCGTCTACAACGCCCCGGCGCCCAGCCGCTACCATGACCGGGGGGAAGATAGCGCGGTTCTCGACGTCCTGGAATCCGTGAGCGCGGTGGACCTTTCCCTTAACGAGCTGGGCTATGAAGTGCGCCGCGTGCCCCTGCTGCTGCCTCTGGAACAGGCGGAAGGTAAGCTCCGGGCAATCGAGGCGGATGTCGTCTTTAACCTTTTCGAGGGCTTCTGCGGCTACCCCGAGACCGAGGCTGCCGTGCCGGAGATGCTCGCCGCGCTGGGGATTCCCTTCACGGGCTGTCCCGGAGCGGCGCTCCGCCAGGCTCTGGACAAGGCCGGGACGAACGCGTTGCTGAGGGCGCATGGCGTGGACACGCCCGCCTTCCAGGTGCTGACCCCGGAGACGGTGACCGCTTTCCGGCTCTCTTTCCCGTGCATCGTCAAGCCGCGCGGCGAGGATGCCAGCCACGGGCTGTCCGCGAAAAGCGTGGTGCATGACGCCGCCGCGCTCCGGGAGCAGGTGGCCTATATCAGCCGCGGCTACGGCGGGCAGGCGCTGGTTGAGGAATTTATCGACGGACGGGAGTTTAACGTTACCGTGCTCGGCAACAGCAGCCTTAACGTCCTTCCCGTGTCCGAGATTAATTATGCCCTGCCGCCGGGGGTGCCCCGTATCATCACCTTCGCCGGGAAGTGGCAGCCGGACAGCCCCGACTTTCAGGGCACGAAAGTCATCTGCCCCGCGGAAATCAGCGCGGAGACGGTGGAGCGGGTGCGCGCCACCGCTTTGCAGACCTTCCGTCTGTTGGGCTGCCGGGGCTACGCCCGCGTGGACCTGCGCTGGGACGGCAGGGACCGGCTCGGCGTTATCGATGTCAATCCCAACCCGGACATCTCCCCTCATGCCGGCGCGATACGGCAGGCGGCACGGGCGGGAATGGACTATACCCGCTTCATCGGTAAAATCGTGCAGCTTGCCCTGGAGAAAAGGATGGCCGTCAAAATGCGTCCCCTGCGGCGGGCGGACAAGCCCGCGCTGATGGCGATACTGCAGCGTACGCCAGAATTCAAGCCGTCTGAAGTGGCCGTCGCCGAAGAGGTGCTGGACAGCTGCCTGCATGACCCCGTCAAGTCCGGCTACTGTTCCCTGGTGGCGGCGCTGCCGGAGGGCGTTGCCGGCTATATCTGCTACGGGCCCACCCCCCTGACCGAGGGCACCTGGGACCTCTACTGGATGGCGGTCAGCCCGGAGAAACAGGGGCAGGGCATCGGCAGGGCCCTGCTCGGCGCCGCCGAGGAGCACATCCGCCGGGAGCATGGCAGGATGGCGGTCATCGAGACCTCCTCCCAGCCGGCGTATGCCCGGATAGTGCGCTTCCACGAGCACTGCGGCTACCGGGAAGTCGGCCGCGTTCCCGATTTCTACGCCCCCGGCGATGACCGTCTGCTGCTGGTAAAGCGTCTGGACTGAGACCCGCCTTTTTATCCCCTAGTCGTACAGGTGGCAGGCGACCAGGTGGTCCGTCCCTTTCTCCAGCAGCGGCGGCGGCTCCTGGTGGCAGCGCGGCATTACCCGGGGACAGCGGGTATGGAAGCGGCAGCCCGACGGCGGGGCCAGCGGTGAGGGGACCTCGCCCTGAAGGGGGATACGCTTTCCCCGGCGGTGCGGGTCCGGCATCTGGACGGCGGAAAGCAGCGCCTGCGTGTAGGGGTGGAGGGGATGACCGAACAGCTCCGCCCGCCCGGTCGACTCGATAATCAGGCCGAGGTACATCACCGCAATCCGGTCCGAGACCTGCCCGATGACCGCCAGGTCATGGGCGATGAAAAGGTAAGCCAGCCCCAGCTCCCGCTGCAGGTCCAGCACCAGGTTCAGAATCTGCGCCTGGACGGAGACATCCAGCGCACTCACCGGCTCGTCCGCCACGATAAGCCGCGGGTCCACCGCCAGCGCCCGCGCGATGCCGACGCGCTGCTTCTGCCCGCCGCTCATCTCGTGGGGATACCTCCCGGCGTAAGCGGGATCCAGCCCCACCCTCTTGAGCAGCTCCGGCACCCGCTCCCCGCGCTCCCGACTGTCGCCGATGCCGTGAATAAGAAGCGCCTCGCCGATGGAATCGCCGATGGTCATCCGGGGGTCCAGGGAGGACTGCGGGTCCTGGAAAATCATCTGCGCTTCCCGGCGCAGGGTCTTGAGCTGCCGCCGGTCCCAGGCGGTGATGTCGCTGCCCCGGTAGTAGATTTTCCCGGAGGTGGGTTCCTCCAGCCTCAGCAGCGTCCTGCCCAGGCTCGACTTGCCGCACCCGGACTCGCCCACCAGCCCCAGCGTCTCTCCCTCGCCGACCGCCAGGGAGACCCCGTCCACCGCTTTCACGTCCCCGACGTGCCGGGAGAGCAGCCCCGCGTTGACCGGGTAATACTTCCTGAGGTCCTCCGTCGCGAGCAGATTCCGTCTCACGGTCGGTTTTCCTCCCCTTCCCTGGCGGTGTAGAGGTAGCAGGCGACGTCATGCTCGCCGGAAACCCTGACCATCTCCGGCCGCTCCGCGTCACAGACGGCCATCCGCTCGCGGCAGCGCGGGCTGAAGATACAGCCCCGGGGCGGGTCAATCAGGCTCGGTATCGTCCCCGGAATGGGGGTCAGCCTCTCCTTACGCGTGCTGATATCCGGCAGACAGGCGAGCAGCCCCCGGGTATAGGGGTGCCGCGGGTCGTCGAAGATATCGAGCGCGGTGCCGGACTCGGCAATCCTGCCGCCATACATGACGATAATGCGGTCGGCGATGCCCGCCACGGTGCCCAGGTCATGGGTAATGAACAGCACGGACATCTGCCGCTGCTGCTTCAGGTCCTGGAAGATGTCCAGAATCTGCGCCTTGATGGTCGTGTCCAGCGCGGTGGTGGGCTCGTCCGCGATGAGGATTTCCGGGTCGCAGGACAGCGCCGTGGCAATCATCACCCGCTGCTTCATCCCGCCGGAAAACTGGTGGGGGTAGTCCCGGATGCGTTCCTGCGCCCGGGGGATGCCCGCCTGCGCCATCAGCTGCAAGGTCCGCGCCCGCGCCGGCCCGCGCGCCATATTGAGGTGCTGCCGGAGGGGCTCCGCTATCTGGTCGCCCACGGGAAAAACGGGGTTGAGGGAAGACTGGGGGTCCTGGAAAATCATGGCGATGCGGTTGCCCCGCAGTTCCCGCAGCCGGCTATCCGGGGCGCGCAGCAGGTCCTCCCCGCGATAGAGCACCTGCCCCCCCACGATTTTCCCCGGCGGGCTGTCAATCAACCGCAGCACGGACAGCGCCGTGGCGGTCTTCCCGCAGCCGGACTCGCCCACGAGGCAGAGGTTTTCCCCGCGCCGCAGGCTGAAGCTGATGTCGTCCACCGCCCGGACGGCGCCGCTGCCGGTGAAGAAGAAGGTCTGCAGGTTCCTGATTTCTAATATATTTTCGGCCACGAGACTCCTAAAGCTGGCTCCGGGGGTCAAAGGCGTCCCGGATGCCGTCTCCCAAGAAATTAAATGCCAGCACGGTCAGGAAAAGGATAAAGCCGGGCTCCACCGCCACCCACCAGGCGGTGTCCAGGCTTTGCTGCCCGGCGTGCAGCACCACCCCCCAGCTGGTCACCGTGGGGTCCCCCAGCCCGATAAAGCTGAGCGCCGCCTCCGCCAGGATGATGCCGGGGATGGACAGGGTGGCGATGACGATGACGGAGCTGATGACGTTGGGGATGAGATGGCGGAAGATGATGCGGCGGTCGCTCGCCCCCAGGGCCTTCGCCGCCATGATGAACTCCCGAGTGCGCAGGGACAGCGCCTCGCTCCGCACCAGCCGGGCGGTGCCCGTCCACCCGGTCAGGCCGATGGCGAGGATAATAAAAGCCAGGGACGGCCCGAAGATAAAGATGATGAAGACCAGCAGCAGGAAAAAGGGAAAGGTCATCATGATATCCGTAAAACGCATCAGGGCGTTGTCCACCCAGCCGCCGAGGTAGGCGGAGGCCACCCCGATGACCGTCCCCAGGATTATCGCAATCAGGGTAGCCAGCAGCCCCACCTGCAGGGAGACCCGCGCCCCGGAGACGAGCATCGCCAGCATGTCCCGCCCCTTGCTGTCCGTCCCCAGGGGATGGTGCCAGACGCCCGGCGTCTCCCGGGTGACGAACTGGTCGGTAGCCAGGTTATAGACGGACTGCTGCGTGGTGAAGCCCACCGGGGGCAGGCTCTTCTCCCCGAAGCTGACCCGGTTAGGGTCCTGGGTAAGCAGCGGGCCGAACAGCGCCACCACCACCAGCAGCAGGACGAAGCCCAGCCCCCAGACGGAAAGCCGGTGCTTCTTGGTCCTTTCCCAGTAGTAACGGGTCAGCCGCCGATTGACGTAGAGGGGATGGACCAGATAGCAAACGATGGCCAGCGCCATGAAGAGGTTGAAATACTCCAACGGCGCCAGGAGATGCGCCGGCAGCAGGATATCCGCCAGCGCTACCCCCGCGAGCGCCAGCAGGCCACCGAGGAAGACCAGGTTTCTCCCCCCGCCGGCCCTCCGGCTAATTTGTTTCAGCATGTTTTTCAATCGTATCGTATCCTCGGGTCCAGCCAGGTATAGACGATGTCCGTCGCCAGGTTGGTGAGCAGCACCACCAGCGCCCCGATAAGGGTAATCGTCACCACCACGGGATAATCGTTGGCGAAGATGGCATTAAAGGAAATCCGCCCCAGCCCCGGGATGCCGAAAATAATCTCGGTCAGGTAGGCCCCGCCGAAGACGACGCCGCTGAGGTCGAACATGATAATCGTGATTATCGGCAGGATGGCGTTGCGGAAGACGTGCTTGCCGATGACCACCCGTTCCGGGAGGCCTTTGGCGCGGGCGGTCCGCACGAAGTCCTTGCGCAGGTTTTCCAGCGTGGCGGACCGGGCGTAGCGGGTATAGCCAGCCATCATCCCGGTGCCCAGGGTCAGCACCGGCAGGGTGAGCGCCTTCAGGTTCGCCAGGGAGAGCATCGGCAGGCCGGTATCGTAGTAGGTCTTGAACCAGCCCATCTGCACCGAGAACACCAGGATGAGCATGATGCCCAGCCAGAAATTGGGGATAGAGATGCCGATAAAAGAGAGAAAAGTCGCCAGGTAATCGGTCTTCGTATACTGCCTGATGGCCGAATAGACCCCGATGAAGATGCCCAGGAAGGCGGAAAAAAGCACGCTGAGGAGGATGAGCTGGAAGGAGTAGACCCAGTGTTTCCGGATAAGCTCCATGACGGGCAGGGAAGTGCTGAAGGACCATCCCCAGTCGCCGCGGCCCAGGTTGACCAGGTAGTCCTTGTACTGCTCGATGATGGGCTTGTCCAGCCCGTAGCGCGCCTCAATCGCCGCGATGACCTGGGTCGGGTTCTGGGTGCGGGAGGACATGTTCGCCAGGTAGCGGTCCGCCGGGGAGCTGGGGCCGATTCTCAGCAGGATAAAGGTGACCGTGACCACCCCGAAGGCAATAAAGAAGGTATACATGAGCCTCCGGATGATGTAACCCTGTAGTCCGCCCCGATGCAACAGCTTACTCCGTCAGGCAGGAGCTACGGCTCCGCAAAATACCACTTGAAATTGTTCCATCCGAGCCTCATCCCCACGTCAATCCCCTGTACGTTCGCCCGGAAGCCGTGGTTGCCCCGGGGGTAGGTGAGGAAGATGACGGACTGGTCCTCGGCGATGACCCGGCTCAGTTCGCCGTAGGTTTCCTTGCGCACGTTGTTGTCCAGCGCCTCCGCCGAGGTGACCCTCTGGAAGAGCTCGTCGACTTGCGGGTTGTCATATCCCCAGTAGTTCAGCCCCCCGTCCCCGGTGAAGAAGACCCGGGACCCGGACGGGGCGATGGGGTGCGTGCTGAACACCATGATAATCATGTCCCAGGCCTCCTCGCTCACCGCCTCGGGGCCGTTGTTGTAACCGGGCTGCTGGTCGCTGCCGGGGACCTTATTCATGACGTACTGGCGCAGGAGGGTAGGCCAGGGCACCAGCTTGATATCCACCTCGATGCCGATGTCCCCCAGCTCCTGTTTCACGAGGAAAGCCAGGTTTTCGGCGACATTGCTGCCCGGCGTGGTGGCGAGGGTAAGCTTGAGAGGCTGACCGTCCTTATTCTGGACCTTGATGCTGCCGTCGGGCTGGCGGACGGCGTAGCCCGCTGCCAGCAGCATCTCTTTCGCTTTGTCCTTATCGTAAAGAGCGCCGTAGCCGTAGGTGGGCACGCCTGCGTCGGTATACCAGGGAGAGGAACTGGGGATAAAGCTGAATGCGGGGTCCCCAAAGCCGAGGCGGATATCCTCAATCACCGCCTGCTTGCTGATGGACATGGAGAGCGCCTGCCGCACCTCCTTGCGGTCAAGCCCTTCCCAGCCGTTCCGGCGCAGGTTCAGGACAATCAGGTCGTAGCTGCGGGTGGGCACGGTATAGACGTTTACCTCCGGCATCGCCTTGAACTTGGCGACCTGCTCCGGCTCGATGCCGGTATACTGGATGTCCCCCGCCTCCAGGGCAGCGTAGACCGCCGCCGGGGTCCCGAAGAGCTTGGTCTCAGACTCTACGAAGTAGGGAGAGCCGTCTTCCTGTCCCAGGTAAAACTCCGGGTTGCGCTCCACCACGAACTTGTCGTTCCTTATCCACTCCTTGAAGCGGTAAGCGCCCAGGTTGCCGGTATAGGTCAGGTTATTGAACTCCTCCGCCTGGGTAAAGGCCTTGACGTCGCCCTCGTATTTCTGGGCGATGTGCCCGGGGTACGGGGTAAGGCCGTAGATGGCGTTGTCCGTGAACTCGGGGTCGACGGTCTGCCGCTTGATGGTGAAGGTGGTATCATTGACCGCCTCGGGCTCGATGAAGACCGTCTCGCCGTTGACCGTTTCCTGCCAGTCGCTCTGGTAGGGATAGTTCAGCCAGTCGGAAAACATCAGGTTTTTCAGGGTATAAACGTAGTCCTCCGCGGTCACCTTCACGCCGCCGGTCCAGTGCAGGTCATCCCGGATAGTCATGGTGTAGGTCAGGCCGTCGGGAGAAATCTCCACGGGTTTCGCCAGGTGGCGCAGCACCACCTGCCACTGGTTGTCATAGGTCGCCAGGCTGTCGAAGGTCTGCCCGGCATAACCAAAGGAAGATGCGTCCGCGGCCAGCAGCCAGTTCAGGGTCTCGGCATCGCCGCCGGACGTCCCCTCGATGAAAGTCCCTTTCACCGGATGTGCCGGTCCCGGTGCGGGCGCCGGTGAGGGAGAGGGCGTTGGGGGGCTCGGGACCGGTGCCGGGGGAGTCGGCGCGGGGGCTTCTCTAGCACAGCCCACGGCCAGAATGATGCCTATTGTCAGCAAGGCAAACCAGACTTTGCTTTTCATGCTTCTCCCCGAGTGCCCGTCACCCGGATTCGGCTATTGGGTCCGGGGGTGGGGTGACAGGCTCTTATATCTTTAATTATGCCTTATATCTTCAATTATGGTTGAAAGCGGACGGCAATGCAAACGGGACCATGTCTTTAATCCCTCCTGCCGGAGAACCAGCGCCGACCGCCCGCGGTACCGCAGAGTATCCAGCGGGAAAAAACAGGTACTTTCCGAACCGGTTTTCAGGTAGTTTTTCGGCAAAATCCCCTTTGACGACTCCCCGGATATAGAGTTATACTCTCTATTGTAGATTTTTGTAGTTTCCAGAGATTTTACCAGTTTCGGAGGAACATTGTCCCAGGAGTCCCTGCTCAGCATCAGCGAAGCCAGCCAGCTCCTCGGCGTCAGCGAAGCCGCCCTCCGTCAGTGGACGGACGAGGGCAAAATCAAGGCTTTCATTACGCCCGGCGGCCACCGCCGCTACAGTCGCACGGAGCTGAAGAAGTTCACCGGGGCGCACCCGCGGACGCTCGGCATCAAGGACGTGGTGCTGGAGCTGGAGGACACGGTACAGGCGCTGCGGGAGACCTCCCGCACGATGTTGAACGCGACCCACTGGTACCAGAGGCTCGGTGAAGATTCCAGGGAACAAATGGCGCAGCTGGGGCGGCAGCTTCTCCGCATGATTATCCGGTACATCACGGAGCCTTCCCGGAGAGAAGAGAACCGCCGGCTCACGCGGGAGGTCGGGCGCAACCTGGGACAGACGCTGGCGCATCTGGACCTGCCGCTGACCGATGCCGTGGAGGCTTTCCTCATGCACCGCGAGCCGATTATGCAGGCGGTGACGCACCTGCTGCGCAAGCGGGAGGCCTTCACCGGACGCGTCGTCGAGGCGATACCGCTGGTCGCGCACATCATGGATGAAGCCCTGGTCTCCCTGGTCTCTGCCCACCAGCAGTACCGCAACGGCGCACCGCCAGAAATACCCGGAGGCAACCACTGATGATCTCCATTACACGCCTGCTCTGCGATAATACCGGGCCCGGGGACCACCTGCGTTATGACCGCCGGGACGCCCCGAGACCCGTGGTCGTCTGGAACTGCACCCGGCAGTGCAACCTGCGCTGTCTCCACTGCTACGCCAGCGCGGACGGCACCCGCTCCCCGGAGGAGCTGACCACCGCCGCCGCCAGGAGCTTTATCCGTGACCTGGCGGACTTCGGCGTGCCCGTCATCCTCTTCTCCGGCGGCGAGCCCCTCCTCCGCCCGGACCTGCTGACGCTGGCGGAATACGCCCGGGAGCGCGGCCTGAGAATCGCCCTCTCCACCAACGGCACGGTAATCACGGAAAGCCTCGCCGGGGAGCTGGCGCGGCTGGGCTTCGCCGAGGTGGGCATCAGCCTGGACGGCATCGGCCCGCACAACGACCACTTCCGCGGGAAAAACGGCGCCTTTGACGCCGCCCTGCGCGGTATCCGGAACTCCGTAGCGCGGGGACTGCGGGTGTCCCTGCGACTGACCATCACCCGCCATAACTACCGGGACATCCCGGACATTTTCCGCCTGGTAGAGGCGGAGAACATCGACCGCGTCTGCATTTACCACCTGGCTTACGCGGGGCGGGGCAGCAATCTCCGCGCGGAGGACATCAACCACGCCGAGACCCGCCAGGTGATTGACACCATCTGCGAGCACACCCTGGACTTCTACCGGCGGGGTCTGCGCAAGGAAATCCTCACCGTGGGCAGCCATACCGACGGTGTTTACCTCTACCTGAAGCTGCTCCGGGAGGACCCGGAGCGCGCCGCCGCCGTGCGGGAGCTGCTCCTGATAAACGGCGGGAACAACTCCGGCATTAAAATCGGCGCCGTTGACGACCGCGGCAACGTGCACCCGGACCAGTTCTGGTGGCACCATTCCCTGGGCAACGTGCGGGAGCGCCCCTTCGGCGATATCTGGATGGACGAATCGGAGCCGCTGCTCCGCGGCCTGAAAAACCGCCGCGCCCTGCTCGGGGGGCGCTGCGGCCGGTGCCGCCACGTCGAGCTCTGCAACGGCAACCTGCGCGTCCGCGCCGAGGCGGTCTACGACGATGTCTGGGCGGAAGACCCCGCCTGCTATCTGACCGAAGAAGAAATCGGGATGAACTGATGAAACCGGAAAACGCCGTCAGCCAGCCTATGAGCCAGCTGCTTACCCCCAGGCTGCACCTCGTCGCCTGGGAGCTGACGCGCAGCTGTAACCTCCTTTGCGCCCACTGCCGGGGCGAAGCCACCCCGGACAGCTATCCCGATGAACTGACCACCGCGGAATGCTACCGCCTCATCGACCAGATACGGGAGGTGGGGCAACCGATTCTTATCCTCACCGGCGGGGAGCCGCTGCGCCGCCCCGATTTTTTGGAAATCGCCCGCTACGCCGCCGGGAAAGGGCTGCGGGTGGTCATGGGCACCAACGGCACCCTGATTACGGAGGAAATCGCGGCGCAGCTGAAGACGGTCCCCGTTACCCGGCTGGGCATCAGCCTGGACTTCCCCCGGGCGGCGGAGCAGGACGAGTTCCGCGGGCAGGCGGGCGCCTATGACGCGGCGCTGGAGGGCATCGCCCACGCGCGCCGGGCGGGGATTGATATCCAGATTAACAGCACCGTCACCAGCCTCAACGTGGACTACCTGGAAGACCTGCTGGCGCTCGCCCTGGAGGTGGGCGCGGTGGCCTTTCACCCCTTCATGCTCGTGCCGACGGGGCGGGGCAAGGGGCTGTCATCGGTGGCGCTGCCCCCGGAGCGCTACGAGGAGACCATCAACTGGATATACGACCGGCAGAAAGAGCTGGGGGATAGAATCTTTTTCAAACCCACGGACGCCCCCCACTACCTCCGGGTGGTGCGGCAGCGCGCCCGGCAGGACGGACCGCCGCCGCCCGCCGCCGGAGGGCACCCCACCAACGCCATCACCCGCGGCTGCCTGGCGGGCACCGGCTTCTGCTTCGTCTCCTCCCGGGGCATCGTAAAAGGGTGCGGCTACCTGGACGTGCCCGCGGGCAGTATCAAGCAGGCGACCTTCGCCGAGGTCTGGGAAAACTCCCCCCTTTTCCTCCGCCTGAGGGATTTGGGCAACCTCAAGGGCAAGTGCGGTCGCTGCGAATACATTCGGATATGCGGCGGCTGCCGGGCCAGGGCTTACGAAGCGACGGGCGATTACCTGGCAGAGGAGCCCTACTGCATCTACGAACCGCGGGCGCGGGCAGCGGCCGCCGCGGAGATGGCGGACTAGCATGATGAATCTCAACGATACCGCGGGAAAGCTGGTGGGCGGCCTGCAGGCGGACTTCCCGCTGACGGAGCAGCCCTACGCCGACCTCGGAAAAAACCTGAATATCAGCGAAGCCGAGGTGATAACCATTATCCGGCAGTTGCAGGACGAGGGAATCCTCCGCCAGATGGGCGCGGTCTTTGACGCCCGCCACCTGGGCTACCGGACCACGCTGGTCGCCATGAAAGTCGCCCCCGCACGCATGGAGCGTGCCGCCGCCGTCATCCGCGAGCACCCGGGCATCAGCCACGGCTACGAGAGGAAGCATGACCTGAATCTCTGGTGCACGCTGGCGGCGCGCAGCCAGGCTGCCCTGAAAGCGGAGGTGGAGCGTCTCGGGGAGGACACCGGGGCGGAGGTCTGCTTCTCGCTGCCGGCGCGCCGGCTTTTCAAGCTGCGGACCTATTTCGCCCCCGGGAACGACGCCCCCACCGGCACCGGGACCAGCGCTCCTGAGAAAACGACCGGCGAGACGCCCCTTTCCGGAGAGGACCGGGCGGTCATCAACGCCCTCCAGCGGGGCCTGCCGCTGGCCTCCCGTCCCTTTGCCCCCCTCTCCGCCGCCGCCGGCATGGACGAGGCGGCATTCCTGGCGCGCTGCCGCACGCTGCTCCGCCGCGGCATTATCCGGCGCTTCAGCGCCGCGGTCAACCACCGCCGCGCCGGTTTCAACGCGAACGCCATGACCTGCTGGGTAGCCCCCCCGGAGAAGATAGATGCCGCCGCCCGGCAGCTGACCGCCCTGCGCCAGGTCAGCCACTGCTACGAGAGACAGACCAACCCGCACTGGCGCTATAACCTCTTCGCCATGATTCACGGCGCGGACCGGGAGTCCTGCCGGGAAATCGCCGATAAGGTGTCCGCGGAGACCGGACTGGAGGAACGCGTGGTCCTTTTCAGCTCGCGCGAAATTAAAAAGACGAGGGTGCCATACCCGGTATGACGGAGGAGATGAGCTACTATCCGGTCTTCCTGAACCTCACCGGGCGGAAATGCCTGGTGGTGGGCGGCGGGGAGGTGGCCCGGCGCAAGGTCGGCCTGCTGTGGGAGCACGGCGCCGCCGTGTCGGTCGTCAGCCCGGAAATCTGCCCGGAGCTGGCGGCGCTGGGGGAACGGGGGGGAATCGCCGCGCACCGGCGCGCTTACCGGGCGGAGGACCTGGCCGACTGCTTTGTCGTCATCGCGGCGACGGATGATAGCGAGACCAACCGCCGCGTTTCGGCGGACGCCCGCCGGAAGGGTGTCCTCGTCAACGTGGTGGATGACGCGGGAAACTCCGACTTTATCCTGCCTGCTTCGTTAAGCCGCGGCGCGATTACCGTGGCGGTTGCTACCGCCGGGAAAAGCCCGGCGCTGGCGCGGAAAATCCGGGACCACCTGGACAAAGAGCTCTCCACCGAGTACGCCCGGCTGGCGGAGCTCGTCAGTGAAGTGCGCGGGGAGCTGCGGCGGCGGGGCGTACGCATCGATGCCGAACGGTGGCAGGAAGCCCTGGAGCTGGAGCCGCTGCTGGCGCTGCTGCGCCGGGGCGAAAACGGCCGCGCCCGTGACCTCCTCCTCCGCAAGCTGGGAGCGGCATCACCATAACTTTGGAAAGGTAATTACCGATGAATCTCTGTCTGGTAGGACTGAATCACCGCACGGCTCCGGTTGCCATCCGGGAAAAAGCCGCCGTGCGTACGGCCAAACTCAGCGAGGCGCTGGAAGCGCTGCGTGAATGCGCCCCCCACGGCGTCGTCCTCTCCACCTGTAACCGCACGGAAATCTACACCGTCCCCGACAGCACCCTCTTCCCCGAGGCGGCCAGCCTCGAGTTCCTGCGGACGCACCTGGAGGTCCCGGAAAACTCCCTGCGGGAGCATATTTATACCGCTTTTGGCCAGGCGGCGGTGACCCACCTCCTCCGCACCGCCAGCGGCCTGGACTCCATGGTCCTCGGGGAGTATGAGGTCCTGGGGCAGGTGCGGCAGGCGCTGGAAGCGGCGGAAGCGGCGAAGATGGTGAACCTGCCCCTGCGCCATATCTTTCAGAGCGCCGTCCGCACCGGCAGGAACGTCCGCGAGGAGACCGGCATCAGCAAGAATGCCTTCTCCGTGAGCTCGGTGGCGGTGGACCTGGCCGCCCGGGCAACCGGCGACCTCGGCAGGAGCCGGATGCTCGTCGTCGGGGCGGGAGAAGCGGGCAAACTGGTCGCTAAAGCCGCGAAGGACCGTGGCGTCTCCCGGATTACCGTCGCCAGCCGGACGCAGGAGCGCGCCGCCAGCCTGACCGAGATGCTCGGAGGCAGCCCCGTCAGCCTCAACAACCTGGGCGAAGAGCTGCCTTCCTGCGACATCGTCGTCACCTGTGCCGACGCCCCCCACTGCCTCCTGGACGTCAACCAGGTCGCCGCGGCGATGAACGTCCGCCCGGCGGTCCCCCTGGTCATTATCGATATCGCGGTGCCCCACAACGTGGCGCCTAGGGTCACGGAAATCGAGAACGTTTTCCTGTATAATATTGATGACCTCTCCCGGATTGCGGAGCAGAACCGCCGCCAGCGCGAGGCGGAGACGGGCAAAGCGGAAGGGATAATCACCGGGGAGGTGAG
>JBDRGD010000050.1:0-15171 GCA_043818095.1 Chloroflexota bacterium
AGGATAGCCCATGTTCTGGAGGGTCATCGCCATCAGGGTGCTGGAGATAATCTCCCCGGTGGAAAGCAGCACGTCCAGCTCCCGCTTTTCCGGGTGGGGGGAGAGCTGGTATGCCAGGGTGATGAGGTCATCCGTGGTGTCTCCCATGGCGGAAACGACGACCACCACCTCGTTGCCCTTGTCCCGGGCCCCGGCAATGCGCCCCGCGACGTTCTTGATTTTCGCGGCGTCCGCCACGGAAGAGCCGCCGTATTTCTGCACGACTATCGCCATCGGTTGCTATCTCCTGAACTTCAGCTGTCCCGGTCGACCAGTTTCCCCATAATTTTATACCCATCCCGCAGGAAAATACCAGCCTTTTCCGCCTCCGCCTCCGAGAAGCGCTTCCCCCGGGTGCCGCGGAAGCCTTCTCCCCAGAGCAGGAAGGGCACCGGGTCGTCATAATGGGTGGGTATGGGGATGGGGGTGGGGTGGTCGGGCAGGACCAGGAGGCGCAAGGAGTCCCCCTGCCAGGAGCGCAGCCGCCCGATTATCTCATCGTCAATCCGCTCGATGGCCGCCACCTTGCCCTCGATGTCCCCACCGTGCGCCGCCTCGTCCGGTGCCTCGACGTGGACTACCACCAGGTCATGGGTCGCCAGCACCTCCAGCGCCCCGATAGCCTGGGCGGCATAATCGTTATCGGCGCCGTCCGTCACCCCCGGGATTTCCAGGATGGTTATTGTCGCCATCTTCGCCAGCCCGCGGAGGAGGTCGACGCCGGAGGTCAGCGCCGCGTCCAGCCCGTAGACCTGCCGGAAGGGAGGCATTTCCGGAACGGGGCCGGCACCCCAGAAAAGCCAGATGGTGGTGGCGGGAAGCTCCCCGCGGCCCTCCCTCGCCCGGTTCACCGGGTGGTCCCGCAGCACCGCCTCGGAGCGCGCCATCAGGTCCCGCAGAAACTCGCTCCCCGTGCCCCGGGGCAGGTTGGCAAGCACCGGTTTCTCGGGGATATCGTGCGGCGGGGTGCAGATAGCTTTCAGCGTCTCCTCGTGTCCCCTGAGCTTCAGGAGGTGGCGGTAGCTGACGCCGGGGTAGAACTCCACGTCCGCACCGCCGAGCTCTGCGTTCAGGGCGGTTATCAGGTCGCGGGCTTCCGGGGTGGTGATGTGGCCCGCGCTGTAATCCACCATGACGCCGCGGCGCACGTTCACCAGGTTGCAGCGGAAGACCGCTTCCCCCTCGTCCACGGGGACCCCCAGGCTGCGGGCTTCAATCGCCGCCCGCCCCTTATAGTACAGCCGCGGATTATAGCCCAGGACGGACATGCAGGCGCAGGCGCTGCTCGCCTCCATGCCCTGGGGCACGGTGCGCACCTGTCCCAGCATCCCCCCGGCCGTCAGCGCGTCCAGGTTCGGGGTGCGCGCCAGCTCCAGGCTGGTCTTGCCGCCATGCTCCGGCACGGGCCAGCCGCTGGCGCCATCCATGATAACTACGGCGTATTTCATCCCGGTTTACAAGCCACCGCCTTTCGCCTATAATATGACCGGCGGGGTATCTTTAGCGCAAGGTTCAAGAACTCTGCGATTATCGGGGCGTAGCGCAGCCTGGTTAGCGCGCAGCGTTCGGGACGCTGAGGTCGGTGGTTCAAATCCACTCGCCCCGATAAATCTTCCCACCAGCAAGATTCCTCTTTACCCATTCTAGAGTGCCCCTGCGGTGGTGTCAATCCTGCGGGACGGTGCCCTGAAGAGCGGCCCGAGACGCCCGAGATTCTTTATTTGTCACGATTCCGTAACTTTTCCCGGGCCGGATTTCATGATTTTTTAACAATTCATGGTTTAAAATAGAAATAGCAGTATTAAACAGGGATAACTTCAGGAGGCATCATGAAAAAGCGACATACCGGTATTCTCTCAATCCTGCTTTCCGTGCTGTTTTTATTCGGGGGCTGCGCCGACAACACTACCGGCGCCCCTCCGGCGCCGGTAGCAGCGCCCGCGCCCGCTTCTGTCCCGGCGCCATCCTCTCCGCTCTCGGTCTCGACGCTGGCTTCGGTCGCCGACCTCCAGACCACCCTGGAAAACGTTTACGCAGAGGTCAACCCCTCGGTAGTCAATATCAGCGTCATTCAGCGGCAGGACTCCTCCACTTTTAACTTCCCGCAGATTCCCGGGCTCCCCATGCCCGGTCCGCAGGGACCGCAGGGGCCCCAGTTCAGCCGGTCACTCGGCTCCGGCTTCGTCTGGGACAGCGCGGGGCACATCGTGACCAATAACCACGTAGTGGCGAACGCGGACAACATCTCCGTCACTTTCAGCGACGGGACGATACTGCGCGGCGAAATGATTGGTACGGACGCCGACAGCGACCTGGCGGTCGTCAAGGTGGACCTGTCCAGCGTCCGGGTCAACCCCGTGCAGATGGCGGACTCTACGCAGCTGAAGGTCGGCCAGCTGGCCATCGCCATCGGCAACCCGTTCGGTCTCCAGGGGACGATGACCCTGGGCATCATCAGCGGGCTGGGGAGGCTGGTGCCGGCCAACGAGAACCCCGTGGGACCGAGCTACAGCATCCCGGACATCATCCAGACCGACGCCGCCGTTAATCCGGGGAACTCGGGCGGTGTCCTGCTGGATATCGCCGGCAGGGTCATCGGGGTGACCTCTTCCATCGTCACGACCACCGGTACCTCCGCGGGAGTCGGTTTCGCCATCCCGTCCACGATCGTGCAGCAGGTCGTCCCCGCCCTTATCCAGACCGGCCGCTACGCACATCCCTACCTGGGAGTCTCCATCATCTCGCTGACTCCCGATATCAGCACCGCGATAAACCTGGCCGCCAACCAGCGCGGCGCGATGGTCGCCGAGGTGACGGCAGGGGGCCCGGCGGACCGGGCCGGTATCCGGGCAGGGCAGGACCAGGTGAGCGTCAACGGGCGGGACATACCCGTCGGCGGTGATGTGATTATCGCCTACAACGGGCAGACCGTGAAAAGCACGGACGACCTGATAACCATCCTGGCGCGTTCCGGGGCGGTCGGCGAGACGGTAACCCTGACGGTGCTGCGCAACGGCGAGCAGGTCCAGGTGCCGGTCACCCTCGGGACCCGGCCCATCTCCTAGCCCTTCTGCTTGATGGCCTGCTCAGATACGCAGATACGTAATTGCGCAATTGCGTGAGTGCTCATAAAGTCTGCCGCTAGCCCTGCGCCTGCTTCGCGTTTTCCCAGAGAGCGTTCTGCTCCTCGAAGGAAAGCCCGGCAAAGCGGACGCCCCGCTGGCGGCAGACCTCTTCCATGTGGACGAATCGACGATAGAAACGGCGGTTCGCCTGGCGCAGGGCCGTCTCGGCGTCTATCCCCATCCGCCGCCCCACATTCACCAGCGTGAACAGCAGGTCGCCGAACTCCTGCTCCCGTTCCGCGTCGCTGCCGGCTTCCCGGAGCTCCCCGACCTCCTCCACCAACTTTTCGATGACGCCCCCGGTATCCGCCCAGTCGAAGCCCACCCGGGCCACCCGCTTCTGCACCTCCAGGCTGTAGCCCAGCGCGGGCATTTCCGGGGGCACCCCCGCCAGCATGGAGGCCCCGCTTTCACGTTCTTCCTCTTTCAGGCTCTCCCAGCGGTGCGCCACTTCCTCCGCATCCTGCGCCGTACCCGTACCGAAAATATGGGGATGGCGGCGGACTATCTTGGCGGTGATGCCGCGGATGACATCGCCGATGGCAAACTCGCCGTCGTCCCGGGCAATCTGGGCATGAAGCACAACTTGTAACAGCAGATCGCCCAGCTCCTCGCAGAGCGCCTCCGCGTCTCCTTCGTCGAGGGCGGCCAGCGCCTCGTAACACTCGGACAGCAGGTTCTCCCGCAGGGAGGCGTGCGTCTGCTTACGGTCCCAGGGGCAACCTGCGGGACTGCGCAGTTGCGCAATTACGCCAACCAGCGTCGCAAAGCTTTCCAGGTTTTCCGGTACCGGCATTTACCCTCCTTCTCCGCCGAGGACCGCGCCGATGAAGTCCCGCTGTCCCCGCAGGAAGTCCGCCGCGTTCATCGCCCGCTTGCCGGCGGGTTTTATCGAGATAATCCCCAGGACGCCTTCCCCGGTCCCCACGCCGAAGGCGGCTCCCCCCCCGGTGAGCGCAACGACCTGCCCGGCCCGCGCCCCCGGCATTCCCGGCAGCGGGACCGCCTCCAGGACCTTTAACGGCTGCCCCTGCCAGCGGGTAAAGCTCTCCGGAGCGGGATTATAAGCGCGTACCCGCCGCCACAGCTCTACCGCGGGCAGCGTCCAGTCAATCTCGCTGTCTTCCTTCCGCAGCGGCCCGCTGTAGGTCGCCTGCTCCGCCGCCTGGGGCGCGGGGGTTATCTCCCGCCTCCCCCAGCGTATCAGCACCTCCAGCAGCAGCGGGGCCGCTACCCGCGCAAGCCGGTCACCCAGCGAGCCGGCGGTGTCCCGGGGGAAAACCGGCACCTGCGCCCGGGTGAACACCGGGCCGGTATCCATCCCGGCATCCAGCAGCATGATGCTGACGCCGGTAAACTCGTCTCCCGCCAGGATGGCGCCGCTGATGGGGGAAGCCCCCCGGAACCGGGGCAGCAGCGAAGGGTGCACGTTCAGGCAGCCGCAGGGCGGTATCTCCAGGACGGTGCGGGGCAGGAGCGTCCCGTAGGCCGCCACGACGACGGCATCGGGCTGCAGCTCCGCCAGCTCCCGGACCGCCGCCTCCGCTTTAAAGCCTTCCGGCTGCAGCACCGTGAGCCCGCGTGCCCGCGCCGCCTGCTTCACCGGGGACGGCTGCAGGTGACGCCCCCTGCCGGCGGGGCGGTCCGGCGCGGTATAGACCGCGGCGACCTCCACGTGGTTCCGGAAGAGGTGCTCCAGCGTCGGCACGGCAAAGCCGGGGGTCCCCATAAAGACGATACGCATAGCAAACCTCCTGGTACTAAATTCTAACACCAATATTTTTGGGCAACAACCCGGCCCAAAGGTATACTGGTCGATTTTGGGCAAAAATGAGAGCTTTTAAGAGTTAGCACGCTGCAACCCCGGCGGCAAGACCTTTGGCCGTTCTCCCAGAAACGGTTTGCCAGCGGAACTATCCGGGGGGTAATCTTATCACGTTAATTTCTTTCACAAATCGCAAGTTTCTTAGTCTTCGCTGCGGGTCTGCTGAAACCCACAGAAAAATTCGCTGGTAAAGTGAGGGAGGGTATTTTTGTGCCTGAAACCGGGAACATAGCGCGCAGGAAGGGTTAAACCAGGGATATATATGCTGTCCACCGCACGAGAAGTCTGGGAAGCCACCCTGGGCGAGCTACAGGTACAGGTCAGTAAGTCAAACTACCGCACCTGGCTGGAAAAAACCAAAGGCATCAGCTATGCCGATGACGTCCTCGTTATCGGCGTTCCCAACGCTTTCGTCGCCGAATACCTGGAGACCAACCAGCGTTCCCTGATTGAAAAAGCCCTTTTCGGGCTGACCTCCCCGCAGACCAGGGTCGTCTTCCGCGTCAACGGGCACCATCCGGAGGAGAAAGCCCCGGAGTCAGCGCCGGCATCAGGAACGCCCCCCACGGCGGCTCGCTACACCGGTTTTAACCCGAAATACGTCTTCAACAGCTACATCGCAGGCACGAACAACCGTCTCGCCCGCGCGGCGGCGCTGGCCGTTGCCCAGCAACCCGGCCACACCTATAACCCCCTGTTCATCTACGGGGGCGTGGGGCTGGGCAAGACCCACCTCCTCCACGCCGTAGGGCACTGGGCCGCCGACGCCAAAATCAAGGCGCTCTGCATCACCGCCGAGAAGTTCACCAACGAATATGTCAGCGCCATCCGCGAGCACCGGATGGAGGACTTTCACCAGAAGTACCGTAATGCCGACATGCTGCTCGTCGACGATATCCAGTTCATCAGCGGCAAGGAGCAGACCGAGGAGACCTTTTTCCACACGTTTAACGAGCTCCACAACGCCAACCGGCAGATTGTGATTACCAGCGACCGTTCCCCCAAAGAGATGCCTCAGATTACCGAGAGGCTCCGGTCGCGGTTCGAATGGGGGCTAATCGTGGACATACAACCGCCGGATTATGAGACCCGTCTCGCCATCCTCCAGGCGAAGGCCGCCGAGAAGGACATCCCGGTACCCCAGGACGTGCTGGAGTTCCTTGCGGAGCAGGACCAGAGCAACGTCCGGGAAATCGAGGGCTCTCTGAACCGCGTCCTCGCCCTCGCCAGGCTGCTGCGGGCCAAGCCCGACCGCGCCCTGGCCGCCCGGGCCACCGAGAATATCGCCACCAAGAAACCGGCCGCCGCGCCTTCCGCGGCCCAGGTCATCATCAACGCCGTCGCCGCCGCCTTCCAGCTTTCCTCCGCCACCCTGACCGGGGCGCAGCGGGACAAGGAAGCCGTGACCGCGCGGCGCATCGCCATGTACCTCCTGCGCCGGGAGACGAACCTGCCCCTGGCTCGCATCGGCCAGGAGATGGGCGGACGTGATGCCGCGGCGGTCACCAACGCCGGGAAGAAAATCAGCCGGGACCTGGAAACCAACACCTTCCTGCGTAACAAAATTAAAGAAATTCAACAAAAAATGCACAAACCGGAAGCAAAGTAAAGTTTCCAGGTTCTCCGCTTTTCCTGATTCCCGTAACTCCCGCCCAGCATATCCTGCCGTCTTCCCACGCTGTCCTTTCCCGGGTGATTTTCTTGCGCCTCTGTTGTCGGAATATTGCTGATTTCTTGCTACTCCCGGAATCACCGTCTAACTGTTTACGCTGGAATCACAAAATCCTTTAAGAATACGTTGACTACTAAGTTAGATAAAAGGGATACTGGAGAATAGCTTAATACTTTTCATATGGTTTTGCCCGAGGAGGAATGTGTTCGACAGGGTAAATATCTACGTAAAGGCCGGTGACGGCGGCGACGGCGCCATCACCTTCCGCAGGGAGAAGTTCGTTCCTTTCGGAGGTCCGGACGGCGGCGACGGCGGTAACGGTGGTAACGTCATCCTGAAAGCCGACCGCAGCGTGGAGAACCTGCTGAAGTACCGCCGGAAAAGGCATTTCCGGGCAGAGAACGGCGAGCCCGGTGCCCGGCAGAAGAAGCACGGTAAAAACGGCGGGGACCTGACGCTGGCGGTGCCGGTGGGGACCATCGTCCGGGAGCAGGATGAAGCGGGGTCGGCGCTGCTGGCGGACCTGAGTGAAGATGGCCGGGAGGTCGTTATCGCCCGCGGCGGAAAAGGGGGGTGGGGCAATACCCGCTACGCCAGCTCTACCAACCAGGCGCCGCAGATTGCCCAGAGCGGCAGCCGGGGGGAAGAAACATCCGTAGACCTGGAGGTGCGGCTTATCGCGGACGTGGGTATCGTCGGCTATCCCAACGCCGGGAAGTCCACGCTGCTGGCGGCGGTCTCTCACGCCCATCCCAAGATTGCCGGTTATCCCTTTACCACGCTGGAGCCGGCGCTGGGGGTGGTCGATACCGGCACGCGATCCTTCGTCATGGCGGAAATCCCGGGGCTGATTGCCGGGGCGCACGAGGGGAAGGGCCTCGGCCACGATTTCCTGCAGCACGTCACCCGCACCCGGGTGCTGCTGCACCTGGTTGATGCCGCCACGCCGTTACCCCTGGAGGACTTCGCGCAGGTAAACCGGGAACTGGTGCTTTACGATACGGAACTGGCGCGAAAACCGCAAATCGTGGCGCTGAACAAGATCGACCTCCCGGAGGCCGGTGACCGCCTGGCCCGCCTGAAAGAGGATTTTAAAAAAGCCGGGATGCGCGTCTACCCGGTTTCGGCGGAAAAGGGAGAGGGCGTCCGGGAGCTGGTGGCCGCGGTGGGGGAACTTCTCGACCGCGTCATGGCGGAGCAGCCCGCGGAGGATACCGGGGAAAAGGTCTTCCGTCCCCAGCCGGAACCGCGCGGGCATCGTGTCCGCCGGGAGGGGGACGTGTACGTGGTGGATATTCCCGAGCTGGCGCGACTGCGCTCCCGGGAAGGACAGGTCAGCGCCGAGCTCCGCCAGCAGCTCCGGCAACAGTTCGCCCGGATGGGCGTCCTCAAGGCGCTGGAATCGGCGGGGATTAAACCCGGGGACCGGGTGCGCTGCGGCGCACTGGAGTGGGAGTGGTAGACATATGAACGTGGGCATTTTCGGGGGGACTTTCGACCCCATTCACAACGGCCACCTCGCCATCGCGGAGGAGGCCCGGACACAGCTGGGGCTGGCGAAGGTCTACCTTGTCCCGGCGGGTATCCCCTGGCAGAAAGAGGAAGGGGGGCGGGAGATTACCGTGGCGGAGCACCGCCTGGAGATGGTACGCCTTGCCGTGGCGGACAACACCTGCTTCGGGATATCCGAAATGGAGATTGAGCGGCCCGGGCCCAGCTACACCATCGATACTGTCATCACCATTCAGGAAAAGCTCGGCAGCGAGGCGGTGCTTTATCTTATCCTAGGCTGGGACAGCCTGGAACAGTTACCGGAATGGCATGAGGCGGCGGACCTCGTGCAGCGCTGCTACCTGGTGGCGGCGCCCCGCCCCGGCTACCGCCGCCCGGACCTGAAGAAGCTGGAGAAACGTCTCCCCGGAATCTCCGGGAAGGTGATGCTGATGGCGAAGCCGCGTATGTCCGTCAGCTCTACCGAGATACGGGAACGCCTGGCCCGCGGCCTTTCCGCGCGCCACCTTATCCCGGAGACGGTCAACCGCTACATCCGCCGGCACCACCTTTACGAGGATAGATAGGAGGGCAAGAGTTGAAAGCACTGGGAATCGTCGGCAGCCCCCGGAAAAACGGCAATACCGATACGCTGATGAAACATACCCTGAAAGCCATCGCGGCAGAGGGCCTGGAAACGGAGCTCGTCCGCCTCGCGGACTATGACATCCGCCCGTGTGACGGCTGCCAGGTCTGCCGCCAGGGAAAACCCTGTCCCATCGATGACGACCTCATGACGGTCTACCGGAAAGCCCTGGCGTCCGACGCCGTCATCATCGGAGCGCCGGTCTATTTCGGCTCGGCGAACTCGCTGACCAAGGCTTTCCTGGAACGGACCGGCGCCATCGACCGGCCCGGGGCAGGGCTGCGGGGCAAGGTCGGCGGTCCGCTGGTGGTCGCCCGCCGCGCCGGGAAGACCTTCACCTTCGCCGAGATAATGTACTGGTTCCACATCCTGGGCTTTTTCATGCCCGGCTCTTCCTACTGGAACGTCGCCGTTGGCCGGGAGAAGGGGGAAGTCCGGAAGGACACCGAGGGCATGGAGACCGCCTGGAACTTCGGCAAGAACGTCGCCTTCCTGGTGAAGAAGTTACAGGCCTGAAAGGGTCCCGGGTATTCTCCGGGAACGGCCTGAGAGCCCGCCAGAGCGGTGTGGCGCCTTTTAAGGGGGCCAGAAATAGATTGATATTAAACCGCGGGGAAGCCCCTTATTTTCGGGTCTGGGGGGCTTGAATGAAGCGGGCTGGTGCCGAGGGGGAGATTTGAACTCCCACGAGCTTACGCTCACCACCCCCTCAAGATGGCGTGTCTACCGATTCCACCACCTCGGCGCGATGGCAGGAGTGCGAGGATTCGAACCCCGGACCGGCGGTTTTGGAGACCGCTGCTCTACCAACTGAGCTACACTCCTGCGCCCTCAGGATTATATTTCATTTTAGCACAATGTTCAACCCTGGCAGGGCTTGACAGCGGCGCAAATTGGTAATATCATTGCGCCATCATGAGCAGGAGGTGCGACCATGATAGATTATCCGGCCAAGCTTGACATTGATTACCCCGACCGCGACCTGAACCGGCTCACCACGTTCTTCCGGCTTATCGTAGTGATTCCCATCGCCATCATCATCGGGTTACTTATGGGTGGGGGAGGCAACGGCTCCGGCTGGGAGGACCAGATGGGCAAGAGCTGGAGTTACGGGGGCATCGGCCTGGTGGTTCTGCCCCTGGTGCTAATGATTCTCTTCCGGCAGAAATACCCGAAATGGTGGTACGACTGGAACCTGGCGCTGGTCCGTTTCAGCGTCCGGGTATGCGCTTATCTGGCACTGATGCGCGACGAGTATCCCTCCACCGACGAGGAGCAGGCGGTCCACCTCGATTTCGTCTATCCCGACGTGCCTAAGGACCTCAACCGCTGGCTGCCCCTGGTCAAATGGTTCCTGGCGATACCTCATGTCTTTGTTCTTTTATTCCTTGGTATCGCTTTCGTTGTCTGCGTGGTGATTGCCTGGTTCGCCATCCTGTTTACCGGGCGCTACCCCAGGGGGCTGTTCGACTTTAACCTGAACGTGCTCCGCTGGGAGCTGCGGGTAGGGGCATACGCACTCCTGCTGGTTACGGACCGCTACCCGCCGTTCGCGCTGCAGTAAGTGCGTAACTGCGCCGATGAGTAACTGCGTAAGTGAGTAATTGCGCAATAACGGGGCCGGCATCAGTCCCTCTTGACGCCAGCCCGGCGCCGCGCTACGCTTAGCGTGTCACCGTAATAACATAAAGAGGAGCACACCATCAAAGGCGGCTTTCGTATCGGGCGGCTTTTCGGCATCGAGATCGGCGTCCACTACACGTGGTTCCTGGCGCTGCTGCTCATCGCCTGGTCCCTGGCGCAGGGGCTGTTTCAACAGCAGCATCCCGCCTGGAGCCCGGCCACCAGCTGGTCGTTGGGGGTGGCCGCTGCCCTGCTCCTTTTTATCTCCGTGCTGCTGCACGAGCTGGCGCATTCCCTGGTGGCGCGCGCCCGGGGGCTGCCGGTGGACGGGATTACCCTCTTCATTTTCGGCGGTGTGAGCAACCTGCAGGAAGAGCCGGAAAGCCCCGGCACGGAGTTCACCGTGGCGATTGTCGGCCCGGGCACGAGCATCGTCCTGGGGCTCCTGCTGTGGGGCGTCGCCAACCTCCTTACCGGCCGCCCGGTGCCTTTCGGCGGACTGCTGGTCGGTTCCGTGTTCGCCACGCCGCTGGAGGCCCTCGTCGGCTACCTGGCTTTCATCAATATCGCCCTGGGTATCTTTAATCTCCTCCCCGGCTTTCCCCTGGACGGCGGCCGGGTGCTGCGTTCGATTATCTGGGGTACCACCGGGAAGCTGGTCCGTGCCACGAACATCGCCGCGACGGTGGGCCGGATTGCCGGCTGGGCCCTGATTGCCTACGGTCTGTACCAGGTGCTGCTGACGGGGAATTTCCTCGGCGGGCTGTGGGTCGCCTTTATCGGCTGGTTTCTCTCCAGCGCGGCGGACTCCAGCCGCCGGGAAGTTACCCTGCGGGAGCATCTCACCGGGATACCGGTCAGCCGGGTGCTGGTCCCCAGACGGGAGACCGTCAGCCCGGAGATGATGGTGTCGCAGCTGGTCAGTGACGTCTTTTTCCGGGAGCAGCGCCGGGCCGTCCCGGTGGGCCGGGAGGACCGGCTGGCGGGTATCGTGACCCTGGAAGACGTGAAAAAGCTGCCCCAGGAGAAGTGGTTCCAGACCGCGGTGGCGGACATCATGACCCGCGAGCCCCTTTACAGCGTTTCCCCGGAAGACGACCTGAACACGGCCTTCCACATGCTGGCGCAGCATGACATCAACCAGGTCCTGGTGCTCCGGCAGGGCAGGCTGGAGGGCGTCGTCAGCCGCGCGGACATCATCCGCTTCCTCCAGCTCAGCCAGGAACTGGGCAGCGGGAAGCGGTAACGCCGCCCTGAATTGACGCCCGTTCGCCAACGATGCTAAAATTATCTGTAGCCTTTTGTCGGCGGCAGAGCGGCCTCCGAGTGGAGAAGAACCTGAACCAGAATCGTTTCCATTCCGGTAATTACCGGGTTTGTGTGCTTAAAGAGCGGTGCAAGGGATGCAGTTTCTGCATTGACTTTTGCCCGCAGCATACCCTGGTGCGCTCTAACGAGCTTAACAGCCACGGCTATCACGTGGTCTACCAGGACGATGACGGGCACTGCACGGGCTGCGAGATGTGCACCATGATCTGCCCCGAGTTTGCCCTGGACGTGGTCAAGGAGAGTGAGGAATAGGCTTGCCAGAAGAACGCTTCCTTACCGGCGAGTATTTCATGAGCGGCGACGACGCCTGCGCCGAGGGTGCGATTTGCGCCGGCTGCCGCTTCTTTGCCGGCTATCCCATCACCCCGGCGACGGAGATTGCCGAGCGCATGGCGGACCGTCTGCCGGAGGTCAACGGCAACTACATCCAGATGGAGGACGAGCTGGCGTCCATGGCGGCGATCCTGGGGGCTTCCTGGGCGGGGGTCAAGGCGATGACCTCCACCTCCGGTCCCGGGTTCAGCCTGATGATGGAGAACATCGGGCTGGGGGTGATGCTGGAGACGCCCTGCGTGGTGGTGAACATGCAGCGGGGCGGTCCCTCCACGGGGCTGCCCACGCTTACCGGGCAGGGGGACATGATGCAGGCGCGCTGGGGCAGCCACGGCAGCTACAGCATCATCGCACTTTCCCCCAACTCCCCTCAGGAGCTGTTCGATCTTACCATCCGGGCGTTCAACCTGGCGGAGCAGTACCGCGTGCCCGTTTTCGTGATGGGGGAAGCGGCCACCGCCCACATGTATGAGAAGGTGGTCATCCCTCCCATTGACGAGATTGAAATCTGGAACCGGCGCAAGCCCCTGGTGCCTCCCTGGGAATACAAGCCCTTCGAGCCGGACTTCGACCTGGTGCCCGCGATGGCGGTGGCCGGCGAAGGCTACCATTTCCACGTCACCGGCCTGACCCATGACGAAAGGGGTTACCCCGCCAGCAGCGTGGAAGCGCAGGACAAGCTGGTGCGGCGACTTGTCGACAAAATCGAGAAAAACAGCGACAAGATCATCGAAATCCAGGAGGACCAGGTGGACGGGGCGGAGATTATCGTCTGCGTTTACGGCATCACTTCCCGCGTGGCCAACATCGCGGTGGAGCGGGCGCGCCGGGAGGGCCTCAAGGTGGGCCTGCTGCGGCTGATTACCGTCTGGCCCTTCCCGGAAGACCGGGTGCGGCAGATTTCCCGGCACGCGCGCGCCTTTGTCGTGCCGGAGAATAACTACGGGCAGATTGCCCTGGAAGTGGAACGCTGCGTGAGCAGCCGGGCGCCCACCATCCGCGTGCCCCACATGGGCGGCGGTGTCCACCGGCCGGAGGCTATCTTCCGGGCAATAGAGCGAGCGGCAAAATGAGTGACGTGATTCTGAAAGCAGTCAAGCATCCCTATGACCAGTATCTCCGGGAAGACCGGCTGCCCCATATCTGGTGTCCCGGCTGCGGCCTGGGGATAGTGACGAGCGCCTTCATCCGCGGGCTGCTGGCCACCGGGCTGGACCTGGACAAGGTCAGCGTGGTCTCGGGCATCGGCTGCACCGGGCGCGTCGCCGGCTACCTCAAGCTGGACTCCTTCCATACCACCCACGGGCGGGCGATTCCCTTCGCCACCGGCCTGAAAATCGCCAACCCGGAGCTCAAGGTGGTCGTCATCAGCGGCGACGGGGACCTGGTCGCCATCGGCGGGAACCACTTTATCCACGGCGCCCGCCGCAATATGGACATTACCGTCATCTGCGTTAATAATTTCAACTACGGCATGACCGGAGGGCAGCTGGGGCCCACCACCCCCCTCACCGCCCGCACCGCCACTACCCTCCGGGGCAACACGGAACCGCCCTTCAGCATCCCGCACCTGGCGGCCGCCGCCGGGGCGACGTATATCGCCCGCTGGACCACGGCGCAGGTGCGCAGCCTGGAGGAGTCGATTACCGAAGCGATTTTGAAACGGGGCTTCAGCGTGGTGGAGGCCATTGCGCCCTGCCCCACCTATTACGGCCGGATGAACCGCCAGCCCTCGGGACTGGCGCAGATGTCCGGCTACCGTGATAACATCGTCGTCCGCCACGGCGCGGACCCGGCGGAGGTGGGCATCGGCATCGAGGGGCAGATAGTCGTCGGTAAGTTCCGGGACATCAGCAGGCCTTCCATCCCGGCGGGGGAAAAGGGGAACAATGGACGAACGCCATGAGCTGAGGCTCACCGGATTCGGCGGTCAGGGTATCATGCTCGCCGGCTACATCATCGGCCAGGCCGCCACGGTCTACGAGTTCAAGCAGGCCACCCATATCCGCGACTACGGTCCGGAGGCGCGGGGCGGCAGCTGCCGGGCGGACGTGGTCATCTCCGACAAGCCGGTCCTCTATCCGTATATCAATGCCCCCAACGTCCTGGTGGCGATGTCCCAGGCGGCTTACAATAAGTACCGCCCCGGCAGCCGGGAGAACTCCCTCATCATCATCGATGAAGACCTGGTGAAACACCGGGAGACGAAGAAGGACCGCCTCTGGTCCATCCCCGCCCAGAGAATCGCCGAGGACCTCGGGCGCGCCAACATGGCGAACGTGGTCATGCTGGGCTTTCTCACCGCGGTAACCGGCGTGGTTTCTATCGAAGCGATGAGAAAGTCCGTGCTGGCTTCCGTCCCCAAGAATACCGAGGAGCTCAACCTGAAGGCCCTGGAAAGCGGCTACACTTACGGGCTGGCGAAGGTAAAAGCCCGCAAGGGTGCCGGGAAACCGGAACCCGCCTGAGGAATTCCCGTACCAGGGGGCTATTGACAGGTCGGGCTATCCTGTATATGCTGGGGGGAGAATTATTATGAAGAAATGTCCTAATTGTGGCCGGGCCACGGAGCGGACCGCAGACTGGGCCTGCCAGTGGTGCGGGTATCCGCTCCTTTCTAACGGCTACCGGACACTGGACAAGACCTTCCGCCAGCTGCAGGAGGAAAGGGGATACCTGCGGCAGCCGCTGACCAGTGAGGAGCCCGAGGAAGAAGCAGGAGTCTCCTACCCGCTGGCGCCTCCTGCCGGGACCGCCCCCGAAAACGCCGAACCTGAGGCCGAAGAGGAGACTTTGCCGGAGGCAGCGGCAGAGGAAGAGGTGGAGGAGCCAGAGGAGCCCGCGGAAGCGCAGGCAGTGGCGGAAGAGGAAGAAGAAGAGGAGGAGGCCGCCGAGCCGGAGCCGCCGCCCCCGCCGAAAGCGGCGCCGAAGCGGAAACCCAGGGCCGCCGCGTCGAAGAAGGCACCGGAGGCGAAAGCCCCGCCGTCCCCCGCCGCCGAGGAGCCCGCGGAAGCGCCCCCGGAACCCGCCGAGCCCGCCCCGGCACCGGAACCCCCGCCCGTCACCGATTTCGATGCCTCCGCGGAAG
>JBDRGD010000051.1:0-7364 GCA_043818095.1 Chloroflexota bacterium
ACGGTAAAAGAAGCCCCCATTGAGCAGCTTCTCCTGGAGACGGACTGCCCGGTGGTCTACGGGAGGGGCCGGGAAAACGAGTTCGCCGCCCGCCCCGAGCACGTCCTTATCAGCCTGGGGGGCATCGCCGCCATCAAGGCCATGCCCGAGGAAGAAGTGGCAGCAGCCACCGCTGCCAACAGCCGCCGCCTTTTCCGGTTGCCGGAGTAGACGGCTATTATCATGCCTTCAGGCTTGTTTTTCTCATCTTTTTCGTATATTATGGGGTGGGGCTTTCCCGAAATGACGCTAACACGAGCATACCGCAACCGTAAGTCATTTCCACTTCCCCTTTATGGGCTCATTTCCACATAGCGGGCGTTATTCCCGGACCTCCGGGAAGACCTGAAGTGCTGATGGGGAAAACAGAGGAACGGAGCCATCTGCCGGAAAGAGGACGGTTTCTCGCCGGTCTGACGAGAAGGACCTTCCTCAAGCTTTCCGGCTTTGCTGCCCTCGCCGCGGCGGTATTCCGCTTCGGCCGTCACCTCCCCGCCCTCGGTAACAGCACCCCCCTGCTCCCCGAAGGCGCGGACACAATGACCGAGACCTGGCTGCCGACCTCCTGTCTGAACTGCGCCACGCGCTGCGCCATCCGGGTGAGGGTGGTCAACGGCCGGGCGGTCAAGATTGCCGGGAACCCCCTTTCCCGGGTGACCGAAGGCGCCAACTGCCCCCGCGCCCATATCGGGCTCCAGGTGCTTTACGACCCGGGGAGAATCGCCACCCCTCTGCGGCGGACGAACCCCGCGAAGGGGAAAGGCATCGACCCCGCCTGGAAAGCAATCTCCTGGGAAGAGGCGCTGACGGAAATCGGGAATCGTCTGAAAGCGCTGCGTGGGGACTTTCGGGCGCCGGGGCAACCCCACCGGCTGCTGCTCTTCCGCGGCCTGAATACGGTCAGCGATGAAGACTACCTCCGGCGCTTCGCCGAGGCCTACGGCACACCGAACCTTATCGCCTCCGACGGCCTGGGCAACGAGGCGGATAAAATCGGGCAGTGGCTCGCGGACGGCAACTACACGCAGAGCGCTTACGACCTGCCCGGCACGAACTACATCCTCGCCTTCGGCGCCAGCATTCTGGAATCGCAGAAGCCGCTGGCGCGCAACCTGAGGATGTGGGGCAAGATACACCGGGAAAGACCGAACCGGGTAAAGGTGGTGGTCATCGACCCCCGCCAGTCCATCACCGCCGCCAAGGCGGACCGCTGGCTGCCGATTAATCCCGGCACGGACGGCGCCCTGGCCATGTCCATCGCCGCCGTGATTATCAGCGAGAAGCTCTACGACGCTGATTTCGTTGACAATCATACCGCGGGCTTCGAGGAATACGCCCGGCTGGCGACGACGCAATATGCCCCGGAGACGGCCACCGTTATTACCGGCATACCCGCGGAGACCATCCGGGAAATCGCCCGCGAGTTCGCCGCCGCCCGTCCCGCGATTGCCTGGCGGGGGCGGGGCGCCACCGGCTGGCCCGGGGGGGCCTACGCCAGCTACGCTATTTTCTGCCTGAACGCCCTCGTCGGCAGCATCGATGTTCCCGGCGGGGTGCTTTACCAGCAGGAACCCCCGCTCGCCGAGATGATACCGCGCGACTTTTACGACGACATCGCGAAGTCGGGAAACGCCCAGCCCAGCATCGATCTCAGCCGGACGACGCGTTTCCCCACCGCCCGGACGGTGACCAACCAGGTGGCCGACTCGATAACCGGAGGCAGCCCCTACCCCATCGAAATAGCCATCGGCTTCAACGGCAACTTCGTCATGACCGAGCCGGGCGCTCCGCGCTGGCACGAGGCACTGAGCAAACTGCCGTTTTACGTCCACGTCGCCCCGTTCGTCAGCGAGATGGCAACCTACGCCGATATCGTCCTGCCCGCGCCCACCTTCCTGGAGCAGTGGGGCTATGACTGCTCGCCGCCCGGCTCCGGCTTCGCCGAGGTGCGGCTGAAACAGCCGGTCGTGGCGCGGATGCCCGGCACGATGGACATTATCGAGATTATTTACCGGCTCGCCCAGGGCCTGGGCGGCGCCGTCGCCGAATCCTTCCACGGCACCGGCGGAAGCGCCGAGGACTTCGTGCGCTTTCGCACCGCCCCCCTGATGCCCTGGCCGGAGTTCCGGGAAAAGGCCGTCTGGACGGGCCCCGCCTACCGCTATTACGGCTACGACGAAATCTTCCGGACGCCTTCCGGCAGGTTCGAGTTCTCCTCCGGCAACCTGGCGGCGGCGTTAAGCGCTGCCGGGGAAAAGGCGGACGGGAATGCGCTGCTGCCCCACTACGAGAAAGCCCCCTTCCTCGGCGACCGCACCCGGTATCCCCTGCTGCTTTCCGTCTACC
Source organism: Chloroflexota bacterium (assembly GCA_043818095.1). GTDB lineage: Bacteria > Chloroflexota > Dehalococcoidia > Dehalococcoidales > RBG-16-60-22 > JBDRGD01. The sequence goes on from JBDRGD010000051.1 coordinate 2,386, forward strand.
AGCCGGTCATGGACGTGGAGAACGGCAGCCAGAACTACCCCTGGGCACAGGAGCTCTACCTGGTGCGGCACGGCCAGGGCTGGCAGAACTTCGCGGAGATGAACCGCGCCACCACCGCCGAAATGGGGATTAGAGACGGCGATATGGTCTGGGTGGAGTCGCCTTTCGGCAAACTTAGAGTCAAAGCCCGGGTCTTCGAGGGGATACGGCCGGGAGTGGTAAGCATCGCCCGGGGACAGGGACATGACGCCTACGGCAAATGGGACCGGGGCATCGGCGTCAACCCCAATGAAATCATCGGCGTGGACTATGACCGCCTCAGCGGCCAGTCCGCCTTTTACAATACGAGGGTCAGGGTCTACCCGGCATGAGGCAGGCGTAACCAATGGCAAGATGGGGAATGGTCATCGACCTGGACAAGTGCACCAGCTGCCAGTCCTGCTCGGTGGCGTGCAAGGCGGAGAATAACGTCCCCCACAGCACCCCGGAGGAATACCGGCGGCGCACCGCCCCCTTCTGGCACAAAGTCATCGCCGTCAGCCGCGGGGAATACCCGTCCGCGGGCGTGGACCTGGTTCCCATGCCCTGCATGCAATGCGATGACGCCCCCTGCGTGACCGTCTGCCCCGCCCGCGCCACCTACCACCGGGAAGACGGCATCGTCGTGCAGAACTTCCGGCGCTGCATCGGCTGCAAGTACTGCCTGATTGCCTGCCCCTACGGCGTGCGCAACTTCAACTACCACGAGCCGGTGGACGAGCCGTATCAACGCCCCGACCCGCCGCCGGACCTGGCGTCACGCGGGATGTGGCCCTTCCCCCACCGCATCCACGGCGTGGTGGAGAAATGCACCTTCTGCTTCCACCGCATCGACCAGGGGCTGAAAGAAGGCAAGAAAATCGGCGTGGACGTGGTGCCCGCCTGCGCGGAAGCCTGCCCGGCCCACGCCATCGCCTTCGGCGACCTGGACGACCCCGACAGCGAGGTGGCGATGTTGCTCGCCTCCCGGGAGTCGGTGAGGCTGCGCGAGGAGATGGGCACCAGCCCGAAAGTATTTTATCTCCTGAAGTAAGGAAAGTATTTTGGCGGAAACGAAGTTCAGCAGCATCGAAGGCAAGTCACCGGGCTACCGGTGGCTGTTGCTGGCGCTGGCGCTGCTCGCGCTGGCGGGGCTGGCCAGCTTCGTCGCCAGCTATATCCAGGGGCATGAGCTCCTCGGTAGCAGCAACGCCGTCCCCTGGGGCATGCCCATCGTCTTCCTCATTTACCTCATCGGGCTCAGCGCGGGCTCCCTGATTCTCTCTTCGCTGACCTACGTCTTCGGGCGGGAGGAATACAAACCCATCGCCCGGCTGGCGGTCTACCTGGCCATCGTCCTCATCTTCGGGGCAATGGTCTTTATCTTCGTGGACCTGGGGCGGCCGGAGAAGTTCTGGCGCCTCTTCATGTTCTTTTACCTGAACAACATGAAGTCCATGTTCGCCATCAACGGCGTCCTCTACGGCGGCTATTTCCTCATCAGCCTGAGCTACCTGGGGTTCATCTTCTTCGACCGCCCCCGGATGACCCGCGCCGTGGGCACCCTGGCCGTCGGCTGGGCGATGCTGGTGCACATGGGCACCGGGGCCATCTTCGGCTTTGTCGCCGCCCGGGAGACCTGGTTCTCCGCGGTCCGCCCCCTGGAGTTCCTCACCGCCGCCCTGACCTCCGGCATGGCGCTGCTGATTGTCGCCGTGGTGGTCACCATGCACTTCACCCGGCGCATGGTGCGCCGAGAGACCATCGTCTCCCTGGGCAGGATGCTCAGCGCCTTCATCATCGTCCTGCTCGTTCTCGTCTTCCTGGACAAGCTGACCCACCTCTATCCCCCCCACCGGGAAGCCGCCCAGTATATGCTCGCCGGGCAGTTCAGCGGGATTTTCTGGATATTCCAGATCGGCATGGGCGCGGTGATTCCGCTGATTATCCTGTTCCATCCCACTTGGCGCCAGAGCGTCCGGTGGGTGACCCTGGCCGGGCTTTCCGTAGTCATCGGCGTCTTCTTCGAGAGGTATTACCTCGTCATCCCCGGCGCGGCCTATCCCCTGAAATTAGCCGCCGGGGAAATCGAGGGCATCTGGGGCGCCACCATCTCCTTCCCGATAACGCCGGTGGAAACGCTGCTCTCCCTGGGGATTATCGCCATCCTGGGGCTGCTCTTCCTCTTTGGGCTGAAATACCTGGAACTGCTGCCCGTGACCCGGAAACCTGCCCCGGCTGCCGCCCCGGCGGCGCCGGAGGAAGCGAAACCGGCGGAAGCGCCGCCCGCGGCAGAAGCCGCCGCGGAAGAGAAAGCCCCGGAAACACCGCCGGCAGAGACCGCCGCGTTGGAGGAAAAGCCGGCGGAAGCCGCCCCTGATGCGGAAAAAACGGAGTCTGATGAACCAGGAAACACCGACGACAAAGGGTGAAATCAGCCGGAGGGAGCTGCTGAAGATGGCCGTTCCCCTGGGGACGGTGCGCCTCGGCGGGGGACAGTGCACGGGCTGCGGCCTCTGCGCGGCGGTCTGCCCCACCCACGCCCTGACCGCCTCCGCGGTGGGTGCGGACGGCACCTACCGGCTGAGCTTCCGGCACGGCACCTGCGTCGCCTGCAACGAGTGCGTGGCGATATGCCCGGAGCACTGCCTGGTGCTGGAGCGCGGCGCCAGCCTGGAGGAGCGCCCGCCGGAGGTGCTCTGCGAGAACGAGATGGTCGGCTGCCCGGAGTGCGGGAAGCCCGTGGGCTCCCGGGCGATGATTAATAAGGTCCGGGCGCTGGTGCCGGCAAAACAGGCCGACGCCGGCTTTGAGCTCTGCCCGGAATGCAAGGCCAGGGCGCAGTTCCGGCTGGCGGGAAGATAAGCATGGACATCTTTTTGAGAACGATAGCCGTTATCATCGAGGTGCTGCTGCTGGCGGCTATCAGCTATACCGTGCTGCGGGGCGTGGGACTCACCGCTTTCGACCTCGGTATCGGGGCGAAGTATAAAAAAGCGGTGCGGATGGCGCTGGTGGCGGTGGTCATCCTGATGGTGGTCTTCTATCTCGCCCACCTGTTCACCTGGTACCCGGCGGCATGATTCAGCAAAGGACGGTGGCATGTCTTTAGGGGAAATATTCTGGTCCGGGCAGCTGGTCTACATCCAGCAGATATTTCTGCCGGTAATCATCGGCGCGCTGATATTCTTCCCGCTGCTCTTCGGCGTGGCCGCCCTGGGGTTCTGGCGCCGCTCACGGCTGTGGGGGGTGGGACAGCCCGAGAAAAGGACGGAACGCTGGACCACCCGCCTGTGGACTACGCTGGCGGTGGCCATCGCCAACGTGCGCATCATCCGCGGGCAGGAGCTTTTCCCCGGCATCATGCACGTTCTCATCTTCGGCGGCTCCGCGCTCCTCGTGCTGGGCAAGATTGTCCGCCTCTTCTCCTACCTCACCGGCATCGCCAACCCGCCGCAGACGGTCTACCTGGTCGCCTCCGGCGCCTCGGAAATCGGGGCCGCTTTTATCGTCATCGGCGGGCTGATGGCGGTCTACCGCCGCTACATCGCCAGGCCGCCGCGCCTGGACACGAAACCGGATGACACCCTTGTCTTCATCTGGGTGGGCCTCGTCCTGCTTACCGGCCTCATGGCGAAGGCCTACCGCATCGCCACCAGCGACACGCCCCCAACCGACTGGCTGCTGTGGTCCCCGGTGGGCTACCCGCTCTCGTATATCTTCCCCACCTTCATGACGGAGATTAAGGACGAAATCCTGGTCTGGCACCGCGCCGTGATTCATACCGTCCCCGCGATGCTGCTGCTGGGTTATATCTGGGTGAACCGCTCTCGCCTCCAGCACATCCTGCTGGCGCCGTTGAACGTGTTCTTCCGTGCCCTCAAGCCGAAAGGGGCGCTCAATCCCATCGACTTCGAGCAGACGGAGCTTTTCGGGGCGAGCCAGGTCGAGCACTTTACCTGGAAGCAGCTTATGGACCTGGACGCCTGCGTGCGCTGCGGGCGCTGCCAGGACGCCTGCCCCGCCTTCTTCAGCGGCAAGAAGCTCAACCCGAAGCAGGTCATCCAGGATCTGAAAGACCACCTGAACGAGGTCTATCCCGTCCCCTTCTCCCGCACGCCTGCCGAGAACCGGAAAGACATGATAACGGAGGCGGTGACGGAGGAGGCCCTCTGGGACTGCACCACCTGCCGCGCCTGCCAGGAAGCCTGCCCCGTCTACATCGAGCACGTGGACAAGATTATCGAGATGCGCCGCAACCTGGCGATGGAGCGCAGCCAGTTCCCGGATACCGTGCAGCAGGCGCTCCAGAGCCTCCAGGCGCGGATGCACCCGTTCCGCGGCGCCACCGCCACCCGCACCGAGTGGACGGAGGGGCTGGACGTTAAGGTCATGGCCGACGACAGCGACGTGGACCTGCTTTACTGGGTGGGCTGCAGCTCCGCCCTGGACGAGAGGAACAAGAAAATCGCCCGCGCCATGGCGAAGATTCTCAAGGCGGCGAAGATTAACTTCGCCATCCTCGGGGACGAGGAAGCCTGCTGCGGCGACCCGGCCCGGCGCATCGGTGACGAGTATCTTTTCCAGACCATCTGCCAGCAGAACATCGAAATTTTGAAGGGCTACAACGTCAAGAAAATCCTGGCGACCTGCCCCCACGGCTACAACAACCTGAAATACGAGTATACCCAGTTCGGCGGCGAGTTTGAGGTGGTGCACCACACCGAGCTTATCGCCGGTCTGCTCCGGGAGGGGAAGCTGAAGCTGAAGAAGCCCCTCGCTCTTAAAGCCTGCTACCATGATTCCTGCTACCTGGGGCGCTATAACGATATCTACGACGCCCCGCGGGACATCCTGCGGAAAGCCAACCGCGGGCAAAACGTGGAACTGGAGCGGAGCCGCTCCCGCGGTTTCTGCTGCGGCGGCGGGGGGGGGCACATGTGGATGGAGGAGGAGCCGGG
>JBDRGD010000052.1:0-3531 GCA_043818095.1 Chloroflexota bacterium
TGACTTCATGCGGACAAAATTCCAGAGATACCTGAAGCTGTGCGAGGGTATCCCCGCCGGCAATTGCCCTGAATATAACACACGCCTCCGGCTCTGTCAAAACCACAACGTGTTCGTTTCATTGCCTTGCCGTGACCGGTAAAAAATGCTAAAGTGACACAATAGTTTACCGCCACACGGTGAATTACGCTTGCCAGGAGAAAGCTATGCCAGGGGATGCTCCCGGAAATAACTTCCCGAACCTTTTCCAGCCCGGTCAGATTGGCAGAGTTAAATTAAAGAACCGTATCGTGATGCTGCCCATGGGCACGGCGCACGCCAGCGTTATCGGTGAAGTCACCGGGCGGACGATTGCTCACTACGAAGCCAGAGCGAGGGGCGGCGTCGGGCTGATAATCGTGGGCTACGTGGCGGTCACGGGCCGGGAGACACCGAACGGACTGCAAATCGACGGCGACTGGTACACCGAGGGACATGCCAGCCTGGTCGAGGCTGTCCATGCCTGGGGGACCCGGATAGTCGCCCAGCTTAATCAGGGCGGGAGCCGTACGATAATCGCCTGCCTCGAGGGCAGACAGCCCGTATCGTCGTCGGCAATTGCCCGTTACTATTCCGGAGGACTGCGCTATCCGGAACCGAGAGCACTTAGCCGGGAGGAAATCGATGCCGCCATGGACCAGTGGGCGCAGGCCGCCCGCCGGGCAAGACAGGCAGGCTACGACATGGCGGAACTGCATGGAGCTCACGGGTATTTGATTTCGCAGTTCATCTCCCCGTACCTGAATAAGCGCACCGACGAATTCGGTGGCAGTCTCGAAAACCGCATGAGATTTCCGATTGAGCTATTGAAAAGAATCAAAAAGGAAGTCGGGGAGGAATATCCCGTAGGTATCCGCCTGAACGGTGACGAGTTCTGGCCAGGAGGAATCACGCTTGATGATTCTCCCATCATGGCGAAAATGATGGAGGAAGCCGGTGCCGCCTACATCGAGCTGGGCGCGGGTACCTTTGAATCGAAACGCGGCACCGTGGATACCATGGGTGACGAGGAAGGGTGGAAACTGTACCTGGCTGAGGCTGTCAGGAAAAACGTTACTATCCCGGTCATCTCGGGGGGAAGTATCAAGAGCCCCCTCGTCGCTGAGAAAGCGCTGGCGGAAGGCAAGGCAGACTTTATCGGGCTCGCCCGGCCGCTTCTTGCCGACCCGGAATGGCCGAACAAAGCCAGGACGGCGCAAATAAAGGAAATACACCTCTGTGTCTCCTGCAATGAATGTCACCCGTTAGCGTCCCGGCAGGTAGGCACGGTCCAGGTAGGGCACTGCTCGGTGAACGTTGCCCTGGGACGGGAGGGAGATTTCGATAAAGTTATTCCGGCGGAGAAGCGCAAGAAGGTGATGGTTGTCGGAGGAGGACCCGGTGGGATGGAGGCGGCTATCACCGCCGCGCAGAGAGGCCATGACGTGACCCTCTACGACCGGGGTAGCGAGCTGGGCGGCAGTATCCTCCTTGCCGTCATTCCTCCGGGAAAGACCAAGTGGTTGTGGTTACGTGACTATCTGAAGGACCATCTGGAAAAAGCCGGCGTCAGGGTTGTCTTGAATACCGATGTCAGCCCCCGGTTTATCGAAGAAAACAGTCCGGATGCAGTTATCGTCGCCACCGGCTCTCAGCCCTTCGTCCCTGATATCCCCGGTGCTTCCGGCGGTAGCGTATTCAGCGCCCGGGATGTTCTCAAAGGCAAGGCGACCCTGAAGGGGAAAGATACCGCGATTCTAGGCGGTGGCATGGTGGGTTGCGAGACCGCGGAATACCTGGCGGAGCGGGGACATAAAGTCACGATTATCGAAGTACTGCCCCGCCTTGCCAGTGACATGGAACCTTACAATCGCAACGGACTGATGGAGCGTCTTGAGGCGCTGAAAGTGCAATCCCTGGTCGGGAAGAAAGTGGCGGAAATCGATGATGCGGGCGTATCCATCGTCGATACTAATACCGGCGTCCGGGAGCGAGTACCGGCGGAGCAGGTTATCCTGGCAATGGGGGCCGTCCCCAATGACGGTCTGGCCGCCGCACTGGAAGGTAAAGTCCCCGAACTGTATGTGGTGGGGGACTGTGTCAGACCGGCGAGGGTAATTGACGCCATGTACGAAGGGGCGGTTGCGGGGCGCAAGATTTAGCGGTCGACCATGTTGTGCCGCGGCACTATCCTGACCGTCTTGATTACTTTTTCAGGCAAGGCGGTATTGCTATAATGGACTAGCGGGGAACAAATTCAGAAATAAGGAGATAGCGATGACACCGTCAGATTTCGAAGTTATCAGTCCCGTAAGCGGGGCAACGGCAGCTACTGGGCAGGCTGTTTCTGCCCCCCGCCTGGAGACGTTGAACGGAAAGACCATCTGTGAAGCCTATAACGACATGTTCCGCGGGGAAAGGACTTTCCCCGGAATCCGGGAATTGCTGAAAAAGCGCTACCCCGATGCCAGGTTCGTCCCTTACGATGAGCTCCCCTACCTCGGAGTGGTATCAATCGAGGAAGGCCTCAAAGAGCTTCCCGGGGCACTCAAAAAGAAAGGCTGTGACGCCCTCATCGCCGGAAACGGCGGCTGAGGGACCTGCACGCCCGCCGCTGTGCGGGCCAGCATCGTCGCGGAAAGGGAGGGCGTCCCGGCGGTATCCTTCGTCATCCGGGCTTTCGTGCCGATGGCGCAGCACACCGCCCGGGGACAGGGCCTGCCCGAGGCCCGCCTCGCGGTCTACGATGGCGCCATCTACACCCACTCGGACGAGGATATCGATAAGCAGCTGGAGCAGCGTGTCGTGCAGCAGGTTATCGACGGCCTGACCAGGCCGGTCCCGCCGTCCGCCGCCCGTGCCAAGGAGCCGCCCGCCGATAAGCCGGTCTTCAAGGGCAGCTTCGAGGAGGTCAACGAGTTTTTCTACCGCCGCAACTGGACGGACGGTCTGCCCATCGTTCCGCCCACCGCCGAGAAGGTGGCGGAGTTCCTGAAGTTCACCGACCGCGACCCGGACGAGGAGGTGGCGGTGCTGCCCCTGGCGAACCTGCGCGCTACCCCCCGCAACATCGCCGTGAACGGGGTGATGGCGGGCTGCCGCCCGGAGTACATGCCGGTGCTGCTCGCCGCCGTGGAGGCGATTGCCGACCCCAAGTTCCGCCTGAAAGACATCGGCAACACCTGCGGCTGCCGCCCCTACCTGCTGATTAACGGTCCTATCGCCAAACAGCTCAACTTTTTCTCGGGGACGGGGCTCATCAGCCCGGGGGCAAAACAAATCGGGGACACCGGGAGAGCCAGCCCCAACACCACCATCGGACGCGCCCTGCACCTGATTATCCAGAACATCGCCGGTTTCCGCCCCGGTGTCAGCGAGATGGCGGTCTTCGGCCACCCGCAGTCCTTCGTCATCGCCGAGGACGAGGAAGGCAGCCCCTGGGAACCTTACCACGTGGAGCACGGCTTCGACCGCGGCACCAGCACGGTCACGGCGATGGCCTGGATGGGGACC
>JBDRGD010000053.1:0-9366 GCA_043818095.1 Chloroflexota bacterium
GCACCTTCTTTTTCTGCCGGGAGAGGGACTCGAACCCACAAGCCTTGCGGCGGCGGATTTTAAGTCCGCTGCGTCTGCCAATTCCGCCATCCCGGCATGCGCAGAGTTATTGTAGGTCAGGAGGGGTGGGGTGTCAAGGAGGGGGGCAGTTGATGCGAAATATATGATGAATTTTAATGCGGGAGTCTTCGAGTTTAATGTCGATTCTCAGTACTTTCTTGCTCTGGATTTCCTTCTTTCAACGCATTATCTTGAATCAATTGATTAACCGACTCTTTTGTCTGACGCCATCGCTCTGGGTCAAATCTTCCAGCTTTCATTGCTTTAAACTCCATGAAACGATAGCCGCCGAGTAGGACGACAGCAAATGCCAATAATAAGGGGCTTGCGAAGAGCGTGTATCTAGCCCAATTGAAGTTCTCTTTAGCAACTTCTTCGAACCCAATGTGTATTCCGAGAAAGAGTCCGGCTATACCGCCTAAAGAGGCGATATTCACGAAAACGTTGGCTCCCAATATGAACGAGGCTAACCACAAGCAGTTCTTGTATATTTCCTTGTCACGCTCAACTTCGTCATCAAGCTCTTTAACTCGAAACAGCGGATAGATACGTCGCTTCTCGGGTGGAAGAACAGCGATTATCTCTTTCAATGACTTCCACGCCGATGATATGAGCATAAGCGAAATGACAATCATCACAGTCGATGCAGTGAAGAGTAATGCCGCTGATTCTGAACTATATTCCATATTGCACCTCCGTTTCGCGAATTATAGCACGATTGACAAGTGTAAAGAAGCAAGAGTATGATTAGCCACGATTCTAGTCTATTTAACACGTTTCAAGGAGGATTCGATGACGGAAGAATCAAAGGCAATCGTAAAAGCTGTTGAAGACCATCAAATCGAGATGGGAGACCTTATAGGCGAAGTTGTCGATAAGCTCGACCGAATCATCAAGTTACTTGAGCATATCGCGGCAAAAAGCTAAGGTCAAAGAGTCAATAGACTAAACAAAAAGTCCACAAGTCGCAATCACGGGCTTCATTAGTTCGTCGCTACGTTGCGCCTGCCGGTCCCCCCTCCCTCCCTCCTCTCTCCCCACGCGTTTGACAGCGCTCCCACCGCAAACTAACATGGCTAGAGAGGGTGGCGGGGATGTCTCCGGGAATAAGGAGGGCTATCATGTGGCAGCGCATCGGCAGCATCATCGTCAAGGAGTTCATCCAGCTCAGCCGGGACCGGCGTTCCATGGCGCTGGTCCTGCTGATACCCATCATCCAGATGAGCATCTTCGGGTATGCGCTGAGCACCGATATCAAGAACATCGCCACGGTGGTCTGGGACGCCAGCAATACCCGGGAGAGCCGGGAGCTGATTGAGGCCTACGACCAGACCGAGTTCTTCGCCATCAGCTACTACGCCACCGATTACGCGGATGTCACCCGGCGCATCGATTCCGGCGATGCCAAGGTGGCCCTGGTGATTCCCCCCGACTATGCCGAGCAGTTGCAGCGGCATGAGAACGTTACCGTGCAGTTCTTCGCGGACGGGTCCGACCCCTCCGTCGGTCTCCAGGCGCTCGCCAACGCCAGCCTCGTCGCCCAGGCGAGGACGGTGGAAGTGCGCCAGCAACTCCTGGGCCAGCCGCCCCCGCTGAATATCTCCCTGGAGCCCCGCATCTGGTATAATCCCACGATGCAGAGCTCCACCTTTTACCTTCCCGGGCTGGTGGGGGCGATTCTGCAGAACCTCACCATGATGCTCACCGCCTTCGCCATCGTCCGGGAGCGGGAGACCGGCACCATCGAGCAACTGAACGTGACGCCGCTGAAGCGGGGGGAACTGATTATCGCCAAGCTCATCCCTTACATCATTATCGCTTACGTGCAGGCGGCATTGGTGCTCCTCCCGGCGGTGCTCATCTTCGGGATGCAGATCCAGGGGAACCTCCTCCTGCTTATCGCGCTGACCTCTCTCTTCCTGATGTTCTCCCTGGGACTGGGGCTGCTGATTTCCACCATCTCCCGCACCCAGTTCCAGGCGATGCAGTCCAGCATGCTCATCCTGCTGCCCAGCATTCTGCTCAGCGGTTTTCTCTTCCCCATCGAGTCCATGCCCCGGCTGGCGCAGTGGGTCTCCGCGGTCCTGCCGCTGACCTACTACCTCCGCATCATCCGCGGCATCGTCGTCAAGGGGGTGGGCATCGAGTTCCTCTGGCAGGACTCCGTCATCCTGGGGGTGATGGGCGTGCTGACCCTGATACTGGCGGCTTCCCGCCTCCGCCACACGCTCTCCTGAGGTAAAGAGAACCATGAAGCGGCTACTGGTCATACTGGCGGTCATCGTCGTTGCCGGGCTTTTCCTCCTCCCCGCCTGCCCGGCAACGGGCGGCCTGACGCGGGAGGAACAGTCCCGGCTGGAGATGGTCCGGGAGATGAAAGACCTGGAGAAGCGGCTCGGCTTCGCGGAGACGCGGAACTTCCTGACCTACCAGCCGGAGACGCAGGCTTACGATTACTATTTTTATACCTCCGCCACGGAGCTGCCCTATTCCCTGGATGACCCGCGGCTGCGCTCCGCCTCCGGCACCGCGGCCAACGCCACCGTCGACCGGGAAAATAACGACGTCTTTTTTTACTCCATCGAGGCGGTTGCGGAAATCGGCACGCCCGTGACCCGTTCCCTGATACGGGCGCCCCTCGCACGCTTCATCCGTGTGGTCTTTCACGAGGACTGGCACGAGCAGATTGCCCTGCCCCTGGGCATCGAGGAGCCTACCGGCGAGGTGGTCAGCTACGCCGCCGCCACTCTCTTCGCCCTGGAAAAGTTCGGGGCGGATTCCGCGGTTTACCGCACCCTGGCGGGGGAGTTCGGCGGGAGGCTGGCGGAAAGCCGGGTCTACGGCGATACCTGCGCCCGGCTGGAAGCGCTTTACGCCGAATATGACGCCGGCCGGCTGTCCCGCCCGGAGACGCTGCGCCGTAAGGCGGAGTTGCTCCGGGAGCTGGCGGGAGGGCTGCGGGGCATCTGGGGGGCGGCGCCGGAGCAATTGAACAATGCTTACCTGGGTTTCCAGATGACGTATCTCCGTCACATGCCCGCAGTATACGCGGCTTATGCGGCGCAGGGGGGAGACCTCGCCCGGACGGTGGCGCTCTTCCGGCAGATGCCGGGACAGGGAGAGCCTTTCCCGACACTGGCGGACGTCAAGGCACTGGAGCAGCAGGCGCTCGCTTACCTGCGCCAGTAGGGGAGACTGTCTCTCCTTGCGGGGGAAGGTCCGTCCCACTGGCGTGAGCATTAAAAATTTCTTCCCTGATGTTAAAAGCAGGGCAAGGTATTGACAAAGACGGTAATTTAGTATTATATTGCCACATATTCGGGGGGACTTGCCATGACGGCACGTTATGACGTGGGACAGAGGGTGAAGATCAAACCGGCGGAAGGCGAAAGCCAGGCCGCCCGGGACAGCAACATCTCGCCATACGCCGGTCAGGTAGGGGAGGTCACCAACTACTACTGGATAAGACCTTCCCCGAATGATGTCTTCTATATCTACACGGTGAAGCTGGGGGATGAGCCCGCGGAAATCACCCTCCACGAGGACGAGCTCGACCCCCTCATCGGCTGACCGTAAAAACAATTCCCCGCCGCTTTCCGCCCTGATTCATTTCCCTCCGTACCATGACCAATTACCTATCTCCACAGCTAACTCTGCCGCCGGCGCTTCGTTATAATAATCAGTGACGGAGCTAAGGAGGCAACAAAATGACACACGCCAAATCTTTTCTGGCAATCACCATGCTTTCGCTGCTCGGGCTGGTCAGCAGTGCCTGTGCCCCGGGGACGCCTTTCCCCCTCCCGGCGCCCGCACCGGAGCCCGCCGGCAGCGGCAGGGTGCAGGTCCTGGTGACTGATGCCCCGCCCGCGGAAGAGGTAACCAGTATCATGGTTACCGTTTCCAGCGTCGCCATTCACCGGGCGGTGGCGGAGCGGGAAAGAGAACAGGAGCACCAGGGGACGGCGGATACGGAGCCGGAAGAGGAATCGAACACTACGGACAACACCACGGAGACCGATAACCAGACCGAAGAGCAGGAGGCCACGAACACTAGTAACCAGACCCAGGAACAGGAGCAGGAACAAGAACAGGGGAGCGGCTGGATACGCATCCCGCTGGCGGATAATACCACCTTCGATTTGCTGCAGATTCAGGGTATCCATCAGTTTCTCGGCGCCGCCGACGTGGCCGCCGGGAAATACACCCAGGTGAGGCTGGAAGTCACCAAAGCGATGGTTACCCTCGGGGACGGGGAGCCGCAGCAAGCGAGGGTCCCGAGCGGCGAGCTGAGAATCAACCACCCCTTTTCCGTGACCCCCGGGAAGACCACCGTGCTTCTTCTCGATTTCGATGCGGAAAAGATGGTGACCGTTACCGGCCGGGGGGACATTATCGTTAAGCCGGTGGTCAAGCTGACCGTAAACCCGGCGAATACGGCGGCGACGCAGAACACCCGGCCGCAGCAGCGGAATGGCCGGCCCGAGAAGGAATCTGCGCCGAAGCCCCAGAAGCCGGACGCCGCGGCAAATACGGGCGGCGCCCAGGTGACGATTGCCGGCACTATCGCCGCCATTAACGGCGATATCTGGACCGTGAAGACAGCCGACGGAGAAAAGACCGTAGATGTCAACGAGGCGGAGGTCTCGGGCGAGCCCGAGGTGGGCCGCGAGGTGAAGCTGAGGGGCATCCGGGGCGAGGGTAAGGTCATCGCGGCGGAGGTCCGGGTGGCGGAAAGAACGAGAGTCAACGGCAACTCCGTCGGGGAAAAGCAGGACTAGACCGAAAACTCCATCTAACGCTGACACAGGAGAGGGGGGTGAAATCCCCTCTCTTTTTTTTATTTTCATGGGGATGGGGTAAGCGGAGATGAAGAAACCCTTATGCGGTTCTCCGGATTGACAGTCCCCGGCGGGATATTATAAGATGCGCCGGAAATCACCGCTCAAGACGCCGCGCGACCGCCCTAAAAGTAAAAGCCCGGACGGCCGCGCCGCTTTTCAAGGAGGTCAACGTGAAGAGAATCGCTCTCGAGGAACATTTTTCCACGGAGGAGCTTGTCGCTTTGCGCTCCCGGGGGGATGCCCCGCAGGCAGCCGGGAAGCCGGGTGCGGCGCCGACCTACTCCGCAATGCTGGCTAAATCGGAAACCGGCAAGCGCATGCTGGACCTGGGCGAAGGCCGGTTGGCGGACATGGACCGGGACGGCATTAGCGTGCAGGTCCTCTGCGCCACGGGTGGGTTGGAGTCGCTTGACCCCGCGGAAGGGACGGCGCTGGCGCAGCGCGCCAACGATGCTGTGGCGAAGGTGGTGCGGCAGCACCCGGCGAGGTTCGCCGCCTACGCCGCGCTGGCGCCCCAGGACCCCAAGGCGGCGGCGCACGAGCTGGAACGCGCCGTGAAAAAGCTGGGGCTTGTCGGCGGGAAGATAAACTCCAACGTCCGGGGGGAATACCTGGACAACCCGAAATACTGGGAGATTTTCGCCGCCGCCGAGGAGCTCGGCGTGCCTATCTTCATTCACCCCGCCTTCCCTTCCCCGAAAATGCTGCCCGCGTTCCAGGGCTACCCGGTGCTGCACGGCTCCATCTGGGGCTACGCCGCGGACACGGGACTGCACGCCATGCGGCTGATTTGCAGCGGTGTTTTTGACGAGTATCCGCGCCTGAAGATTGTGCTGGGGCACATGGGAGAGGCGCTGCCGTTCTGGCTGTGGCGCATTGATAATCGCTGGACCCGGGAGAACGCCCCGGCACAGCTGACGCGGAAGCTGCGTAAAAAGCCCGGCGAGTATGTCCGGGAGAACTTCTGGGTGACCACCAGCGGCCAGTTTTCCGTGCCGGCGCTGCTCTGCGCCTACATGACGCTGGGAGCCGACCGCATCCTCTTCGCCGTGGACTATCCCCACGAGGACAGTGCGGAGGCCGTAGCGTTCCTGGACGCCGCCCCCATCAGCCCCGCCGACCGGGAGAAAATCTACCACGGCAACGCGGAGGGCCTGCTGGGACTGGCCGCTGACGCCTAGAGCTCGTGCTCCGTCCGGGCGATAATCTCGTCCTGCATCTTCGACGACAGCTCGGTGAAAAAGGCGCTGTAGCCGGACACGCGGACGATGAGGCTGCGGTGGCGCTCCGGGTGCTGCTGCGCGTCCAGCAGGGTCTTGCGGTCCACGGTATTGAACTGGACGTGCTTGCCGCCGTCCTCGAAATAGGTCCGGATGAGCGCGTAGAGCTTCTTCCTGTCCTCCGTGGTCTTGATGATGGTGGCGAGGAACTTCATGTTGAGCAGGGTGGCGACCATCTGGCTCTGGTCAATCTTGGCGCAGGAGTTGATTACCGCCGAGGGCCCCTTGACGTCCGCCCCCTGGCAGGGTGAGACCGAGCCGTCCGCGAGCGCCTTACCGGCGAGCCTGCCGCTAGGCAGCGCCCCGGTCTTGGCGCCGGCGGGCACGTGGCCGCCCACGGAGTAGGAGCAGGCGAGGTATTTCGCCCCGTAACCGGCATCGCACTTGGTGACAATCTCGTGCCAGTCCCGGAAGAGGTCCGCGCAAATCTGGTCCACGTAGTCGTCGTCGTTGCCGAACTTGGGCGCGTCCAGCAGGCGTTTCCGCAGGTCTTCCCGCCCTTTGAAGTTGTTCTTCAGGGCGTCCAGGAGCTCCTGCCGGCCGATGGTCTTGTCCTCGAAAACGCACTTCTTGATGGCCGCCAGGGAGTCGGCGGTATCCACCACGCCGCGCGCGTTGATGTAGTTTATCTGGTAGCGAGACCCGCCGCCGAGGCTGCTCTTGCCCCGCTTGATGCAGTCGTCGACGAAGATATCGTTCATGATGGGGCAGATCATCTGGTCGCGCAGCGTCCGCTGGGCGTTCATGATGTTGGCGGCTTCCTCGGAGAAGAACTCTATCTGTTTGTTGTAAGCGTCCACCAGCTCCTCGTAAGTCTGGAAGTCCTCGAATTTGCCGGTGGGCACGCCGACCTGTTCCCCGGAGACGTAAGGCTCCACGCCGTTGTAGAGCGCCAGCTCCAGGGCTTTGGGATTGGTGACCACGATGGGCTGCCCCGGTCCGACCGCGCCGGGAATCACCGGCACGACGCAGCCGCCGACGGCGTAGCCGCGCGCTTCCTCCAGGCTGGCGCCCAGGTCCTGCATGTAAGCCATGTGGGCGTCATCGTTGAAGAAGGCGGGATAGCCCACGCCGGTGGCGCAGACCTCCAGTCCCTTCAGGGCAAAGTCCTCGGGGAGCTTCTCGTGCCAGCGGATGGAGAGGGTGGGGTGGGGCAACTTCAGCCGCAGCGCGGCTTCCAGGAAGAGGTAGGAAAGCTCGTTGGTGGCGTCTTCCCCGTCCGCCGTCAGCCCGCCCAGGGTGATGTTGTGGAACTGGGCTTCCCCGGACGTCCCCGCCGAGAAATACTTGCTGCTGAACTGCCGCAGGCCGTTAAGCTTGATGCGGAAACAGCCGAGCATCTCCAGGGCAGCTTCCCTGGTGAGGGTGCCTTCTTCGATGTCGTGCTGGTAATAGGGATAGAGATACTGGTCCGCCCGTCCCGGGGACTCGCCCTCCGTGCGGGTTTCCAGGTAGATGAGCACGTGGACGAAGAGCAGGGTCTGCACCGCCTCGCGGAAGGAGCGGGCGGGATGGGCGGGGACCCACTCGCAGGTCCGGGCAATCTGCTCAAGCTCTGCCTTCCGGGCGCCGGTGGCGGTCTGCGCCATTTCCCGCGCCAGGGCGGCGTAGCGCTGCGCGTAGGTCATCGCTCCTTTGAGGACGATGGCGCAGCCTTTCAGGAACTGCACCTTGCGCAGCGAGTCGTCATCGTGAATCCGGGTCTTGGCGATTTCGCTCTCGACCTCGTGAAGAATCCCCAGGAACCCTTCCTTGATGGGCTTCTCATAGTTGACCACGTGGTAGCCGCCGAGCCGGTCCAGCAGGGTGAGCCAGCGGTAGATATAGCACTTGTCCTCGGCGTTATTCGCCCAGCGCTCCTTCTGCTCGGGGGTAATCAGGGAAAAGTAGGCGGTGTCCACGCACTTGTCCTGCCAGTACTCCGCTATCTCTTTGAGCTCGTGGCCGAGGTCCCCCGCGTGGAAGGTCTTCAGGGCGGGTTCCGTCTCCATGTCGTCGAGCACCCAGCCCGCGGAGAACTCGGGGTACCACTCCGCCCACTGTGGCTTCGCGGAAAAGTCCCCGACGAACAGCTGCCCGTCATCGATGTAAATCGGGATTTCGGCCATGATTTTGGCGAAAGCCATCGCCCTCCGGACGGGGGTAGGCAGGCCGTCCGTCTCTTTCCAGGAGGCCGTGAGCAGGCGGGCGCGCTCCAGGGAAACACCGCCGCGGTCTCTCTCCGCAAACACGCGGTCCCAGATGCGCTGCTCCCGCGTAGCGGTCTTCGTCATCTCGATTGTCATGATAACCCGTTACCTCCTCCGTGACTGCCGGACTCCCGTGTCCGCCGGCATCAGTTGCCCTTATTTAATAATTGCCACAAAACGGACAAATCGTCAACTTCCTCGATATGGCGCACCATGTCCAGCGCCTGTTTTACCTCTTTTTCCTCCAGCACCAACCGGCCGCAATCGGTGAACTTGCCGTCGAGCTCCGCGTCGGTCATGGGGTTCTCCGGCTCTCCCCTGGGGAGGGGCACCTCGCAGGCAAAAGCCTCGCCGTTCTTCAGGCGGACGGTGATTTCCGTGCGCAGGTCCACCGCCCCTTTCCCCCAGCCCTCCGGGTATTCGAAACGCACCTTTTCCAGCACCTCGCGGACGGCGGGTTCGGTCACCTTCTCGTCCGCGAAATCGGAGATGGCGATTTTCCCGTTGCGCAGCGCCGTGGCGAGGGCGTAGGTGATGCTGAACTTGCCCTCGTAAGCGGTCTGCGGACGGTGAAAGCGGCAGAACTGGGTATGAATCGGGCATATCCGGCAGATAATTTCCTCCACATCCTCCGGTCTAAGCCCGTGTTCTTTTCTCAGGGTGAGCATGGCGTCGATACTGGCGTGCGTGGAGCGGCAGATGGGGTAGGGCTTGAGCCCCAGCCCGATACGGCCCAACTGCCAGTCTTCCCCGAGGTCGGCATCCGCGCCGTCCAGCCCGGTGGATTCGGCATTGCCGAACATGAAGCAGTAGCCGCCCTTCCCCTCCAGGATTTCCTGGTTGGCGGTGAAGCCGCGTTTCGCCAGCAGCGTGGCGATGACCCCGTTGCGGGCGCCGTTGCCGGCGTGCATCGGCTTGGTCATCGTGCCGGTATTGCGCAGCAGTCCCCCGGCCAGGGACGCGCCGATGCCCAGGGCGTTGCGCGCCTGCTCCGGG
>JBDRGD010000054.1:0-5410 GCA_043818095.1 Chloroflexota bacterium
CGCGACGATGCTGGCCCGCACAGCGGCGGGCGTGCAGGTCCCTCAGCCGCCGTTCCCGGCGATGAGGGCGTCACAGCCGTGCTTCTTCATCGCTCCCGGGAGGGCGTGCAGGGACGCGTCCACGCCGACGACCTCCAGGGAGGGCATCTCGCTGTAGGGGACGATTTTAATGCCGGGATAGCGCTTTTTCAGCTCCGCCCGAATCTTGCCGAAGGTCTTTTCCCCCCAGAAAAGGCGGTTCCACGCCTCGCAGACGGTCTTCCCTGCCAGGGTGTCCGGGCGGGGGGCGGGGTGCGTCGACTCGGCAGTAACATCGCCCGTGGGGCGCAAAACCTCGAAATGTACGGAATCCGCTTGATTCTTCATTGCGTCTCCTTACCGGATAAAGTATTGCCCTAGCCCGGCTGTCTCCGGCGGGCGGGCAGCGGCTCCTCGCGGCTGACGTTCTCCCCGGCGATGCGCCCGAAAGCGATGCACTCGGCGAGGTTGCAGCCTCCGGAGGGATACAGCATACCATAGATTGAGCCCAGCTCACCAGCGCCGTAAAGCCGCGGGATGGGGTCGCCCGCAGGATTTACTATTTGCGCACGCTGATTGCGCCGCGGTCCGCCCTGCGTGTTCGCCCCGCCGGGCCACAGCTTCATGGCGTAATACGGGGGACGGTCCAGGGGAATCAGGTCCGTGGGCCGCCGTTTGAATTCGGGGTCGTGCCCCTGTTCGCAGCGCCGATGATACTCGGTGACGGTCTTTTCCAGGCTGTCGCCGGGGATGCCCGCCCGGTCTGCCAGCTCTCTGACGGTGCGGCCGGAGACAATCCAGCCCTGCTCCAGTTCTTTCCGGTTGTCCTGGCTCCAGCGGTAAAGCTGCTGCGGCCCCGCGGGACCGGAGGCGGTATTCGCCAGGGGGCCGCCTTCCATGCGGCGCTGGTCGAATATCCAGAAGCTGGGGATGCGGGGGAACTCCAGCCGCTGGGTATCATAGACCCCGAGCTCGTAGTAAAGGGAATGCAGGCGGTGGTTCTCGCTGGTAAAGCGCATGCCCCGGCGGTCCACGACGATGTAGCCCGCGGTCTCCGGGACGGGCTTGTCCCGCAGCAGGCGGGTGGTCCAGCCCTTGCCGCCCAGGTCCAGGGTAAAGGCCCAGGGATACTCCGGGAACTTGGCGACCCACCGCGCCGAGCAGCAGTTCATGTGCCAGAGGTCCGCGCCCGCGGCGAGCGCCATTCTCACGCCGTCGCCGGTATTCGCCGGGCTGCCGAGAAAATAGGCGGGATAGGCCCGCAGGTAATTCATCTTGAGAGGCTCGTCGAACTCGAAGCCGCCGCAGGCGAGGACGACTCCCCGCGCGGCGCCGATATCCTCCCGCTTTCCCTCCGCCGTCGACGCGCTTACCCCGACGACCGCGCCGGCGGGGTTCTTCAGCAGCTCCCTGGCCGCCGTGCCGTAGCGCACGGTGATGCCCCGCCGCCGCACCTGCTCGTAAAGCAAGGCCATCATGCGGATGCCGCTGCCGTGATACTGCCACACCTCGATGCTCTGCGCGCCGGGGAGGTCAGGGTATTCGCCGCCGGTAGCCACCATGTGGACGCTGCCGCCCATCTTCTCCGCCCAGTCTTTATTATCGGCGATGTATTCCGCCCAGACCGCGGCTACCTCCGGGTTCGTCCAGGGGATATCGGACGTCTTGGAGTCCAGCAGCTTGAGAAAGCGGGCGGTCTCCGCGGGGTTGTTGGAGCGGATAAAGCCGGCGGTGGAGAGGCTGCTGGTGGTGTAGTGTCCTTCCTGCGGCTGTTTTTCCAGGATGACGACCTCGGCGCCGAGGTCGTGCGCCGTGATTGCCGCGACGACCGCCGCCATGCCGTAGCCGATGACTACGACGTCCGCAGCTTTACCCGGACTTTGTTTAACTGATGCCATTTTCACTCTCTACGGAAAGACTGCATCATCGTGGACAGAAAGCCTGGGGTCAACAACCGCCGCCGGGCGGTCTGGTCTAACGTGCCATTTTAACATATCGCTATCGTTTATCAAAAATTAAGTCCGTACGGTTTTATTCACCGCTGTCGGAAAATCTTACCCCTCCGTTCTGTTTGACAGCCACCGGGTCGTGTGCTAGGATAGTGCACACCATTTCCGTAATGCTGTCGCTCCCCCTGTCCCGAACGCTCCCCGGGCTCGCGGCAGCAGGGCCGTATATCACACCGGCAGGAGGCAGCCACATGCTAATCAGACGGACCCGCTGGCACGCGGAAGCAGACGTCGTGGTAATCGGTTACGGACTGGGGGGCGCTGCTGCCGCCCTGACCGCCCGTGAAGGCGGGGCCGATGTCATTATCCTGGAGAAGCAGGACAGCCCCATCCCCGTCAGCACCAGCATGATGGCTGGGGCGGTATTCATCAATCCCTCCGATGCCCGGGAAGCGCGGCGCTACCTGGAAGCCACCTGCCGCACCGAGGAAGGGCGCTACTGGACGCCGCCGGATATCCTGCGCGTCCTGGCGGACTACTCGGTGGAAAACCAGCAGTGGCTGCGCAGCTTCGGCGTGGACTCCCTCCTGCGCATCCACGGGGGAGAGCACCAGGCGCCCGGTGTCGAGTCTATCGATGTCTACCAGGTGCGGGGGCGGGGCGTCCTGATGATGGAGCAGCTCGACAAGCAGGTACGGGCGCGCGGTATCACGGTGATGAACAGCACCGCTGCCACCGACCTGCTGACCAACGAGCGCGGCGAGGTGGTGGGCGTCGCCGCGCGGCAGGGCGGGCGACGGGTCAATGTGCAGGCGCGCCGCGCCGTCGTCCTGGCCACCGGCGGCTTCGAGTTCGACGAGGAGATGAAACTCCAGTATCTAAAGGTATATCCCAGCTATTTCGGGGGCACCACCGCCTGCACCGGGGACGGCGTCAGGATGGCCCTCGGCGTGGGCGCGGATTTATGGCACATGAACTGCTGCTCGGCGACCTATGCCCTGAAGTTCCCCGATTTTCCGCAGGGGTTCCTCTTCGGCTTCACCGGGAAGCACTGGCGCTCGCCGGGAGAGTCCGTGCTGGAGGGTTTCGCGGGGCGAGGGTGGGGCGAAGATGCGGCGGAACGCCTGGCGGCGATTCCCGGCTACGTCGTCGTCGACCGCGACGGCAAGCGTTACACGAATGAGAACGTCAAGCCGCACACCGTCTATTACGAACTGGGACTGTATGACACCCAGCGGCTGATGCATCCCCGCATCCCCAGCTACTGGATTTTCGACCAGAAACGGCTCGACGACAGCCCGCTGATCTGGGAGACCAGCGGCATCGCCGGGCCCCTGCGCGGCTACAAGTGGAGCCGTGACAACCGCGCCGAACTGGAAAAGGGCTGGATTAAACGGGGCGAGACGATTGCCGACCTGGCCCGGCAGATGGACATCCCGCCGGAGACGCTGCAAAAGACGGTGGACAACTACAACCTTTACTGCCAGCACGGCGAGGACGCGGAGTTCCACCGGGCGCCGGAGACGCTGGTGCCGCTGGCGAACCCGCCCTACTATTCTGTGCCCATCTGGCCCGGCGGGCCCAATACCCATGGCGGGCCCCGCCGTGACCGCAAGGCGCAGATACTCCGGGCGGACGGCAAGCCCGTGCCCCGGCTCTACGGCAACGGCGAACTGGGGTCGGTCTTCGGGATGCTCTACCCCGCCGCCGGCGGCAGCTTTGCGGAATGCATCGTCTTCGGGCGCATCGCCGGGGAGAACGCCTGCGCCCTGCCCCCGCGGTAACTTCACTACCCGGACGAAAGAAGGAAAGAAGCTAGTCAGGAGGTCCCCATGCTGGTTACGGATAAAGCAACCTGGAACGAAGAAGCGGAGATTATCATCGTCGGCTACGGAGCGGCCGGCGCCATCACCGCCATTACCGCCCATGGCCTGGGGGCGAAGGTCATCATCCTGGAGAAGCAGCCCGCGGACGACCACCTGACCACGAGCCACATGTCCGGGAGCATCTTTATCTCCCCTAACGACGCCAAAAAAGCGATGGTCTACATGGACCACCTGAATAAAGTTACGGATGACCTGGGCTGGACGGACCGGGAGACGCTGGAGGCGTGGGTGAAATACGCCTGCCAGAACAATGAATGGCTGGCAAAGCTGGGGGGCACCGTGGAAAGGCACCAGGGCGGGCTGCGGGGAGAGCATGACCTGCCCGGCAGCGAGAGCATGGAGGTCTATCATGTCCCGGGGCTGGGGTGGGGAATGATGCGGCTGCTCACCGGGGCGGTCGCTGACAGGAAGATTGAAATCCGGCATGATACCCGGGCGGACCGGCTGCTCACCAATGCCCGCGGCGAGGTTGTCGGGGTGCGGGCCCATCACAAAGGGAAAGAGGTCCGCTTCCGCGCCCGGAAAGCCGTGGTGATGACGCCGGGAGGCTTCGAGTTCGATGAAGAGATGAAGCTGAACTACCTCAAGGTTTATCCCACGGACTTCGCGGGGTCGCCCGCCAACACCGGCGACGGCATCAGGATGGTCCAGGAAGTGGGGGCGCAGCTGTGGCACATGAACTGCGTCTCCGCGCAGTGGGTCATGCAGTTCCCCCCCTTCCCCTTCAGTTTTGTCGCCAACTTCCGCGGCAGCAAGGGCACGGCTAACTGGCGCCGCGACGAGGTCAGGGGTAACCCCTGCGGCTACATCATCGTGGACCGGTATGGCCGGAGATACACCAACGAGGAAACGAAGTGGCACGCCATCTACTACGAGCTTACGCTGTACGACTGCCAGAAGCTGGAGTTCCCCCGCGTCCCCAGCTACTGGATTTTCGACATGAAAAGACTCAACGGCGACCGCATCCCCCAGTGGCGATTGGGCCCGATGCAGGACCGCTACTACCACTGGAGCCTGGACAACCGGGCGGAGGTGGAGAAGGGGTGGATTATCCAGGGCAAGACCGTGAAAGAGCTGGCGGGAAAGCTGGGAATGGACGCCGCCATACTGGAGAAAGAGGTCCGCAGCTATAATCGCTACTGTCGCCAGAAGGAAGACCCCGAGTTCCACCGCCCCGCCAAGCACCTGGTGCCCCTCGATAACCCGCCCTATTATGCGGTAGAGCTTCTGCCGGGCGCCTTCAATACCCAGGGTGGTCCCCGCCGCAATGCCCGCGCCCAGGTCCTTGACCCCGAAGGCAAGCCGATACCCCGGCTCTACGCAGCGGGGGAGTTCGGCTCCATCTTCGGGATGCTGTACCCCACCGGGGGCGGCAACATTTCGGAGTGCATCGCCTTCGGGCGCATCGCGGGGGAGAACGCCGTCGGGGAAAAACCGGCGGCCTGAACTAAAGGGGTGTTGCCTGTCCTTCGTTATTCTTCAGGCTCACCCCCTTGCCCCCTCTCAAACATGTTTCGCCCTGCGTCACGCTTTTTCTGCTGTTTGAGAGGGGGAGTT
>JBDRGD010000055.1:0-5480 GCA_043818095.1 Chloroflexota bacterium
TTCCCCGGCGGGGGAGGCAACGGCAGTAGTGCGTGCGGAGGCTGGGGCGGCGGTCAGCTGCCCGATGACGGAATCGATGAGGCGGGCGGCGTATTCGTGGACCTGGGCGCGGTTCTGGACGGAGATGTTAGGCGGGGGATACTCGACGAGGCGCATACGGTCGAGGCCCTCGAAGCGGGCGGTAAGGCGGGCGGTGGTCTGGAAGCCCTGGCAGACGACACCGACGGCGGGGATGCCCGCGCCCTCGGTCCAGGCGGTGGCCCGCGCAACTGCGGGCGCGCAGGTGCCTCAGCAGCCCATCGTGACGATGGCGGCGTCCAGGCCGGCTTCCCGGGCGGCCTCGGGCAGGCTGGCATCGGGGTAGTCTCCCCAGCGCAGGCCCTTGCCGGGCGGGAATTCCACGCAATTGATGTCCGGGTAGCGCTGGGTCAGCAGGTCCCGGAAGGCTTCCAGGAGGACGTTGCCGTTGCTGAAAACCGTCCAGACAAGGCCGATTTTCCGGCCGTTGAGGTCGCTAAGGGGTGCGGTGGGGTCAATCCGGGAGGCTGCCGGCATGCCCGCCGGGCTGACGACATCATAAGACGGTGCGCCTCCCGCGGGCGGTTCCTGCTTTTTCCCCTGGCTCGCTTTTTCCATGGACTTATCTCTCCCTGCGTATTTTACGGGGCGTTGGCGCGGATACGGTAAAGTATAGTGACGCTGCTGCCGGTTTGTCAATGCAGTCCGGGTGTCCGGACCGGGTGTCCGGGGTTCGCCTGCCTCTCCTCCGCAGGAGGGAGGAAGATTAAATTAAAGAAAAGTGGCGCAGCTTTGTCACTATCAATTCCCCGGAAAATCGGTTAAGATGTTTATGCATCGTTTACGGCCGGCCGGGAAATTTTTACGGTCGTGTTACGTCCGTAGAGGCATACTGTTGGGCGAGATGACCCGGACCGACCGAAGGGCAGCTCATGCCGGAACGGATCAGAAAGAAGAATATGAGCACGATAGCCGGTAAAACTCATCACGGCCACAAGACCCGTGGCAGCAGCGAGCTTGGTACCGAGATCCAGGAGTACCAGACCCGGCTGGAAATCCTTTACGAGGTTGCCCAGCAGGCGAGCTCCGTCGGGGAAATTTCCGGGCTGCTTGAGGAAATCCTGCGTGTCACGCAGCGGATACTGCGGGCTTCGGCATCTTCCCTGCTGCTGATAAACGAGGAAAAGGGCGAGTTTTACCTGCAGGCGGCGGGCGGAGATAAATCCAGCATCCTGAAGCAGGTCCAGCTGGGACTCGATTCGGGAATCGTCGGCTGGGTCGCCCATCACGGCACGGCGCTCATCGTCAACGATGCGTACCGGGACAAGCGCTTCAACCGGCACGTCGACGAGGCTACCGGTTTCATTACCCGCTCCGTTATCGCCACGCCCATCACCCGGGGGAAGGATGTCATCGGCGTCCTGGAAATCGTCAATAAGGTCGACGGCAGCGATTTTACCGAGCAGGACCTGAACATTCTCTCCGGGTTCTCCGGGACGGAAGCCCTGATACTGCTGGTCTCCATGGCTTCGACCGCGCTGAATAATATCAAGCTCTGCGAGGCGCTGCAGGAAGACTATAAAAGCACCGTCGAGACCCTGGTCAACGCGGTGGACGCCAAGGACCCCTATGCCGGCGGGCATTCCCGGCGAGTCAAGGAGTATGCCCTGATTGCCGCCAAAAACCTGGATTTTGGCGCGGAAGAGATGCAGACTATCGAATTCGGGGCGCTGCTCCATGACATCGGCAAAATCGGCATCGCGGACAGCATCCTGCTCAAGGCGGAACCGCTGACCCCCGGCGAGTGGTACATCATCCGCAAGCATGCCCTGAGAGGAGCGAACATCGTCGGTGAAATCCCCTGCCTGGCAAAAGCGCGGGAATCCGTGTTGCACCACCACGAGCACTTTGACGGCACCGGCTATCCCGGCGGTCTGAAAGGCGAGGAAATCCCCCTGAGCGCCCGTGTGATTGCCGTGGCGGACGCCTTTGATACCATGACCACGGACCATTCTTACCGGAAAGCGCTGAGCGCGGAAGACAGTATCCGTGAGCTTATCCGGAGCGCCGGGACGCAGTTCTGCCCCGCGGTGGTCGATGCTTTTATCAAGGGGTTCCAGGAACTGGACAGCAAGCTGGTCATCTCTCCGGAGGACCGGAAGAGCATCGAGCGGGCCAAGCAGGAAGCGGGGAAAGCCCGCCGGGCACGCGAAGCCGCCGAAGCCGCCGTGGAAGAACCGGAGGAGATGCCGGAGCCGGAAGAGAAATCCGGGGAAATCAATCCTCCCACCAGCACCGAGCTTTATCACGGGGACCTGGAAATCATCATCAAGTCGCCGGCGGATTTCAAGCAGATAAACCGGCTCAAGAAGGCACTGCGGAACGTCCCCGACCTGAAAATCATCCTCGACGGCTGGTCCGAGGACGAGGGCAGCTTCATCATGGTCTCGCTGCAGAAGGAGATGCCCCTGGGCACCATCATCCGGGAAATAGCCGGAGTTGCCGGGGTCTATCACCAGCAGAAGAACCTTCTCGTGGGACTGCAGTCTCCCGGCGGCAAGCCGGAAAAATAACCGCTAGAACGGCGGCAGCAGCCGGTAGATAAAGCTCCCCAGAAAACCGACCACGGGGGGCGCCGCCAGGGAAGCCACGTACCGGGCGACCGCCAGCCTTACCCCCAAGAAGGGAATCTGCCAGACGATGAGCTCCTGCAGGCCGGTAAGCGTCCAGGCGGACAGCAGCGCGATAACGGGACCGACGTCCGCCCCCGCCGCCACCAGTGAAGCCAGAATCGGCATGATCACATAGGGGCCACCCCCTCCGATGAGGGTGCCCGTAGCCGCCGCTATCATGATACCCTTCCACCCCGCCGCTGGGCCCAGCCACTGCACCACCAGCGTCCCGGGCAGCAGGACCTTCACGAAGCCGCCGAGGGCGAAACCCAGCACCAGCCGCAGCCAGATCGCGCGGAAAAGCCGCGCCGCCTGCTGCAGGCCGACAAACGGCCGCGACCGTCCCCCCAGGTACCAGTTGGCGCCCGCGGAGACCGCCACTGCGGATACCAGTATCATCAGGGTAACGTTCATTCCGCCGTCCCCAAATCTTTGCCGGGCAGCTCCAGTTCACCGGGCGCGGCGGGCTTCATCAACTGGAAGATTACCCGCCCCAGTATGCCGATAAACGGCGGCAGGAGTACCCCCGCCAGGAAACGCGCCATCGGGATGCCGACGCCGAGAAAGGGTATCTGCCAGGTCACTATCGTCTGCAGTCCGATGAGCGACCTCCCGGCCAGCAGCGCGATAACGGGCCCCGCGCCCGCCCCGGCCTCATAAATGCCGGCGATGATGGGGAGAAAAACGTAGGGACCGAGGGGCAGCACCATGCTCAGGCCTGAGCCGACGAGGATTCCCTTCATGCCCGAGGCCTGCCCCATCCAGGTGGCGATGAGTTGGCTGGGGACCAGTTTCTGTACCTGTCCGCCCAGGATAAGCCCCAGGATAAAATACAGCCAGACGCTCTGGAAGAGCTGGACGCCCTGCCCCAGGGCCCCGGCAATCAGGGGCCAGCCGCCCTGTACGCCGGCGGTCACCGCCGCCAGTGCCACCAGGGCGAACAGTACCAGCAGGCTGTTGTCCAGTTTGAATTTTTTCCCTATCTTCATGGCGTCCCGTTTTATCAGGCGGTATTCGCGCCGTCCACCACCAGGGTGGTGCCGTCCACGAAAGAAGCGTCATCGGAGGCGAGGAAGAGAACGGCGGCCGCGACCTCCTCGGCACGGGCCAGCCGCCGGCCCAGCGGACCGACCGCTGCCTTGAGCCTCGCCGCCCTTTCCTCCTCGGTCCCGGGGAAACCCAGGAAGGCGTCCGTCAACGCCGTTTCCGCGAGGCTGGGACAGACGGCGTTTACCCGGATATTGTCCCTCGCCAGTATCCTGGCCAGCGCCTTTGCCAGCAGGATTACCCCACCCTTGGACGCGGTGTAGGCGGGGCTGCGCCCGCTCGCCCGCATGCCCCCCGTAGAGCCGGTCATGATAATGCTGCCCCCTCCGGCCTTTCTCATCTCGGGGACGGCGAACTGCGTGGCGAGGAAGGGCGCGGTGAGGTTCACCTGGATGACCTTCTGCCATTTCTCCGGGGTGGTGTCCTCCATGCGCTCCCCCGGGACGCCGGCGTTGTTGAAGAGGATGTCCAGCCGACCGTACTTCGTGACCGCCCGGTTAATCATGCGGGCGTTGTCCGCCACCCGGGAGACGTCCGCCCGGACGAAGACCGCCTCGCCCCCGGCGCGCTTTATTCCCCGGACCACCTCCCGTCCCGCACCGGCGTTGATGTCCACCGCCACCACCTTCGCCCCTTCCCGGGCGAAAAGCTCCGCGGTGGCTTGCCCGATGCCGGAAGCCGCCCCGGTAATCACGGCCACCTTGCCCTGCAGTCTCATGTTACTACCTCCTTCAGCAGTTGCCCCGCGGCGCTAGGAGAGAACGCCGAAGCCGGAGAGTATCCCCATTATCGCCGCGCCGATGACGACAAACATGGAAAACAGGCGGAAGAAACGCGGGTTCACCCGGCGGAAAAGAATCATCCCGGCGTTGATGCCGATGAACATGACCGGGGCCAGGGAGACCGCGTTGAGCAGCAGCGGCGGGGTGATGTTTCCGGCGAAAGCAAAGACCACCAGCGATGTCGTGGCGATGGCCATGAACTGCGCCGCGAGGCTGGGGTAGATCTTCTCCTTGGGCCAGTCCTGGTTGTGCAGGAAGAGCACAATCGGAGGCCCCCCCAGGCTGGTAGAGGTTATCAGCACGCCACTGAGAAACCCGGCGATGCCGGCGGACACGCGTTCCCTCCCGAAAGACCGGCGGTAGCCCAGCGCCAGGGGAACGGCAAAGGCGAAGATGACGATGCTGATGGCAATCTTCAGGGTGTCCTGGGGGACGGTATTGATGATGAATGTGCCCAGCGGTATCCCCAGCAGACTCGCCAGCATCATCGGCAGGATGCGGCGCCAGTCCACGTAGCGATAGGTCCGGTACACGATCCATATCTGCCCGATAAAGCCCAGCAGCAGGTTGGTGGCCACCATCTCCTTCGGGCTCATGAGCAACAGGAGAATCGGCGCGGTAATCAGGGCGAACCCGAAGCCGGAGATTCCCCGGATGAAAGAGGCGACCAGTACCACGCCGCAGATGAGAAACCAGGGAGCGCTAAAGATTTCCAGGTTTTGCATCGTAATCGCCGGCAGCGTGCCGCAAACGGGGAGACTGACCGCATGATACCATACCGCCCACCGCTCTGCAATTCGCCCGGACTGCGGGAGGGGTGCTCAAGAGAGGCCGCGCCCCTCTTGATACGTAGTAAGTCCCCGCTATATTCTTTCCCGTCTATCCCTCCACGGGGACCGGCAGCGCCGCCACCACCTCACCGATGATGGCTTCCACGGAGCGCTCTTTCAGGCGCGCCTCC
>JBDRGD010000056.1:0-4199 GCA_043818095.1 Chloroflexota bacterium
TCCGTCTTTTTTACGGCAACGACCTCAGGTTCTTAAGGCAGTTCTAGCGATGAAAGTCCCCGGAAAATGGCTTCAGGAATATGTGCCGGTCACGGTGCCGCTTGACGAGCTCACCCGCCGGCTGACCTCCGCCGGGCTGGAAACGATGGCGCTGCGTACCGGCGGCGCATGGGCGAATGTGGTCATCGGCGTCATCACCGCGGTCAACCCCCACCCCAACGCCGACCGCCTCCGGCTGGCGACCGTCGACCTGGGCACCGAGCAGGAAACGGTGGTCTGCGGCGCGCCCAATTTGAACGCCGGCGACAAGATTGCCTTCGCCCGCGTCGGAGCGGAGTTGATTGACCCCTACAAAAACGAAAAGGCTATATTAAAACCCGCCAAGATACGCGGCGTCGAGTCGCGCGGCATGATCTGCTCCGAAAAAGAGCTGGGCATCTCCGACAGCCACGAAGGCATCCTGGTGCTGACGCCGGAAGCCCCGCTGGGCAAACCCCTCGCCGACTATCTTTCCGACGTCGTCCTGAACGCGGATATTACCCCCAACCGCGCCGACTGCCTTTCCGTCATCGGCATCGCCCGCGAGGTGGCGGCGCTCACCGGGCAGCAGCCTGATGTCCCGGAAATCACCTATCCCGAGACGGAGGGGCCGGTCAAGGACTACATCAGCATCGAGATTGCCGACCCCGCCCTCTGCCCCCGCTACTGCGCCAGCCTGATTACCGACGTGAAAATCGGCGATTCGCCGCCCTGGATGCAGGAAAGGCTGATTGCCTGCGGGATGCGCCCGATTAACAACATCGTGGACATCACCAACTACGTGATGATGGAGTACGGCCAGCCGCTGCACGCCTTCGACCACCGGAAAATCCGGGACGCTAAAATCAGGGTCCGCCCGGCGTATGAGGGCGAGACCATCGAGAGCCTGGACGGCGTGGAGCGCGAGTTGAGCCCGGACATGCTGGTCATCGCGGACCTGGAAAGGCCGATAGCCATCGCCGGGGTGATGGGCGGCGCCAACAGCGAGGTGCTGGGCAACACCACCACCATCCTGCTGGAGTCCGCCAGCTTCAACCCGGCCAGCATCCACTACACCTCCCGGAAGCTTTTGCTCACCAGCGAAGCTTCGATGCGCTTCGAGCGCGGCATCCAGCCGGGCGTGACCTTACCCGCCCTGGGCCGGGCGACGCAGCTGATGATTGAGTTCGCCGGGGGCAAAGCCGCCACCGGCATCATGGACGTTTACCCCGGCCGGAAAGAGCCGGAGACCATCCCCCTCTCCCCGAAAGAAGTTGAACGCATCCTGGGGATGCCTTACAGCACGAAGGAGATTACTCAAATCCTGGAGTCCCTGGGTTTTACCGTGACCGCGACCGGCAAGACGCCGGAACTGCTGGTAACCGTCCCCTACTGGCGGGGCGACGTCCGCCGGGAAATCGACCTTATCGAGGAGGTGGCCCGCATCGGCGGGTATGACCGCATCCCCACCACCCTCCTCGCCGAGCCGCTCCCCCACCAGGACCCGCAGCCACTCCTCACCCTGCGCGAGGAACTCCAGCAGAGACTGCTCGGTTACGGGTTCCAGGAGACGCTGTCCTTTTCCCTGGCCGGTATGGACACCCTGAAAAAGCTCCACCCCGAGATGAAAGAGCCTGAACCCCTGCCCCTGCGCGTCGCCAACCCGATGACCGCAGAGCAGGAATATTTACGTCCCACCCTGCGCCCCGGTCTCCTCGGCGCCATTAACGCCAACCGCCGCCACGAGGAAGGCAACCTGCGCTTCTTCGAGATGGGCAAGGTGTTCCTGGCCCACGGCAAAGACCTGCCCGACGAGGTTGAGGTCCTCTGCGCCGTCCTCGGCGGCAGCCGGGAGGAAAGCTCCTGGCGCGGTGAGGCAGCGCCGCTCGACTTCTTCGACGTGAAGGGCATGGTGGAGGGCCTGCTGGCGCGACCGGGCAGCGATATCGGCTTTGTGCCGGGGGAGGACGCCAGTCTTCACCCCGCGCGGCAGGCCGCGGTCACCCTCGGCGGAGAGCAAATCGGCGTCCTGGGCGAGCTCCACCCGAAGGTGGCGCAGGCTTTCGAGATTACGGAGCCGGTGTTCCTCTTTGAAATCAACGTCTCCGCCCTGCTGACTCATGCCGCGGGAACGCAGCTCTTCCAGTCCATCCCCCGCTTCCCCGGGATTGTCCGGGACCTGGCGCTGGTGCTCGCGGAGACGGTCACCCACCAGCAGGTGGCATCCATCGTCGAGGGCTTTCCGCTGGTGAAGGAGTGCCGCATCTTCGACGTGTATTCCGGGAAGCAGGTGCCCCCCGGCAAGAAGTCGCTGGCTTACCACATCATCTACCAGTCGCCTGACCACACCCTGACCGACGCCGAGGTAGACCGCGTCCAGGAGAAAATCCTGAAAAAGCTTGAGCACGTCCTCGGCGCTACGCTGAGAGCCGGCTAGTCCCGGCTTATTCTCCCGAGAACATCTTCAGGAGTTCCGCAATGATTTCTTCCCGCGCGATGAGCCGACTTTCCTTATCGCTGCGCTTCTTGAACTCCACGCTGTTCTTCTCCAGCGTGCGGGGACTGACCGTCACCCGGAAGGGGATGCCCAGCAGGTCGGCATCGTTGAACTTGACGCCGGGAGAGTCCTCGCGGTCGTCGAAAAGGACCTCGATGCCCGCCGCTTCCAGTTCTTCATAAAGCTTTTCCGCCGTCTCGGCCACGGCAGTGCCTTCCCGGTAGAGCGGACAGAGATAGACCTGATAGGGAGCGATGGGCACGGGCCAGATGATGCCGCGCTCGTCGTGGTTCTGCTCGATGGCCGCGGAAAGCAGCCGTCCCACCCCGATGCCGTAGCACCCCATGACGATAGGGCGGGCATCGCCGTTTTCGTCGGTAAAGAGCGCGCCCAGCTTCTCGCTGAAGAAAGTGCCCAGCTTGAAGATGTGCCCCACCTCGATGCCCCGCATGGAGACCAGTTTTCCCTCGCAGCGGGGACAGCCTGCCCCGGCGCCGGCCCGGGCGATGTCCGCCACGGAATCGGCGCGGAAGTCCCGCGGGTAGTTGACGTTCCGGAGGTGCGTCTCCGGCTTGTTGCCCCCCGCGACGAAGTTCGTGCCCGAGGAAACGGAGTCGTCGGCCACCACTTTAAATCCGTCCTGTCCTACCGGCGAGGCCGCCCCGGGGACAATCCCCGCCGCGATGACCTCGGCTTCCGTCGCCAGGCGCAGCTCCGTGCTGTGCAGCGCGTTTTTCAACTTGATATCGTTCACCTCGAGGTCGCCGCGGATAACGACGAATACCAGCGCGCCGTCGGCGATATAGAAGACCGCCTTTAGCGTCTGGCTGGACGGGATTTTGAAAAAGCGGGACACCTCCTCGATGGTCGCCGCGCCGGGGGTGGGCACCTCCTCCAGGGACAGCGGCTCTTCCGCGGCGGCGCTGCCCTTGACGCTCTCCGCCTTCTCCACGTTCGCCGCGTAGCGGCACTGCGGGCAGTGGATGACCTCGTCCTCGCCGCTGTCCACCAGCAGCATGAACTCGTGGGAGTCCTTTCCGCCGATGGCGCCGCTGTCCGCCTCCACCATGAGGTGGGGCAGGCCGCAGCGGGTGTAGATATTCTGGTAAGCCCGGAGCATCTTCTGGTAGCTCACCTCCAGCCCCGCCTCATCGGCGTCGAAGCTGTAACAGTCCTTCATGGTAAATTCCCGCACGCGGATAAGTCCGCCCCGGGGCCGCGGCTCGTCGCGGAACTTGGTCTGTATCTGGTAAAGGCGCTGCGGCAGGTCACGATAGCTCCGCACGTTGCGCGCTACCAGCATGGTAATCACTTCCTCGTGGGTCGGTCCCAGCGCCAGCTCCCGCTCCCGGCGGTCTTTCAGGGTGAAAAGCCCCGCCCCGAAAGCCCGGTCCCGCCCGGTGCTCTGCCAGATTTCCAGGGGCTGCAGCACGGGCATGCTCAGCTCCTGCCCCCCTGCCCCGTCCATCTCGTCGCGGATGATGTTCTCTATTTTCTTCAGCACCCGCCAGGCGAGGGGCAGGTAGGAATAGACCCCCGCCGCCAGCTGCTGGACCATCCCCGCCCGCAGGAGCAGCCGGTGGCTGACGGTATCGGCTTCCGCCGGGACTTCCCGCAGTGTCTTTCCGAACAGTCTCGAGACGCGCAATTTTTACTCCTCTTATCCCAGTTTCGTGGCCAGCCC
>JBDRGD010000057.1:0-6552 GCA_043818095.1 Chloroflexota bacterium
CATGCGGAGCTGGTGAAGGAACGCGGCGAGGGTGGGGAACTCCACCTGGTGACGATTAACTAGCCGCCGCGATTGCGCCCGCCGGAGCGGGTTGTGCTATAATAAACTGGCCGGGGAAGCTGCTTTCCGGAGACCGGCAACGCTTTTCCGATTTACTGTTTTTTAATCATGTCTGCGGAAGATAACGAACAACTGGAAAAAATGCGCCATTCCGCTTCCCACGTGATGGCGGAGGCGGTTCTCGACCTTTTTCCCGATGCCCGGTTCGGCATCGGGCCCGCCATCGAAGGCGGATTCTACTACGATTTCGAGCTGCCCCGTCCCCTTACCCCGGATGACCTGCCCGCCATCGAGGGGCGCATGCAGGCCATCGTCAAGGCCGACCTGCCCTTTGAACGCCGGGAAGTGAGCAAAGCCGAGGCCGGCCAGCTCTTCGCCGCGCAGC
Source organism: Chloroflexota bacterium (assembly GCA_043818095.1). GTDB lineage: Bacteria > Chloroflexota > Dehalococcoidia > Dehalococcoidales > RBG-16-60-22 > JBDRGD01. The sequence goes on from JBDRGD010000057.1 coordinate 446, forward strand.
CCTACAAGCGGGAACTCCTGGAGGAAATCCCCGACGAGGCGGTCAGCGTCTACCGGCAGGGGAAATTCACGGACCTGTGCCGCGGACCTCACGTCGACTCCACCGGCGAGATAAAAGCCTTCAAGCTGCTGAACATCGCCGGGGCTTACTGGCGGGGGGACGAGCACCGCCCCATGCTTCAGCGCATCTACGGCGCCGCTTTCGCCAGCCGGGAAGCCCTGGAAGAATACCTGCACAGGCTGGAAGAGGCCGGGAGGCGGGACCACCGCAAGCTGGGGAAAGAGCTCGACCTTTTCAGCGTCCACGAGGAAGCCGGACCCGGACTGATTCACTGGCACCCCAAAGGGGCCACCGTCCGCCGCATCATCGAGGACTTCTGGCGGGACGAGCACGCCCGGCGCGGCTATGACATCGTCTTCACGCCCCATATCTCCCGGGTAGAACTCTGGAAGACCAGCGGCCACTGGGAGTTTTACCGGGAAAACATGTACAGCCCCATGGAAATCGACGAGCAGCTTTACGTCATCAAGCCGATGAACTGCGCGGGGCACATCCTGATTTACAACTCCCGCCTGCGCAGCTACCGGGAGCTGCCCCTGCGCTTTGCCGAGCTGGGTACTGTTTACCGCTACGAGCGCTCCGGGGTGCTCCACGGGCTGGCGCGGGTGCGGGGCTTCACCCAGGATGACGCCCATATCTTCTGCCGTTTCGACCAGCTGGAGGACGAGGTGGTCAATGTCCTGGAGCTGACCCGCTTCATGATGGAGACTTTCGGCTTCCGTAAATACAAGGTCATGCTTTCCACCCGGCCGGAAAAAGCCGCCGGCGAGCTGGAGCTATGGGACATGGCCACCGAAACGTTGCGCAAGGCACTGGAACGCACCGGCACGGAATACGAGGTCGACCCCGGGGAAGGCGTCTTCTACGGGCCGAAAATCGATACCAAGATTGAGGACGCCCTGGGCAGGGCCTGGCAGGGACCCACCGTCCAGGTGGACTTTAATCTGCCGCAGCGTTTCGATGTGAACTACACCGGCGAGGACGGGCAGGAGCACAAGGTCGCCATGATTCACCGCACCGTCCTCGGCAGCATGGAGCGCTTCTTCGCCTGCATCATCGAGCACTACGGGGGCGCTTTCCCCGTCTGGCTCGCCCCGGTGCAGGTCAAGATAATCCCCATCGCCGACCGCCACGTGGACTACGCCCAACGGCTGGCGGCGGGACTGCGCGCCGATGACGTCCGCGCGGAGGTGGACGCCCGCTCGGAGAGGGTGAACCTGAAAATCCGCCAGGCGCAGCTGGAAAAGGTGCCCTACATGCTTATTTTAGGCGATAAAGAGGTGGAGGGGGGTACGGTGTCCGTCCGTCTGCGCAGCGGGGAACAGCGTAACGAACAGCCCCTTCCCGATTTCAAAGAGACCGTGCTCGCCGCCGTCCGCAGCCGGGCGCTGGAAGTCAGTTAGGGCATCGCGTCCCTTTCCCCTTGTTTTCAGACCCCACTGGCCGCGTGTAGCGGTAGAATATGAGCATGGCAGACTCCCGGCTAACCAATATCAGCGGCATCGGGCCGGTCCTCTTCGAGCGGAGCCGGCGGGCAAGACGCGTGAGCATCTCCGTCCGGGCATTCAAGGGAGTCAGGGTGGCCGTGCCCCTCCGAATGTCTTTCGAGAATGCCGTGGAATTCGTCCACCTGAAAAAACCCTGGATAAAGAAGCACCTGGAAACAATCCAGCTCCATGAGGCGGAAAGCCTGGCGCTGGCGGACCTTTCCGCCGGTATCGACAGCGCGGAGGCCCGGAAACAGCTGACCAGCCGGCTCAGCCGGCTGGCGGCAGAGCACGGGTTTACCTTCAACAGGGTATCCATCAGGAGGCAGAGGACGCGCTGGGGCAGCTGTTCCCGGAGCGGCAATATCAGCCTAAACATCAAGCTGACGCTGCTGCCCGAAGACCTGGTGGACTACGTCCTGCTGCATGAACTCGTCCACACCCGGATACCGGACCACAGCAAAAGGTTCTGGGCAGAACTGGAACGCCACGTTGGTAATTGTAAGGCGAAGGCTTCCCGGATACGGAAGTATGACCTGGGCGTAATCTAGCTGAGGGAAGGGCGCGCGCTATTGATTTATCGGGGTGATGGGGGTATAATCCATAACGCGATTTTCCCCGTTTCGCCAGAGGCGAAGAAAGGAGGTCAAATGCCGGAAACAGAAGTGGGAAAGGTGAGCGACTTCTTTGCCCGTCCCGTAGTGGCTGGCATCGATATGACCGGAAAGATGAAAGTCGGGGATAAAATCCACATCCTGGGCCATACCACCGACCTCGAGCTTGTCGTCGAGTCTATGCAGATTGATAATGCCAGCGTGGCGCAGGTCAAATCGGGGGACAAGGTGGGTGTAAAGGTCACGGACCGGGTGCGTCCGGGAGACACCGTCTACGTGGTGACCGATTAGGCCGGCCCCGGCCTTATCTTTGCCGAGTTTCCCCCGCCGCGGCGGCGCTAGCCGAGCGTTTTCAGCAGGTTCGCCATTTCGATGGCGCTGACCGCAGCGTCAAAGCCCTTGTTCCCGGCTTTGGTGCCGGAACGCTCAATCGCCTGCTCCAGGTTGTCCGTGGTAATCACCCCGTAGCTGACGGGCAGGCCGGCGCTCGTGTTGAGCACGGAGATGCCCCGGGTGATGGCGTTGGCGATGTGGTCGAAGTGGGGGGTCCCGCCGCGGATGACGGCGGCCAGGCAGATAATGGCGTCATAGCGCTTGGACTCCGCCAGCTTCTGGGCGACCAGCGGAATCTCGAAGGCGCCCGGCGCCCAGGCGATATCGATATCGTTCTCGCTGACGCCGTGGCGCAGCAGGGCGTCCTGCGCCCCGTCCAGCAGCTTCTGGGTGAAGAACTCGTTAAAGCGGGAGACGACCAGCCCGAACTTGAGTCCCTTGCCGACGAGGTTGCCCGTAAAATTCTTGCCCATTTGCTTTCTCCTTTAGCTTTCCGGGTTCTCCGTAATATTGAGGAGATGACCCATTTTTTGCTGCTTGGTCCGCAGGTACTGGCAGTTGTAGGGATTGGGGGGGATGATGATGGGCATGGTTTCCACCACCTTCAGCCCGTAGCTCTGTAGTCCGATGACTTTCTTGGGATTGTTGGTGAGGAGCCGGATTTCATGCAGCCCCAGGTCCGCCAGGATCTGGGCGCCGATGCCATACTCGCGCAGGTCCGGCTGAAAACCCAGGGAAAGGTTGGCTTCCACGGTGTCCATGCCCTCGTCCTGGAGGGCGTAAGCCTTTATCTTGTTGTGGATGCCGATGCCGCGCCCTTCCTGCCGCATGTAGAGCAGCACGCCGCGGCCCGCCTCGGCAATCTGGTGCAGGGCGGTATCAATCTGCTCTCCGCAGTCGCAGCGCAGGCTGTGGAAGACCTCTCCGGTGATGCACTGGCTGTGCACCCGCACCAGCACCGGCTCTTCCGTGGTAATGTCGCCCTTGACCATCGCCAGGTGTTCCTCGGCTTCGGTATTACTGCGGTAGGCGATGATGGTAAATTCCCCGTAAGGGGTGGGCATCTTGGCTTCCGCCACGCGCTGCACCAGCTTCTCGTGGCGGTACCGGTAGGCAATCAGGTCCGCGATGGTTACGATGTTGATGTCCAGCTTCGCGGACACCTCTTTCAACTGGGTGAGGCGCGCCATGGTGCCGTCTTCATTCAGAATCTCGCAGATAACCCCCGCGGGGTAAAGCCCGGCGAGGCGGGCGAGGTCCACGATGGCCTCCGTGTGACCGGCGCGGGCGAGCACGCCCCCGTCCCGGGCGCGCAGCGGGAACATGTGTCCGGGCCGCACGAAGTCATCCGGCCCGTAGTTGGGGTCGACCATCGCTCTCACCGTTTCCGCGCGGTCCGCGGCGGAAATGCCGGTGCTGGTCTTGTGCTTGGCTTCCACCGTCACGGTAAAGGCGGTGGTGAAGCGGGAGGTGTTCGCCTGCACCATCAGGGGCATTTCCAGCTGGTCCAGCCGCTCGCCGGTAATGGGGAGGCAGATGAGCCCCCTCGCGTGAATGGTCATGAAATTGATGGCTTCCGGGGTGACCTTTTCCGCGGCTATCGCCAGGTCGCCCTCGTTCTCCCGGGTGGCGTCATCGACGATGATGACGAACTTTCCCGCCTTGATCTCCTCGATTGCCTCGCTGACGCTGATGATGCCCATATCTCTTCCTGTTTCCGTGGTTCTTTAATTTACCATAAAACCGTGTTCCTGTAAAAACTCGAAGGTGATGTTGCCGCCCGCGGTCTGCTGGAACTGGGCGACGTACTTGGCGATGATGTCCGCCTCCAGGTTTACCCGGTCGCCGGGGTGCTTCTCGCCGAGGGTGGTGTTGCGCTGGGTGAAATCCACCAGGGATACCCAGAACGTCCGGTCATCTCTTCCGGCGACGGTCAGGCTGACGCCGTCCACGGCGATAAAACCCTTGAGGACGATGAGGCGCATGACCTCGGGAGAGGCGGTGATATGGAGCAGCCGGGCATTCTCTTCCGTGGTGATGTTGGTGATTTCCCCGGTATCATCGATATGTCCCTGGACGAAGTGTCCCCCCAGCTCCCCGCCCAGCATCAGGGCCCTTTCCAGGTTGACGCGGTCGCCGGTCTGCAGCTGGCCCAGGTTGGTGCGCCGCAGCGTTTCCGGCATGACGTTCACCGTGAAGGTGTTAGGCGTGGTGGCGGTTACCGTCAGGCAGACGCCGTTGACCGCGACGCTGGCGCCGGTCTGCAGTCCCGAAAGCGCGCGCAGGGCGGTGACGGACACCTCGCGGTTGCTGGCGGCCGTGACCTTGCCGATTTCCTCAACAATTCCGGTAAACAAGTAATGCGTTCCCCTGGTTTAATTCTAGCATCCGGCACGCCGCCCCCGCAATCGTGCGGGCAGGTTATTCGATGCTGTAGACGACCTGTACCGTCAGGGTGATATCCAGTTCCCCGGGGCTGATGGGGGTGGTGGGCGCGCCCGCCGGCATCGGTGCCGGTACGGCCAGCTTCTGGATGGGGACGGGCAGATTGCCGCCGCTCTCGTTGATGTAGGTCGGCCTGCCCAGCCGCACCCCGCCCTGCTTCGCCAGTTGCTCCGCCTTCGCCCTGGCGTCGGCCATCGCCTTGTCCCGGGCTTCCGTGAGGTAGGGGGTGGGGTCTTCCACGGTGAAGTCAATGCTGTTGATGATAGTGTCATCACCGCCGGCGGCGGTGACGTCATCGATGATGATGCCGGTATCCGTCACGTTTCTTATTTTAGCCGTAACGGTGTTGCTGACGCGGTAGCCGTCAAGTATCTGCTGCTGCGTATTCGGGTCGTAGTGGCGTACCGGGGTAATGATGTACTGCTGGGTCTGGATGTCCTTCCTGGCGACGCCCTGGCCGGTTAACGCCTTCATGACGGCGTCCATCGCAGCAGCCGCCTGCTGCTGGGCGGAAGCCACCGTCGCTGTCTGTGCCTGCACGCCGAGGCTGAGGACGGCGATGTCCGGGGCGGCCGTTACCCTGCCTTCCCCGCTGACCCAGATGCCGGTGTTCTGCTGGCTGAAGACGACGCCGCTGACCGCGGCTTTCGGGGCGCTGGGCGGGGCAAAGTTGTCACAGCCCGCCGCCAGCCCGGCTATTAAGACCGAGGTGAGTAACAGACCGATAATGCCCAGTTTCTTTTTCATCTTCTCTACTCCTGCCCGGATTCAGTATAGCCAAAGGCGGGGCCAAAGACAAGCGGGGGGTATATGTCCGGCGTGCGGCTGAGCGGAAGCGGGTCTTTTAATGTTATAATTCAAACGTATGGATGACATTCTCGCCGGACTCAATCCCGCCCAGCGTGAAGCCGCCGAAGCTATTAACGGTCCCGTGCTCATCCTCGCCGGCCCGGGCAGCGGCAAGACGCGGGTCATCACCCACCGCATCGCCTACCTCATCAAGGTCTGCGGGGTCAGCCCGCACCGCATCATGGCGGTGACCTTCACCAACAAGGCCGCGCGGGAGATGGAGGCGAGGCTGAGCCAGCTGGCGAGCGGCTCCCTGGAGCGACTGACCATCGGGACTTTTCACGCCATCTGCGCGCGCATCCTCCGCCAGGACGGCCGG
>JBDRGD010000058.1:0-7822 GCA_043818095.1 Chloroflexota bacterium
TACGATAAGGGAGAAGGTCTTGTTGACGGTGAGGTCGGTAGAGAGAGCGTCAATCAGGTTGCCGCCGCCGGTACCGTTCGCGGAGTTGCCGACGGTAATCTTGAACTTCTCGTTCTGCTCCAGCAGGCTGTCATCGTCCGAGCCCCCCAGCTTGGTAATGGTCCAGTAGAGGTCATTCACGTGCTGGTCCTGGTCAACGTAGTTGATGACCACCTGGTTGGTGCTGGTGCTGGCCGCGGTGCCGGTATTGCTGGCGTTGGCAGTAGGCGCGGTGAAGTCAATCGGCTCGCCACCGAGCACGCTAGAGACGATGAAGCTGACCTGCCCGATAGTGCCGCTGGCGCCGGTGGTCGTGGCCGTGGCGATGACGCCGCTCTTCAGTTCCAGGGTGCTGCGGGCTTCCTTCAGCCCGGCATAGACGGCTTCCTGGCTTTTCTGCGTGGAGAAAAGGCCGGCGGACAGGGTGGTATACGCGAAGACCGCCGCCACCACGACGAAGGCAATCAGGATGATGGCTGTTTCCAGCCCGGTGATACCTTTCTCATGATTGAGAAATTTCTTAAGCATTTGTTCCTCCTCTAAGATTCTGGTCGTTTGTTTGGGTTTACTACTGGTGTCTCATCTGCTCTCTAGTGCAGGTTCTCAATAGCATCAATGTTCGCGGGCGTGGTGCGCTCAATCTCGAGTATCGCCCCGGCGGGAGTCAGCACAATGATGCTGAAGGTGTCATTGACGCTGAGGTCGGGGTTGAGAGCGCTGATGAGATTGCCGCCACCGGAGCCGCTGGCCGTGTTACCAATCGTAATCTCAAACTTCTCGTTCTGCTCCAGCAGATTGTCGTCGTCCGAGCCCCCCAGCTTGGTAATGGTCCAGTAGAGGTCGTCAACTTGCTGGCTCTGGTCAACGTAGTTGATGACCACCTTGTTGGTGCTGACGCTGCTGTCAGCTACCCCCCCATTGGCGGTGGCGTTGGCGGTCGGCGGGGTGAAGTCGATGTCTTCGCCGCCGAGCACGCTGGAGATGGTGAATTTCACCTGCTTGATGGTGCCGGATGAACCGGTGGCGTCGGCCACGGCGATAACGCCGCCCTTGAGCTCAATGGTGCTCCGCGCTTCCTTCAGCCCGGCGTAGACGGCTTCCTGACTCTTCTGCGTGGAGAAAAGGCCGGCGGACAGGGTAGTATACGCAAAGACCGCTGCCACCACGACAAAGGCAATCAGGATGATGGCTGTTTCCAGCCCCGTGATACCTTTCTCATGATTGAGAAATTTCTTAAGCATTGTTCCTCCTCAAGTTGTCCCGATTTCTTGTCAGTCTGAACAGACGTTGGCGCTTTAGTTTCCTGCTCCGGTGGCATCACCTCCTTCATGTTTTATTTATCCGACCGTGCCCACAAAGATGTCGCCATCTTTGATGATATTCTCACGTCAACCGGTACTCCGCGTAGGCATGAGCACAGTCTCCACCGCGGTTAGCTCCGCTTCTCCGGCATGGGCCGGCTGCGGTCTAACCTGGTGTCCGGCACGCCTGGCTTCAATGATATCCAGCCAGACTGCCCGGGGGCCGGGGTCTTCCGCGGCAACGAGGGCGATAGCACTGACGGCATCATAACGCTCCGTTCTCCCGGAGAGTGGCAGCGTCACCTGGTGCCAGCCGGTACCATCCAGGGCGTTACCGGGGATGGATAATTTCTCCGGTGCGCCTTCAGCAGGTCCGCCCTCGCGCAGGATGATTTGAAGTGCGCCGCTCCCGCCACCCGTATCTGATTTAATCCAGAAAGAGATGCTCTCACAATCACTCAGGTCCAGAGCGCCGCTTTCCGGGGTAATATCCAGGGACGCCAGGACGCCCGTGGTGAACGGTTCCGCCACATCCAGGGCGATGCTGGACATGCCCTCGACGTAGCTGACCGCGTCCCGGCGGGCCATGACGTGGTTTCCGGGAACCCAGGGCTGCTCGCCGTCAGCGAGACGGTATGTGCGGTCACCCGTGGTCGCCGAAAATCCTGGTATCATCAATGTCATCACTTTTTCTCCGGTTTGAGGTCCGCTGTTGCCCACCGCCTCCGCACGCCGCGCGGGTAAGACGGCGGCACCCAGCGCCAGCACCACCACCACCGTTAAGAGAACCACCACCATTTCCAGCCGGCTGATGCCCGGCCTGACCCCTGACTGCCACCATACTTTCACTCCGGTCAGCTTCCCTCTCCCTGTGCCTTAGCGCAGATTCACGTACTGGCTCACCCGCGCCGGGACGGTCCGCTCTATAGGAAGCACCGCACCGATGGGAGGCTTCACCTCCAGAGTGAACTGGTGGTAGGGACCAATGTTATCCGTGGCGCTCAGATCCACGGTAATCATGAAGAGCTCGTTCTGCTCCAGCAGGTTATCGCTGTTCTGGGAGACCAGCTTGGTGAGTGTCCAGTTCACGGTATTGATCAACTGGTACTGGTCCTGGTAGGAAATCACGACCAGATTAGAGCTGTTGGAGGTATCCGTAAAATCAACCGGCTCACTGTAGGGACGGCCACCGACGGTGATAAAGACCTCGGTCACCTTGCCCCCCACCATCTTGGCAATGATGTCGCCTTTGATTTCCACGGTGCTCCGCGTTTCCTGCAGACCGGCGTAGACGGCTTCCTTCGCCTTCTGGGTGGAGAAAAGGCCGGCGGAAAGAACGACGTAGGCAAAAACGGAGGCCACAATGACGAATGCGATGAGGATAATCGCTGTCTCAAGGCCGGTAATACCCTCCTGGCTGCGGTGCAGCCATCTCACGAATCTGCGCATAGGAATATTCCTCCCTTGTAATGACTGGGCGCTTCTATTCTGGCCCTATTTGACGTGCGGTAATACCAGACCATCCCCAATCTTGGTAAACCCTTCGCACCAATATTATTTCGGGGGGACACCCAGCCGGAAAGACAGGAAACTACCACAGATAATAGGGGGCAGCACCTATTGAAAAGGGCGGGGCAAATGGCAAAATCAAAGCGGGTTTGTTGCCAAATGTCTAAACTTAAGGATTATTAATAACTTATTAACGGAATCTTTATACTTGTTTATTCGTATCTTTATGATTGTGGTCTAGAATCTTCATGGACTCAAGAAAAGGGGAGTGAAAAAAGCCCGTCAATAGGCAATAAAATATAAATAAATATTAAGGAAGGCAGCAAGGGCGGGGGGGGCCGAGACCCCGCCGGGAGCGCCACCGGGGACCACAAGGGAGACACTCATGATGAACCAGACCGAAACCAAGACCGTGAAACTCTATGTCATCGAGGAGCAGGAGATTTACCGGGAGATTTACAAGTCACTGGTCAGCGATACCGACAGCATGCTCCTGCAAAAGGTCACCAGTACCGCGGAAAACGGTTCCATCCTCCAGGCGGTCACCACCTCCCAGCCGGATGTGGTCCTGCTGAGCACCAAGAAGCTTAACCGTCAAGCCATCACGGACCTGGAGCAAATCCGCACGGACTATCCGAAAATCGGGATAGTCCTTTTATTAATGTTCTGCAACGGCCAGGATATCGACCACCTGCGCAGGCTGGCCCTCAAGGGCGAGGGCGGCATGGCCCTCTTCCTGAAACAATCGCTGGACCAGACGGAACAGCTTTACCGGACGATACTCGCCGTCAGCCAGGGACAGGTTATCCTGGACCCGCCCCTCGCCTCCTTCATGTTCGCCGGAAAGCCGGAGTGCCCTTTCCTGAAACAGCTCACGACCCGGGAGATGGAAATCCTGGGGCTGCTGTCACAGGGCTTCACCAACATGGCCATCGCCGGGACCCTTTTCATCGACGTGAAGACCGTCGAGCACCACCTGAACAGCATGTACAGCAAACTGAAGGCCGATTCGGACTATAATCACAAGCACCTGCGCGTCAGCGCCGCCAAGCTATACCTGGAGACCATGGGCGAGACGCATTCCGACCAGAACATGCTGACACCCGCGCTGACGGGCAAGGGGCACGCTAGAACCGGGTTCTAGAATCGCGGCGCGGCTAACGCTATTTCTTGAACTTGGCTCTGAGGGCTTCGATTTCCTGCTGCTTCCGGAACTCTTCCTCGCTGAGCGGCTCGCAGGACTTGACGACCTTGTCCTCGATGACTATGTTGAAGAGTGCCTTGCATTTCCAGCACTTGTAAGGCCCGGCATATCTGCTCTCCACGAAAGACGTCGTCCCTTCCGTGCCGCACGTGGGGCAGGCGATTTTCACTAACATGACACCGCACCTCCTTCACGGGGCTACTGGCAATACCCTAAAGCAAAACGGGCGGACCCGTCAAGCCCCGCCGCCGGGTTTCCGCAGCAGCAGGCAGACATTCCGGGAAAAATATTTCGCCGGCCCGCGGTAGCCGTCCACCGGGAGCGGGATGATTTCAAAGCCCGCCCGCCGCGCCAGCTTTACCATCTCGCCATAAGAAAACAGGTAGTAATAGCGCAGGAGGGTCTGTCCGCCGGTGCGCCAGGGCACGGAGACCTCTTTGCCGCGCAGCCAGAAGCGCGGCTGCCAGCGGTTCCACACGGTGACGAAGGCCTCGCCTCCCAGCTTCATGACCCGGAAAAGCTCCCGCAGCGCCGCGAGCTGCGCCTCTTTCCCCGGCAGGTGGTGGTAGGTCGCCACCGCCAGCGCCCGGTCGAAGGTAGCATCGGGATACGGCAACTGCCGCGCGTCCGCCTCCGCCAGCTTGACGGTGAAGCCGTGCTTGGCGGCATATTTTTCCGCGAGCTTGAGCATCTCCGGGGAGATATCGACGCCGTGCAGTTCGAAGCCCTCCCGGAACGGCAGGAAGTCCGGGCCGTGCGCGCAGCCCACGTTCAGCAGCTTTCCGCCCCCCCAGCGCCGCGCCAGGGCTTCCAATTCCCGCCGGAAGATGGTCCAGTGCCGGAAGTTGTACCAGCCGGGCGCTATCCGGTCGAAGACTTCCTTCATTGTCGCTGTCTTCATTAATCTGTTAAACTCTAAGAGATTACTCCATGGTAAGCCGAAGATGAGAAAGTTTGCAAGAACCATCTCCGGGGTGACGCCGGTGGCGGTGATGACCGCCCCCCGGGAGTGCCCCGGACACTGCGTTTACTGCCCCACCTACGCCGTCACCCCCCAGAGCTATACCCCGGAATCGCCGGCGGTGCTGCGCGCCCGTCTCTGCGGCTACGATACCGGGGAGCAGATACGCCTCCGCCTGAAAGCCCTGGCGGAGATGGGCCACCCCATTGACAAGATAGAACTGATTATCATGGGCGGCACCTTCCTGGCGGCACCGGAGGACTACCAGTACCGCTTTATCAAGGAATGCTATGACGCTCTCAACGGCAGCGCCGCCCCGACGCTGGCCGAAGCCAAGCAGCGCAACGAGACCGCCCCCTGCCGCTGCACGGGGCTCTGCATCGAGACCCGGCCGGACTGGTGCGGGGAGGCAGAAGTGGCGCGGATGCTGGAGTTCGGCGCCACGCGGGTAGAGCTCGGCGTGCAGACCCTGAGCGACGATATTTACCGGCTGGTGCGCCGGGGGCACACCGTGGCCGATGTCTTTACCGCCACGCGGCGGCTCAAGGAGCGCGGCTTCAAGGTCTATTACCACTGGATGCCGGGGCTGCCGGGGATGACGCCGGAAGCGGACCTGGCGATGTTCTCCCGCCTGTTCACCGACGAGGGTCTGCGCCCGGACGGGCTGAAAATCTACCCCACCATGGTAATCGAAGGCACGGAGCTGGCGGAGTGGCACCGCGCAGGGCGCTACCAGCCGTACGCGGCGGACGTCATGCTCAATCTCATCGCGGAGATGAAGGCGCTGGTGCCCGGATACGTGCGGCTGGCGCGGGTGGTGCGGGACATCCCCTCGAAGTTCATCACCGCGGGCCTGCGGAACTCGCCGCGGAACCTCATCCGGGAACGCCTCCGGGAAAAGGGTCTGAGCTGCCGCTGCATCCGCTGCCGGGAGTACGGGCACCGGCTGCGGGAAGGCGCGGAGATAGGCGTGCCGGCGCTGAAAAGAATGGACTACGAAGCTTCGGGGGGCAGAGAGGTCTTTCTTTCCTTTGAAGACGAGGGGGAGACGCTCTTCGGACTGCTCCGCCTGCGCCTGCAGAGACAGCCGGTAATCGCCGGGGCGCCGTCCGCGGGAGAACACGCCGTCATCCGGGAGCTGCACGTCTTCGGGCCGGAGGTGCCCATCCGGGAGCGGAAGCCAAAGACCGCCCAGCACCGGGGTCTGGGCAGAGCCCTGGTCGCGGAAGCGGAGCGCATCGCCGCCGCGGAGTCCGGGGCGGGGCAGATTGCCGTCCTCAGCGGCGTGGGCGCCCGGGAATATTACCGAGACTCCGGCTATCGCGCCTGCGGGGACTACATGGTCAAGGACTTCATAAACCCGGCCCGCCGGGACGCCGTTTCTTTTTCTGCAATTCCGTGAGCCGGGCGTCGCTGATGCCGAAGTGGTGGGCGATTTCATGGCGGACCACCGCCTCAACCTCACGCACTATCTCCGTGTCGTTGCGGCACCTCTCCTCCACGGGCCCCTGGAAGATGGTGATTTTATCGGGCATGACCGACCCGTAATACGCCCCCCGTGCGGTCAGGGGCACGCCTTCATACAGTCCGAGCAGGGTCATGTTGCGCCCCAGTCCCGACTCCCGCCGCTGACGGGGGGTGGGGAAATCTTCCACGACGATATCGATATTCTCCAGGCGTTCGCAGAACTCCTCCGGGAGACTGAGCACCGCCCGGGCCACCAGCTTCTCGAACCTTTCCCTTTCCATGCCTAACCGTCGAGCCGGGCGAGGTCGAACTTCAGGCCGTCGCGCGCCGCCATCACGGGGACGCCGGTCTCCTGTGTCAGCCGCTCGGCGATTTCCCAGGGGCGCGCTTTCCAGACCCCCATCCCGAAGTGGGTGATAATCGCCGTCTTGGGCTGTATTTCCCGGACGATGTGCGCCACGTCCGGCAGGTTGAGATGGTCCACCCCCGGCCGCGCCTCCAACAGGACGACGTTGATGATAAGCAGCTCCGCGCGGTAGCTCTCCAGCAGCCCGTCGAAATAGCGGGTGTCCGCGATGTAGGCGAAGCTGTGCCCCGCCGCCCGGAAGACGATGCCGTAGGTCTCCACCGGGTGGAGATGACGCACCGGCGTGGTGAAGCTGATATTGCCGACGCGGTAAGACTTTCCCGCCTCCAGAACCTCGATGCCGTCGAGGTAAGCGCGCAGGTAGGAGAAGAGGACGGGTTCCTCGTTGAGGGCATCCGCGGGGGCGAAGAAATAGCCGTGCCGCCGGAAACCGCCCTCGGTCATCGCCTCCACCATGATATTAACGTCGGCGGCGTGGTCCAGGTGGCGGTGGGAAACAATGATGGCGTTCAGCTTTTCCGGTCTGAGTTTCCGCTTGGTCGCCTGGACGATGCTGCCGGGGCCGGGGTCCAGGAGCACCTCCGTGCCCTCCAAGTTCAGCCACATGCCCCCGGAGCCGGAAAGCTGCCGGGTGACCATGAACCGGGCGCCGGCCGTGCCGAGAAACGTTATGGTATTTTCCGCGGGGGTTTCCTGCATGTGACCTCCACCCTTAATATTAGATGATGACCCGGTTTTTTGCCAGCCGGGCCGGGGCAATACCCCGTCCCCCGACCGGAGCTTCACGGGGGACATTTGCAGCTTTACTTTACAGTGGAAATATGCTACAATTAAACAGGTTGAATCGGCAATTGTTTCTTCGACCAGCAGTTATCCTTACGCAGCTAAGCGCTGCCTTTTTCCCGGAGCTTTGCGCCTCTCATTCGCGGTATCTCCTCGACGACTCGGACCGCAGATTTTCTTCGGAGATTTAA
>JBDRGD010000059.1:0-7187 GCA_043818095.1 Chloroflexota bacterium
GAGCGGGAAAGTAGGGCTGGTGCCCAAGGTGCTGGAGGAGGTGGCTCCTTCCGCTAAGAATACCGTGGCCGTGGTCTGCGGCCCGCCGATTATGATACGGTTTACCTTCCCCGCACTGGAGAAGCTGGGATTCGCCCCGGAACAGATGATTACCACCCTGGAAAAACGGATGAAGTGCGGCCTCGGCAAGTGCGGGCGCTGCAACATCGGGGAGGTTTATGTCTGCCGGGACGGGCCCGTCTTCAGCTACGCGCAGATTAAGGGTTTCCTCTCCAGCGAATACTAAAAAAAGAAAATCCCCGCCCCTTAAAGGGATAACGGGGATTTTTCTGCCCTTCTTTAAGAAGCGGGCTTAGCGGCCCGCTTTTTTCAGATGCTTCTCCACCCTTGCCAGCAGGTCTTTGGGGGTGACGGGCTTGTCGATATAGTCCTCGGTTTCCAGGGTATAGCCCCGGCTGCGCGCCAGGGACGTATCGCCGCCTTTAGTAGAGAAGCTGGTCAACATCAGCACCGGAATCTTGCTGAGCTCCGGGTCACTCTTGAACTGCTCCGCGGCGGTGAAACCGTCCTTCACCGGCATGATAACGTCCAGCAGGATCAGGTCCGGTTTCTCCTCCCGTGCTTTCCGCAAGCCTTCCTCCCCGTTCCCCGCGACAATCACATCATAAGGCTGGCTCTTCAGGACGGTCTGCGTGGAATCAACAAAATCAGGGTCGTCATCGATAAGCAGGATTTTGGCTTTTGCGGCCACGGTAATCGCCTCCTTATTCCAGGTTTCTCAGGCTTTCTTGCGCTTGCCCACAAGTTTGCTGACACGGTCAATCAGGACATCGGGGGACATGGGCTTTTCTACGTAGTCGTCCACATCCAGCTCCAGTCCGGTCTCCAGTTCGTAGCGGCGGCGGGAGGCTTCCTCACGCACGGAGGTCAGCACCAGTATCGGCATCTTCCTGAACTTTGCCCACCGCGGGTCCTGGAGCTCCTTGCAAACGCCGAACCCGTCCATCTTGGGCATCATCAGGTCCAGGATCATCAAGTCGGGGTTTTCCGCTTTCATCGTTGCCAGACCCTCAAGGCCGTCATGGGCAGCAACCACGGTATAACCCTGGGATTCCAGAATCATGGTTACGGCATCAAGGATATCGGGGTCGTCATCGACAACTAAAATCTTGCCGGGCATCGTTTCCTCCTCTGCATTATACTATCGGTCTGGGCATAAGTCCAGCCTTCTCCACGATTTCCGCGACAATGTCTTCCCAGCCCACCGCCATGATGTGGATACCGTGCACACCGGAGATATCCTTGACCTGCTCGATAATCTCCAGGATAATCTTGACGCCCTCTTCCTTGGCGCTGGCGGCACCCTCCAGGCGGGTAATTATCTCATCCGGGACTTCCACGCCGGAGACATAGTCCCGCATGTAGCGCGCCATACCCACGGAGCGTATCGGGATGATACCCGCCAGGACATGCACCTGCTTGTCCAGACCCTTGTCGCAGACCATTTCCATGTACCGGGCGAACTTGGGGACATCATAGACGGCCTGCGTCTGGATGAAGTCCACGCCCGCCTTCACCTTCTTCGCCAGGCGCTGCACGCGGTATTCGAACGGGTCCGCGAAGGGATTAGCCGCCGCGCCGATGTATATCGGCGTTTCCCCGGAGATATCATCGCCGGAGAGGAACTTCTTCTCGTCGCGCATCGTCTTCAGCATGCGGATAAGCTGGATGGAGTCGATATCGAAGACGCCCTTCGCGCCGGGGTGGTTACCGAATTTCTGGTGGTCGCCGGAGAGACAGAGGAAGTTGCGCACCCCCAGGGCAATCGCCCCCAGCACGTCTGACTGCAGGGCCAGGCGGTTGCGGTCCCGCACGACCATCTGCATCACCGGCTCCACGCTCTGCTGCATCAGAATCGCGCAGCCGGCCAGACTGGACATGCGCACGATGGCCGTCTGGTTGTCGGTGACATTGACCGCGTCGCAGCAGAGGCGCAGCTGCTCCCCCTTGCGCTGGACTACCGCCGGGCTGGTGCCCTTGGGCGGCCCTGCTTCCGCGGTAACCCCGAACCTTCCGTTATCTAAAATCTTTTCCAGATTTGAGCCAGCCTTCATCACCTTTTCCTCCTCGACTTCGTATGTTTGGGCAGGATAAAACTGAACCGGGTGCCCACGCCGGTTTCCGGATTGGGACTATCCACCCAGATCTTACCGCCGTGTGCCTCCACGATTCGACGGGTAATGGAGAGACCGAGACCGGTGCCCTTCACGTCCACGTTACTCGCCCGGAAAAAGTCCTCGAAGAGCTTGGGCTTGTCGCCCTCGGGAATACCGATACCGGTATCGCTCACCTCCACCAGGATTTTCTTCTTGTCGGGTTCGCTTACCTTAATGGTTATCTCCCCCTCGGGGGTGTAGTTGATGGCATTGTTCACCAGGTTGGTAATCGCCTGCTGCAGCCGGGCGCTGGAACCTTTAATCTTGGGCAAGCCTTCCGGCATCTCCACGTGCAGCTTGATGCCCTTCTCTTTCGCCAGCTGGCGCTGACCGTCCAGCGAGTTCTTGATCGCCTGCCGCAGGGAAACGTCCTTCATTTCCTGGACAATCTGTCCCGTCTCGATACGGGGGATGTCCAGCAGGTCGCTGATGAGTCCCAGCAGCTCGGTAATCCGCTTGGCGCTGCGCTCCAGCATGTTCCGCTGTTTGTCGGAAAGCTCTCCGGCGTAGCCCCCCAGCATCACCCAGAGAAAGCCCTGGATGGCCGTCAGCGGGGCCTTGAGGTCATGGGCGGCGATGCCGATGAAGCGCAGGAAGCGCTCCCGCTCTTCTTCAAGGTCAGAAATCTCGTGGGAGGCCTGCGCCAGCTCCCCGTTTTTCTCCACGAGAAGTCGTTCTCTCAGCTCCACGACCTCGCGCTGGCGCTTGCGCAGCTCCCCGGAGACCGCCGTGGCGATATAAGTGGTGGCGAACAGTATCGAGGTCAGCGCCGCCATGATGGCTACGATGTAGCTCCCCTCCCGGTACACTCCCGGGACGGCGAATCCCCTGAGATTGATGTGAGGAATCACCGAAGCATACTCCAGTCCAACCAGCGCGATAACCAGGATAATCGCCAGGGTCGCCAGCAGGTAGACCCGGCGGTAACTGAGGACGATACTGGCGGCGATAACGTGGAATACGAAGAAAAAGATAAAGGGGTTTTCAATACCGCCGGTGAAGTGCAGGAGCACGGTCAGCGTGAACAGGTCCAGTATGATGTTGATGTAACTGAGGCTTCGCCCCCGCCGTATGATTACTTCTGCGGTCCTCTCCCGGTCCAGCGCCCTTACATGGCCGAAGAAGACCAGGTTATACACCGCCATGAAAGCGCAGACGATATAAACGGGGACGGTGGGGAAACCGATATCGAAGACCCGTGAAGCAATCAGGGTAGCGGTGAGTACCCCGATGACGGCGAACCAGCGCATATTGGTGAACACGTGGAGACGCATCATCAGGGTAGCTTCTTCCGGGCTGCGCTCCGTGTCCGGCGTGCTGGCTAGCTTGTCATCAAATTCTGACATCGTGCGCGAACATCTCTGCGGCGGCCTGCCGCGTACTACTTAACCGCGGTCTCCGCTTTCGCGGTGACCACACCGCACTCCGATTCCACCTCCGCCTGTCGCGGTCCGCCGGAGGAGCTGGCGCTCCAGTCTTTCACCGGCTCAATCTCGTCCAGGATATCCAGCCGCCCGATGGCCTTCAGGCGGTCATGGATTAGCTGCCAGGCACAGGGAATGTCACGGGAAATCTCGCACTTTCCGTCGGAGGAGCCCCCGCAGGGGCCGTTCAGCAGGCTCTTGGCGCAGCGCACTATGGGACAAATGGCTGCCGTATGCCCCAGGACGCAGCGCCCGCACTGCATGCAGACCTCCTGGAAATGCCCCGGGCTGTCCTCAATGCCGAGGAACATGGTATCCAGGCCGGGGAAGACCAGCTTCTCCGTATGCAGGGCCAGCATCTGTACGCCAAAGGCGCAGACCAGCGCCAGGACGGCGTCCGCCGCGGCCACCCCTTCTTCATTCTCATCCAGGGCATACCGGGTCAGCTCGTCACAGCTCGTCGGCACGGAAACCCAGCCGGTCACTTCCTTCCCCGCCGCTTCGAGTTTCTCCTTCATGCCCATCACCTCGGCCTTGCCGCCGGTGCGGCACATCGTCGCGCAGGTGCCGCAACCCACGATAAAGACCTTCTGGCTCTTCTCCAGGAACTGCAGTATTTCCTCGATAGGTTTCTGGGCACTGATTGTCTTCATTTCGCCACCACCTCATTCCCGGGTATTTTGGCTTCGTAAGCATCCGGAAAGTATTTTAACGTATCCAGCACCGCGTTCGGCGCCGCCTGCCCCAGCCCGCACAGGGAGGAGCTCATCATGACACCGGCAAGCTACTCCATGGTTTTGATGTCCCGCTTGTTCCCCTTGCCCCGGCAGAAAGCGGAGAGCGTCTCCTCCAGCACCTTCGTCCCCTGCCGGCAGGGCGTGCACTTGCCGCAGGACTCCTCCGTGAGGAACTCCATCGTCCGGTAAACGATATCCAGGACATCACGGTCTCCGCGGAAAACGGTGACCGCCCCGGCCCCGAGGATATCCTCGAAAGCCAGCAGGGCGTCCAGCGTCGCCGCGGGGAAAATCCGGCCGGTGGCGCCGCCCACCTGTATCAGCTTTACGTCCTCCGCCCCGGCGATGTCCTCCACCAGCTCCCGCATCTTGCTCCCCAGCACCAGCTCATAGACGCCGGGATTGGCCACGTCGCCCGCCACGGAAAAGACCTTGGTGCCCTTGCTGCGCTCCGTGCCCATCTGGCTGTACCACTCCGCCCCTTTGAGGACAATGCGCGGGATATTCATCAGGGTTTCCACGTTGTTTATCGTCGTCGGTTTCGCCCATAGCCCGGCGATGGTGGGGAACGGCGGGCGGTAGCGGGACTCGCCGCGCTTGCCCTCGATGGACTCCATCAGGGCGGACTCTTCACCGCAAACGTAGGCGCCGACCCCGTCCCGGATGTTAATCTGGAAACCGTCCAGCAGTTTGGCGGCTTTCGCCTGGTCGACGGCATGCTGGATAAGTTCGTGGAGATAATGGTATTCGGCGCGCAGGTAGATAAAACCCTGCTTTGCGCCCACGGCATGACCGGCGATCGCCAGTCCCTCCACCAGAGTGAAGGGGTCGTTCTCGATGATGTAGCGGTCCTTGAAAGTCCCCACCTCCCCCTCATCCGCGTTGCAGATAACGTACTTCTCGTCCGCCGGGGTATTGCGGGCGCCTTCCCACTTGATGCCGCAGGGGAAACCGGCGCCGCCCCTCCCCCGCAGCCCGGACGCTTTCACCTCGCCGATGACCGCTTCCGGGGTCATCTTGCGGGCTTTCTGCAGCGCCTTGAAGCCGTCATGGCGGAGGCAGGTCTGGATATCACGGGGATTAATCACCCCGCAATTCTTCAAAACCACTTTTTCCTGAGGCAAAATCTCTCTCCTCAACCCGGAGGCTAGGAATAACCGTGGAGTATCCGGGCGATTTTCTTCGGGTCCAGGTTGCCGTGCGGGTCGTCATCGATGAGCATCGCTGGCGACTGGTCACAGAGGCCGATGCAGTTGGTCAGCTCGAAGGAGAAACGCCCGTCCGGCGTGGTCTCCCCCGGTTTGATACCAATCTCCCCGGATATCGCCGCCACCACCATTTCATATTCCTTGAGGTGGCAGGGCAGGCTCTTGCAGATGCGGATAACGTGCTTCCCCCGCGGGCCGGTCCCCAGGAAAGAATAGAAGGTCGCCGCCCCGTAGACCTCGTGCAGGGGCAGGCCGCAGGACTTAGCCACACCGGCCAGCACCTTTTCCGGAAGGCCGTTGTTTTCCGCTTTCGCTGCCTGCAAACGTACCAGCAGCTCGGCGTAGGCTTCTTTGGTATTCGCTGCTTTCTTGCTCATTTCACTTCGCTCGCGGGGCAACCGCGGATAAACTTCGGCGTTTTCGTCCTGGGCTCCCCGGGACGCCGGGGGTGGCTGAGCGCCCCGGTGGGACAGAGGTCGATGCAGACGGTGCATTCCTGGCAGGTCTCGCCCGCGCCTACCGCCTGGTCATAGCCGTGCACCACCTTGCTCTCAAAGCCGCGGTAAGCCATGGCAAACAGCCCCTCGCCTTTCGCGTCCCGGCAGGCGAAGATACAGCGGCGGCAGATGATGCACTTGGACATGTCGCGGCTAATGTCCGGGTTCTCCGCCTCCGGTGGGAAGAAATGCTTGGGGAGGTGGAAGCGGGGCAGCCCGATGTCCAGATCCGTCGCCAGGCGGCGCAACTCGCAGACATTCGCCGCGTCACAGACGAGACAGGCTTCCGGGTGGCTCGCCAGCATCAGCTCCAGCAGAATCCGCCGGGTTTCCACCACCTTCGGAGAATGGGTCTGGATGACCATGCCCTCGGTGGCGGGCGTGTGGCAGGAGCCCACCAGGGTACGCGAGCCCTCTACCTCCACGACGCACATGCGGCACGCGCCCACGGGGGAGATGTTTTCCAGAAAGCAGAGGGTGGGGATTTCAATCCCATTGTCCCGGGCAACTTCCAGGATAGTCTTGTCCGCCGGGGCGGTTACCTCTTTCCCGTTAAGTTTTAACTTGATATTACCCACTTTCGCCATAATACGTTATCCCCGTCTCCGGCGTCAACTCCGATTTTGCGGCAGACGTTCGCCGGTATTATGTAAATGATTCGGCCTAAAACAGCGCCCCTTCCATCTGCGCCAGCACCTGCTCGTTGGTGAAGTGGCTCAGGCTGACCGCGTCCCCGGGGCACCCCCCCGCGCAGACCCCGCAGCCCTTGCAGAGCGCCTCGTTTACCTGGCAGACGCTTTTCTCCGCTTCAAAGGTGATGGCGCTGTAAGGGCAGTTCGCCAAACAGACCTGGCAGCCGGTGCACAATCGGGGGTCTATCCGGGCGGTGGCGGCTTCGACTTCCACCTTGCCCCGACTGATGACAGAAAGGACCTCGCCAGCGGCGCCCAGCGCCTGGGCCACGGTATCCGGGATGTCCTTGGGACCCTGGCAGCACCCGATGACGAAAATACCGTCCGTCATCGTGGCGATGGGTGCCAGCTTGGGGTGCTTTTCCATGAAAAAGCCGTCGGCGCTGCGGCTGATGTTGAACAGGCGGGACACC
>JBDRGD010000060.1:0-11375 GCA_043818095.1 Chloroflexota bacterium
TGATGATGACGGGCTCGTTCTCGGTCTCTTTGTACGATTCCGTCATGAGGTAGGCCCTCTCGGTGCATACCTCCGGCGGGACGATGACGCGCTCTCTCAGCTTGCGCACTCTCTCGCTGACGGCAGGAGTCTTCCGTTTGACTTCGGATATCGTCATTGTAAGTCTCCCCCTTTGCCCCAAGGGCATTCCTTACCGATGACACGCCCGGAAAGCAGCTTCCGGAATATGGAAATTATACACCCGCGGCGTCACGGCACACAAGAAAGAGAAAGAACGGGGGCTCCACTCCCCGATTATTTCCCCGGCTTCCCGCCCTTTTTCGTCACCTTCACCTTCACGCACAGGTCCAGGTTCAGGCTGACGGTATCGATATGGTCCCAGCTCAGCGGTATCAGCCACTCGGGGCAGACGCCCTTGTCCCGCTGGCTGGCGATGGGCAGGTGGCGGGACCAGTGCCCGCCCCCGCTGAGATAGGCGATGACCTCCGGGTGCAGCGCCTCGGTGAGATAGGCGAGGCCTTCAATCCGGTGTCCCGTCCCCGCGGACTCGATTTCCAGCCGGTCGCCGTCCTTAATCCCCTTCCGGCGGGCGGTGTCCGCGTTCAGGGCGATGCGGTGAATGTGCGGGTTCAGCCGGGAGATTTCATCCAGCCAGGGATTACCGAAGGTGGAAGTAAAGGTATGCACCGGCAGGCGGTAATAGATGCCATACAGGTCGAAGTCGGGGCGTTTTTCCTCGTGGGAGGCGCACGGCTTCCAGTCGGGCACGGGCTGGAAGTCCGCGGTATCGAAACCGGGGATGCCGGTTTCTTTCTTTATCTGCTCTATCTGCGACCCGGCCAGGGGGAAGTGCTCGTAGTAGATGGGCGCCCGGCCGGTGATGAAGGGACGCCAGTAGACCTCTTCCGTCTGCTTGGGCCAGTGTATCAGGCCGTGCTCCCGGAACCAGGCCAGCCCGCGCTCCGGCCCGAAATAGCCCTGCAGACGGCGGTCCACGATTTCCTCCCAGGTGTATTTCTGCGCCGGGTCGAGCTGGTAGGGCGCCTTGAAGTCGTAGAGCCGGTTCATGTGGGAGTACATGTCTCCCAGGATACCCAGCCTCTCCCCCAGCTCCAGCATGACCTCCTTGGCGGGACGGCGCTGGTAGAGCGGCGCCACCACCGGCTGGCGGAGGTGATAGGACCACTCGTCCACGGGGCCGAGGCTGCTCTGCCAGTCCGCCATCACGTCGAGCCGCTCCAGGTAGCAGGCGTCCGGCAGGACGATATCGGAAAATTCCGTAGACTCGTCCAGGAAAAGGCTGAAGGAGGCAGTGAAGATACCCTCCTTGAAAGCCTTCTCCATCTCACGCGGGTCGGCGATGCCCATCATGAAGTTGCCCCCCGCGTGCAGGAGAAACTCCGGTCGATAGGGTATCCCGTATTTCTCCGGTTCGGTGATGGCCCACGGCAAAAGGGGCGAGATGCCAGCGGTGGGCACGAGGTCGGTCATCCCCAACGTTTCCGGTTTTTTCGCCGCCGCCACGGGCCAGGGCAGGTGCCCGCTCCACGTCCCTGCCTGGAGCAGGCCGTCCGGCCCTGCGAAGGGGCTGTAAGCGGGCTCCCCGGTGTCCGGGTGCCCCAGAGAGCGGGAGTTCATACCGAGGACGCCGCCGGGGACGTTGTTCGCGCCCACTATCTCCGGCAGCAGCACCAGCGCCATGTTGGTCAGGGCGGAATGGCGGTGGGCGGAAGCCCCACGGAACCACCCCACCGCCACCGGGCGGTAAGGCAGCTCCTTACCGTCGATGACGATCGTTTTCCCGATGCAGGCCGCCTCCCCGAACTCCCGCGCCAGCCGCCGGATGGTGGCGGGGGGAATCGTTGTTATCTCCGCCGCCATCTCCGGGGTGTATTTTTTCACGTGCTCCCGGATGAGCGTGAACGCCGTCGTCGCTTTGACGCCCTCGACCGCATAGCTGCCCTCTAAAGCAATTTCTTTCATCCCGGGGGCGTCATAGGTCTTCGCCCGGCTGTCGGCGCTGTCCCACACCAGCGGTTTTAGCGTGGCTTTATCACGGACGTAATAGCCGTCGGTGCCGACCAGGTAGGGCCCGTTGGTGTTTTTCTTGAGGTGGGGAACGTCGTATATTCCATACTCGTTGAGCAGGAGGTTAACCATCGCCAGCGCCATGGCGGCGTCCGTCCCCGGGCGGATGGGCACCCACTCGTCGGCGGACTGTCCGGCGACGCCCATCCAGGGCTCGACGACGACCTGTTTCATGCCCCGGACACGGGCGTCCGCCATCCGCGGCGCCATGCCGGTGACCGCGTAATAGGCGCCGAACCCGGCGGGACAGCCGAAGTTGAGGTAGTAGTTGACGTGTTGGGGGTCGGGCATCTTCGTCCAGGCGCAGTGCATCATCCCGGAGAAGAGGTGCGCCCCGTTGCCGCAGTGTATCCCCGCCCCCGAGGGCAGATAGTTGGGGCTGCCGAAGGCGAAGGTAAAAGCCCGGGTCATGCGCCCGTAGTCCATGACGATGACGCTGGAAATCCCCAGCAGCTTACGGGGGTCGTCCGCCTTTATCTTGCGGAGCTTTTCCGTGATGGTGTCCAGCGCCTCGTCCCAGGTTATCTCCACCCATTGTGGGTCGATGCCGATGCCTTTTTCCGAGTTAGTGCGCTTCAGGGGGACGTTCACCCGGTTGGGGTCGTAGAGGAGCATGATGCCGCTCGCCCCCCGCGGACAGAGCCCCCCGCGTGTGGTCGGACAGTCCGGGTTACCCTCGATTTCCACCACCACGCCATCGACGCGGTGCACCCGTATCGCACACATGCTGAAGCAGATGTTGCAGGTGCTCTTTATCCAGACGTCCTCTTTAATCGATACGCCCTGTTTCATTTCGCGGCGACAGTCCGGTAACGCGGGTTATAATGGTTAACTATAGCAGAACCCCCGACGGCCTGCCAACCGCGGTGAATGCTCGAGGCATGAGGTAGTTGCATGGGCGGAATTGTTCCGTCGGAAGTAGACTCGGAGAGCTGTCCCGGTTTGCAAATGGTCTCGGAAATGAATTAGAATGCCCCCAATGGAATTCGAATCCATGTTACCGGCTTGAAAGGCCGGTGTCCTAGGCCACTAGACGATGGGGGCGCACGGATAAGAGTATATCAGAAAAGGCTTTCCCCGGACAACTGCGGAATCAAGTATCAGTAAATGGCCGACGCAGACGAAACGAGAGCGGGAGTGGCAGGGATATGGCGAAGGCTGCAACAGCGGCTGGTCCCGCTGCTGGGCCTGGTGGCGGTGATTGCCATTACGGTGGGGCTTTTCCTGTACGGGCGGGATACTTCCCGTATCATTGCCTTCAAGAACTACCAGTACCTGGGCGCTTTTCTTATCAGCTTAATCGGGAACGCCACCATTCTCCTGCCGGGCATCGTCCTGCCCATTCTCTCCGGTCTTGGTGTTCTTTTCTACCAGACTGACGGTCTGGTGGGTCCCCTGCTGGTGGGGTTGTCCGGGAGCGTGGGTGCTGCCATCGGGGAGATGGTGGGCTACCTGGCGGGCTTTTCCGGCCGTAAAATCCTGGTGGGCAACCGGCGCTACCGGCAGATTATGGGCCAGGTCGAACGCTGGGGCGGACTGGCAATCTTCGTGCTGGCGCTGGTGCCGCTGTTCTTTGACCTGGTGGGCATCGCCGCCGGGGCGCTGCGTTTCCCCCTGTGGAAGTTTCTCCTCTTCTGCTGGCTGGGCAGGGCCGTGCTTTACGTGACGGCGGTGACCCTGGCGGCGATGGGCCTGAATAGCGTCTTTCCCGTGTTTCCCTAGCGCCGGGCGCCGATTCGGGTAATCAGTAACGCGCCGAGGACGAAATAGCCAAAGCACGCCAGCAGCATTACCTGGTAGCCCAGTGTCCCGTCCTGCCGGTTGAGCACGTCGATCAGCGGACCGATAAGGCGCGCCAGCGCCGCCCCGCCCGCCGTCGCCATATTCGCCAGCCCCAGGAAGCGCGCCCCCTCTCTTTCCGGGAGGAGGTCGTTGGCGAGCGCCCAGTTGCTGCTGTTGAACGCGCCGATGGCCAGGCCGATGACCCCGGCGGCCAGCAGGGTGGGCACATATTGCTGGGTGAGAAAGATGATGCCGATGCCCGCCGCGCCCAGCAGGCTGCTGGCGATGTTCACGGGCCTGCGCCCCAGCCGGTCTGCGAGGTGCCCGGCGGGATAGACGATCACGAACATCCCCGCCACCGCAATCAGGGAGAAGCGGGCGGTGGCTTCCGCGGGACTGGTCACGCCGATGACGTCCCGCAGGAAATTCAGGGCGAACTGCTGGATGGTGGTGAAACCCATGAAGACCAGGAGGCGGGAGCCGAGGAACCAGGCGAAGTCGCGGTGCTTCCTGAGGTCGATGCGGAAGGCATCGCGCAGCGCCGTCAGCAGGGGCGGCGGAGGGCCGCCGGTCAGCGGGTTTTCCCGGACCAGCATCATCGTGGCCATCATGGCGATGAGCAGGGTAAGCCCCAGCGCCCCCAGCGCGAACCACAGCCAGGCCGCCGACCCGGAGAGGAAATAGCGGTCCATCAGCAGCGCCACGGGGTAAATCAGGGCGACACCCCCGGCAACTTCAAGGAAGCTCTTCACCCCGGAAGCACGGCCCCTTTTCCCGGCGGGCACCATGTCCGGGATAAAACCCTGGTAAGGTCCCTGCGCCGCGTTGGTGCTGACCTGGAGCAGCGCGTAGGCGAGGAAAAGCACCAGGTAGCTGCCCGCCAGGCCGAGGCCGGGGAGCAAGACCAGCGCCGCCACGGTGCCGAAGAGAATGTAGGGTCGGCGTTTGCCCCAGCGCCACGGCGCGCGGTCGGAGGCGGCGCCCGCCAGGGGCTGCACCAGCATGCCCAGCACCAGCCCGGCGAAGGTCAGCAAGCCGAGGTAGGTGTTTTTCTGCGCCTCCGGCACGAAGTCCAGTATCCGCAGGGGTAGAATAACGGTGTGCAGGCTCTGCCACAGGGCGGTAATGGCAAAGCCGAAGATGGTAATCTTGAAGTAATCCCGGCGGCGGAACCCCGTGATATTTCCGGCGGCGTCAGCTTGCGCGGTCATTGTTTTTCAGCATAGCAGAGCAGGCGCGCGGAGGCAAGCCGCTTTATCCGGAAGGAATATCGGTATATAATTATCGGTGTGAGCCGGAGATGAAAACTGCCAGGCGTTATCCCTTAATCGCTGAGGTCAATCCCCCGTACAGCGCTGCGGAACTGTCCGCCCTTTTCCAGGACCGCCCCTTCGCTTTTTTCCTGGACAGCGGCATGGACCCCGGAAAGCTGGGAAGGTTCTCTTTCCTGGGGAGCGACCCCTTCCTGGTGGTGCGCAGCCGCGGGGAAGAAATCACCCTGCTCCGGGACGGCGCGGCGGAGACGCGGCGGGGCAATCCTTTCGATATTCTCGGGGAGCTGCTGAAGGTCTACGCCCTGGACCGGGACCCGGACCTGCCGCCGCTGGCGGGCGGGGTAGTGGGCTATCTCAGCTACGACCTCGGGCACTTCATGGAGAAGCTGCCCGGCCGGGCGCGCGACGATTTACAGCTGCCGGAGAGCTATTTGTCGTTCTACGACGTTGTCCTTTGCTTCGACCACCAGACCGGAAAAACGTGCCTCGTCAGCAGCGGTTTCCCGGAACTGGACGAGGAACGGCGACTGCGGCGGGCGCGGGAGCGTTTACACGAGACGGAAAGCCGCCTGAAGGCTTTTAAAAACACCACCTCCCCCCGGGAGAAGAATGTAGCTTACGAGGGGTTGGTGCTCCGCTCCAATTTCTCCCACGAAAACTACCTGCGGGCGGTGGCCGCCGCCCGGGAGTATATCTGTGCCGGGGACATCTTCCAGGTCAACCTCTCCCAGCGCCTCGCGGCGGACCCGCGGATACCCCCCTACGAGCTTTACCGCAGGCTGCGCCAGCTGAATCCCGCCCCCTTCGCCGCCTATCTGGACCTGGACGGGGTGCAGGTGGTCAGCGCTTCCCCGGAGCGCTTTCTCAGGGTCACCGGGGACATGGTGGAGACCCGCCCCATCAAGGGGACGCGCCCCCGCGGGCAGACCCCACAGGAGGACCGCCGCAACGCCCGCCAGCTCCTTTCCAGCCTGAAGGACCGCGCCGAGAACGTCATGATTGTCGACCTGGAGCGGAACGACATCGGGCGGGTCTGCCGCTACGGCACGGTGAAAGTCACCGAGCTGGCGGTGCTGGAGACCTTCCCCACCGTGTTTCACCTGACCTCCACGGTGGTGGGGCAGCTTTCCCCCGGCAAGGACCGCATCGACTTGCTAAAGGCGACCTTCCCCGGCGGTTCGATTACCGGCGCGCCCAAGGTGCGGGCGATGGAGATTATCGACGAACTGGAGCCGACCCGGCGCAGCGTCTATACCGGCTCGCTGGGCTACTTCAGCTTCGACGGCGGGATGGACCTGAACATCGTCATCCGCACCTTCATTATCAAGGGGCAGCGGGCTTATTTCCAGGCGGGGGGCGGCATCGTCTACGATTCCGAGCCCCAGTCGGAATATGACGAGACGCTGGACAAGGCGCGCGCCCTGATACGGGCGCTGGGGCTCTCCAGCGAGGTCGTCGTGGAGGCGGCGCCGTGATTCTGGTCATCGATAACTACGATTCCTTTGTCTACAACCTGGTGCAGTACCTGGGGGAGCTGGGGCGGGAGCCGGTGGTCTACCGCAACGACGCGATCACCCTGGCGCAGATAGCCGCCCTGGCGCCGAGCCACATCATCATTTCCCCGGGGCCCTGCACCCCGCTGGAGGCGGGCATCTCCAACGACGTGGTGCGCCGTTTCCGGGGGAAAATCCCCATCCTGGGCGTCTGCCTGGGGCACCAGTGCATCGGGCACGTTTACGGCGGGGTCATCCGCCGGGCGGCGGTACCGATGCACGGCAAGGTGTCCTTCGTCTTTCACGACGGCGAGACGGTATTCAAGGGACTGCCCTCGCCGCTGGTGGGCGGGCGTTACCATTCCCTGGTGATTGACGGGGACGCGGTGCCGGAAGCGCTGGAGGTCTCGGCGCGTTCCGATACCGGGGAAATCATGGGGGTGCGCAACCGCCGGGACGCGGTGGAAGGCGTCCAGTTCCACCCGGAATCGATTCTCACCGACTACGGTCACGAGATGCTCACCAATTTTCTGAATCTGCCGCCGCCCGGAGTGTAAAAGCATGAAAGAAATCGTCTATTTCAACGGCAAGCTGGTCCCCCGGCAGGAGGCGAAGGTCTCCGTGGACGATCACGGCTTTCTCTACGGCTACGCCCTGTTCGAGACGATGCGCGCCTACCAGGGCAATATTTTCCGCCTGGAAGCGCACCTGCGGCGGTTACGGGAGGGGATGGAAGTCCTGCAGCTTGCTTCCGGTCTACCGGAAACAGACCTCGCGCGAGCCTGCATGGAAACGCTGCGGGCGAATAACTTGACCGAGGCCCGCGTGCGCCTCACCGTTTCCCGCGGGGAGATGGCGGACTTCCCCGGCGGGGAGGCGACCGCTCCCACGGTGCTGGTAACCGCGCGGCTTTATATACCCCTCCCCCCGGAGGTCTACGCGCGGGGCTACACCGCCCTGCTGTCCGCGTCCACGCGGTGCGCCCACTCCCCGCTGTCCGGGCTGAAGTCGGCGAACTACCTGGCCAGCGTGCTGGCGAGGAAAGAAGCGGAAGCCGCCGATTGCCCGGAAGCCTTGCTTTTGAACGAGCGCGGCACCATCGCCGAGGGCAGCGCCAGCAACGTCTTCTTCGTGAAAGACGGCGGGCTGGTCACGCCCCCGCTGGAGAGCGGCATCCTCCCCGGCATCACCCGTGAAGTCGCTATGGAACTGGCGCAGAACGCGGGGATAGAAATTGTCGAGCGCGAGATTAGCCCCGCAGAGCTGGATTCGTTTGAAGAAGCCTTCCTGACCAATTCCGTGATGGAGATCATGCCGCTGGTCGGTGTGCAGGATAAAGGTAAGTTAATCACCATCGGCAGCGGAAAGCCGGAGGAAGTAACGCGAAAACTGACGGCGGCTTATAAGGCGCTGGTGGCAAAGGAGACCGCTGCCCGCTACGGATAGACCGCCCGCGCCGTCAGCCCCGTTGTCTCCGGGAAGCCGAGCATCAGGTTCATGTTTTGCACCGCCTGCCCCGCCGCCCCCTTGACGAGGTTATCGAGGCAGCTGATGACGATGAGCCGCCCGGTGCGGAGGTCGAGGGTAGGGTGGACCAGGCAGGAGTTGCTCCCCCACGTGTGCTTGGTGTGGGGCGGGGCGCCGGTCACGCGCACGAAGGGCTCACCCTGGTAAAAGTCCTGATACAGGGCCATGAGGTCATCGCCGGTCCCGACTTTTCCGGGAATCAGCGGCGCGTACGCCGTGGTGAGGATGCCGCGGGTCATCGGGATAAGGTGCGGGACGAAGGTCGTCGCCACCGGTTGGCCGCAGAGGTTGCTGAGCTCCTGGACTATTTCGGGGAGGTGGCGGTGCCCGGTCAGCCCGTAGGCGGAAACGTCCTCGTTTACCTCGGCGTAGTGGGTGCCCAGGGTGAGGCTACGGCCCGCGCCGGAGACGCCGGACTTGCTGTCAATAATCACTTCGGGGGCGACGATGCCCGCTTTCAGGGCGGGCGCCAGGGCGAGGATAGCACTGGTGGGGTAGCAGCCGGGGTTCGCCACGAGCTTCGCTTTTTTTATGTCTTCCCGGTATATCTCCGGCAGGCCGAAGGCCGCTTCCGCCAGCAGTTCGGGGGCGGGATGGGTAAAGCCGTACCACGCCGGGTAGGAGGCGGGGTCTTTCAGGCGGAAGTCCGCGCTGATGTCCACCACCTTTACCCCCTTCTTCAGCAGGGGGATGATTTCCTCGGCGCTCTCCTTGTGGGGCATCGCGGAGAAAGCGATATCCACGTCGTCCAGTTTCGCCTTGATTTCGAGGTCGATGCCGGCGAGGTGGGGGAAAAACGTCCCCAGCTTCTGCCCGGCGGCGCTGCGCCCGGTCACGGCACTGAGAGTTACCTGCGGGTGCTGCGCCAGGAGGCGCGCCAGCTCCACGCCGGCGTAGCCGGTCACGTTGATGATACCTGCCCTCGTCTTCGCCATGGTCTTTCCTCTCGTTCCCGCCCCAGTATAGCACAAGACAGCGTCGACGCCTACGGCACCAGCTTTCCCCGTCTCTGGCGAAAGACCTCATAGAGCGCCAGGGCCGCGGCCACGGAAGCGTTCAGGGAGCTGATTTTGCCGCACATGGGGATGCGCGCCAGGGTATCGCACCGCTGCCGCACCAGCGCGGAGACGCCCTGCCCCTCCCCGCCGATGACCAGCGCCGTGGGCGGGGCAAAGTCGATTTCCGTGTAGTCCGTCTGGCCCGAGGGGTCGATACCCACCACCCAGATATTTTCTTTCTGCAGCGTGGAAATCGCCTGGGCGATGTTGGCGACGCGCGCGACGGGCACATACTCAATCGCCCCGGCGGAGGCGCGGGCGAGGGCGGGGGTCAGCCCCACCGCCCGCCGGGCGCGGACGATAATGCCGTGGGCGCCGGTGGCCTCGGCGGTACGGACGATGGCCCCGAGGTTCTGCGGGTCTTCCACGCCGTCCAGGACGGCATAAAAAGCAGGTTCGTTCTTCTCCCGGGAAATGCTGAGCAGGTCATCCAGGCTTTGATAAGCCCTCGCGGCGGCATAAGCGAGGACGCCCTGGTGCGCCGCCCCGCCCGTCTCCTGCTGGATGGTGGGAACAGGCACGTATTCCACGGGTATCCTCTGCTCTTTGGCCAGGTGCAGGATTTCCGCGATGCCGCTATGACGGGGCAGGTTGCGCGCCAGGAGGATTTTATGGACGGGGTGCCCCGCGCGCAAGGCTTCCAGCACGGGGTTGCGCCCGGTAATAATATCGCTCACAGGGAGATTTTAGGGGAAACGGCGGGGGAAGTCCAGCGGGAAACTGGCTGCCGAGCCAGGATTCGAACCTGGGCTAAGGGATCCAAAGTCCCCTGTGCTACCACTACACAACTCGGCAGTATGGCAGTGATGCTATTATAACGCATGAAAGCGGCTCGCATCCAATCCCGGCCTAGTTTTTGGATTCTCCCACCTTGGTTTAAACTGTCAGACTTGGCTCTCAGTGCCCCTGGTATGATTTCTAGGAAGAACTTAATTCCCAAAATGATAGAGTCTCAGCCTATCATATTCCGCTTTGGTCCTCTCCATTTCAAGGTAGGCGATATAGACGGCGTTATAGCTACTTCTACCTGCGTTGTAAGCTATCTTCTCTCTCTGCCAAATCTCGAGGGCTAATTCGTAGGCTCTTTTAGCGTCTTCTATTGATGGCTCAATGCTCGGATTCAGTATGTCACCGAATGACTGCTTTGAAGTGCTGGAACTGTCCGGGAAGGGTGATACCGGCTCATAACGTGGGACATAGGAACTTTCAGACTTTGCCACAGAGAACATTCCTACCTGAATATGCCGGGCTATCTGCTCCAACCTATCAAATGTTTCGACATATTTAATATTCGGTGGGTAGGGGTAAGAAGTAGCGTACCCGGCGCTTATCATATTGGCATTGACGAATAGGTCTCCCTGATACACATACCGGAGCAGACGCCCATATTTGTCCCTGTTCTCTACATCTCTCTCAAGCCTGACGGTACCACCAATGAGCGAACTCAAGTAATCCTTTGCCTCATAGTAATACTTGTCGCCCTTCTCCGGGCTGTCGATTCCGATGAGCCGGACATATTCGCCGTTCTTCAGGAGGATAGTATCACCATCAATCACGGAGAGCACCTCGGCTATTGTCTCCTGGGGAGAGAGCAGGGAATAATAGGCGCCGGAGCCAATCATGGCTACGCCAAGCAACAGGACGATCATCAGAACCGGCTTCGATGATAAGAGTCTGCGCATCTTACACCCTCTGTTCCGGGTCCCGTTTCTTCTTGCCGCTACTTTAGCCCCCCGGAGGTTACTTGTCAACCATTCTCGTGGGTGAAGGACTGCAGCCGTCAGAGACCATGATAAATCCCAAGCGTGAAAATGAAGCCGCTGAACATCGTGGTTAGCGTTCCGTTAGCGTTTTCTAAAAAGTAACCGCCTGCAGGGGCAGATTAGCCTCAAAACAGGCGGTTATTCTGTCATTGGTGCCGAAGGTCGGACTCGAACCGACACGGAGGTTGCCCCCCAACAGTTTTTGAGACTGCCGCGTCTGCCATTCCGCCACTTCGGCCCTAAAAAAATATGGAGCGGAAGACGAGATTCGAACTCGCGACCTCCTCCTTGGCAAGGAGGCGTTCTACCACTGAACTACTTCCGCCCGTTTGGTGCCGAGGCCCAGAATCGAACTGGGGACACGCGGATTTTCAGTCCGCTGCTCTACCG
>JBDRGD010000061.1:0-9199 GCA_043818095.1 Chloroflexota bacterium
CCCACTGAAACCGTCGGCATCCTCCCCCCGGGCAAGGGCGCCGCCACCGTCTGGAAAATCGCCGTCAACGGCGTCATGGCGGGCTGCCGCCCGGAATACATGCCCGTCCTCATCGCCATCATCGAGGCCGTCGCCACCCCCCGTTTCGGCCTGCAGCACGCGGGCTCCACCGTGGGCTGGACCCCCCTCATCATCCTCAACGGCCCCATCGCCAGGCAACTGGACTTCAACTGCGGACAGGGCGTCCTCCGCCCCGAGAGACAGGCCAACATCACCGTGAGCCGCTTCCTGCGCCTCGCCATGGTGAACATCGCCCGCTTCCACCTCGGGGAGACGGACATGGCCACCTTCGGCAGGAACTATTACCCCGTCCTCGCCGAGGACGAGGAGAACAGCCCCTGGCCGCCCCTGTGCGCCGACCGCGGCTTCCCCGCCGGCGCTAACGTCGTTACCGTTCAGTCCGCGGACTGCACCGCCCACAACTTCCTCACTATCGGCGACGGGGAAGAACAGCTCAGCATCATCGCCCGGGAGGTCGCCCGGGAGCTGGGGGGGCCGATAATCGCCATCATCGAGCACATGGGGCCGGAGTTCAATCCCCTCGTCTGCGTCTCCCCGCTCGTCGCCGGGATTATCGCTAAGGCGGGCTACAGTAAGGACGACGTGAGAAAATACCTCTACGAGCATGCCCGCGTGACCGTGGAGCAGTTTAATTACATTCTCAACGTCATGCGCCAGGGGGATACCGTCCCCCGGGCAGTGCGCGAGGGCAGGCTGCCGGAAGAGTTCGGCCTGAGCGATGACCCGGAGAGGCTCGTCCCGGTAATGCACCGGCCCGAGGAGATGATGATTGCCGTCAGCGGCGCTCCGGCCCGCAACCGCAGCTTCGTCGTCGGCCAGTTCGGGAACCAGGGCCTGAGCGTCTCCCAAGAGATTAAACTGCCCGCGGGCTGGCAGCCGCCGCGCCGGGCCAGAGGTTAGGACCCGCTTAAGGAGGGACCCATGGACATCCTCCTCATTGACCCGCCCTATATCAGCCTGAAGGGGGTGGCTTCGGACCGGGGTTACAACGTCGGCCTCACCGGTCTCGCCGCTTATCTCGACCGGGCGGGCATCAGCACCGGCGTGCTTTACGGGGACCTCCTTGAGCCGCCGGCCTCGGGCAGCATACTGTTCAACTTCGACGTCAACCGCTACGCGGAGGGGCAGCGCGAATACGAGCGGACTCTCGAGGACAGGACGCACCCCATCTGGTATAAAATTGCGGACGCCGTGCGCCAGGCAAACCCCACCGCCGTCGGGCTCGCCCACCTGACCCCCTCCAAGTACGTCGTGGAAAAGACCGCCGCCCTGATTAAGGAAATCGACCCCCGTATCAGGA
The DNA here is from genome assembly GCA_043818095.1 of Chloroflexota bacterium. GTDB lineage: Bacteria > Chloroflexota > Dehalococcoidia > Dehalococcoidales > RBG-16-60-22 > JBDRGD01. The sequence continues at coordinate 1,382 of JBDRGD010000061.1, forward strand.
TTATCGCCGGCTCTTTCCACCCCACCTTCTGTCCCGACGAAGTCCTGCGGAACGATAATATCGACTTTATCGTCCGGGGCGAGGGCGAAATCCCCCTCCTGCGCCTGATGGAGGAATTGAAGAAGCCCGGTCCGGACTGGGAGACCGTGCCCGGCATCTCCTACCGCGATGCCGACGGACAGGTGCACAATAATCCCGCCCCTCCCCTGATTGAGGACCTGGACGAGCTGCCGTTCCCCGCGCGGGACCTGGTGCTCAACCGCGATTATGATAAATACCGGGCGCATTGCATCGCCACCACCCGCGGCTGTCCCTACAGCTGCGCTTTCTGCGCGGACCGGAGGCTCTGGGGCAACCGGGTGCGCCGCCGCAGCGTGGCCAACGTGCTGGCGGAACTGCGCCTTCTCCGGGACCGGTATCCGGTCAACTTCGTCGATATCTTCGACGGCACGTTCACCTACGACCGAAAATACCTCCAGCAGTTCTGCGAGGCGATTATCGACGAGAAGCTGGACATCAACTGGCGCTGTACCGCCCGCTACGATAACCTCGACCCCGATATCCTGAAGCTGATGAGGCGGGCGCACTGCACCGGCATGTTCGTCGGGCTGGAGTCCGGGAGCAACCGCATCCTGGACGGCATCGACAAGAAGTTCCACGTGGACAAGATTCTCCAGGTCAGTAAAATGATACGCAAGAGCGGCATCCCCTGCGCCACGTCCATCCTGCTGGGCCTCCCCGACGAAGGCCGGGAGGACATCGCCGAGACGCTGGAGCTGATGAAAACCGTCAAGACCGATATCCTGGACGTGAATGTCTACACCCCCCTCCCCGGCACCCCGTTATACGACGCCATGAGCGAAGAAGACCGGCAGAAAATCGACTGGCACAAGGTCGCCCTGAAGTCTTTCGATAACTATTTCTCCCGGAAGATGTCCGCGGAGGAGTTCGGCGGCTACCGCCAGGAAGCCTACCGCATCGCCAACAGCGTGCGGAAAAAAACAGTGCTGCGCTGGGGCGTCAGGGCGGTTTTCCGGCCCTTTGCCCGGCTCTTCCGCAAGCTGGCACCGGGAAGATAGCCCGCAACTCCGCAATAAAGTCACCATTCAGGCAAGTCTTTATGCGGTTTTGTGTTTTTCGGGGCTCACCCCCTTACCCCCTCTCAAACAGTTTTTTCCCTTGCACCATTTTTCACGAGTTTGAGAGGGGGAGTTATTATTGAGAGGGGGCTTCGCCCCCTCTTTTTTCGATACCCCTCTCCAGCCCCCATAATGCATGATTTTTTCAATGCTCCTGGCGGGAGAGGGGAAAGGGGAGAGGTGTGCACTACCAACCGGATGCAAATAAAACCCGCTTTCCCGTTTGTTGTCCCCTGGCCGATGTGTTAAAATAGCCGCAACAATCCGCCCGCCGTCGAGCGGACAGATAATCCTCGGAAGGAGGTCGCCATGAAGGAAGGCTCGGTACCCCGCTACAAGATGAAGGTGGAAAGAAACGTCTTTGCCCCCATGCGTGACGGCGTAAAAATCGCCCTGGATATCTACCGCCCCGACGCCGAGGGCAAGTTCCCGGCGCTGCTGGGCATGTGCCCTTACACCAAGGAAAAGCAGTCGCTGAACGTGCCCCCTCACCACTTCAACCCCGACTACGCCGGCAACGAGAAGGGCGACAGCGAGTATTTCGTGTCCCGCGGCTACGTCCACGCGGTAGCGGACGTCAGGGGCAGCGGCTCTTCCGAGGGAAAATTCGACATCATGGCGCGCAAGGAGCAGGAAGACGGCTATGACGTGATTGAGTGGCTGGCGCAGCAGCCCTGGTGCGACGGCAACGTGGGCATGGTGGGTATCTCCTATCTCGCCATCATCCAGTACCTGGTCGCCGCCCAGCAGCCCCCCCACCTCAAGGCGATTTTCCCCCATGACGGCTGGGGAGACATGTACCGGGACATTTCCCACCACGGCGGCATCCTCATGAACGGCTGGCTGGCACGCTTCACGTCGGGGCGGCAGCATGTGCACCTGGGACGCGGAACCGGCGTCGCCCTCCCTTTACTCCCCGGAGGAGCTGGCGCGCCGCGTCGAGAAGCTGAAGAAGAACGAGGTTATCAACAAGGGCAACTATCTCTTCGTGTCCCTGAGCTATCCCAAGTACAAGCCGACCCTCTTCGACTGGCTGGTGAACGAGGAGGACGGTCCCTATTACTGGGAACGGTCCGCCTATACCAAGTATGACAAAATCAAGGTCCCCGTCTTCCTGGGCTCCGAGATGCACGCCTACCCCGTGATTATGCACCTGCCCGGCGCTTTCAGCGCCTTCCAGGGGATTGACGCCCCGAAAAAGCTTGTCATCCGCCCCGCCGTCCCCGAGCGCCCCTTCCACCAGTTCCACGATGAAATCATCGCCTGGTACGACTACTGGATGAAGGGCATCGATACCGGCATCATGGATGGCCCCGCCATCAAAATCTGGGTGCGGGGGGCGGAGCACTGGAGGAGCGGCGAGGAGTGGCCTTTCCCCGAGACGCAGTGGCGGAAGCTCTACCTCCGTGCGGAAAATGCCCTGTCCACCACCCCCCCGGAGAAGGAGGAAGCCCCGGACACCTTCCGGCACAAGCCTGTCCTGCCCATCATGGACGCCCCCATGTGGCTGGACCCCAAGCCGGAGTCGCTGAGCTTTACCACCGCCCCCTTGGAGGAGGATATGGAAATGGTGGGGCAGGCCGCCCTTTACCTCCATGCCGCTATCGCCACCGAGGACGCCCACTTTATCATCAAGCTGAAGGACGTCAGCCCGGACGGCTCCGAGTTCGTCCTCACGCGGGGCTGGCTGAAAGCCTCCCACCGGGAGCTGGACAAAGAGAAATCGAAGCCGTGGCAGCCTTACCATCCCCACACCCGCGCCGTGCCGGTAAAACCGGGGGAAATCAACGAGTACGCCATCGAAATCCGCCCCTTCGCCAACCTCTTCCGCAAGGGGCACCGGATAAAGCTGGAAATCTGGAGCTGTGACTATCCCGCGGACAAGATGGACCTCACCCTGTCCTGGCCCGGCTGGAGCCACCTCTCCTACGACAAGGAGACCACCTATCACGTCCACCACAGCCCGCAGCACGCCTCTTACCTGGTGCTGCCGCTCATGCCCGCAAAATAAAGAAAGAGGAGAGCGCCATGCCGGAATATGATATCGTTATCGCCGGGGGCGGGCCTGCGGGTTGTTCCGCGGGTCGGACCGCGGCCCAGCAGGGAGCAAAGGTCGCCGTCATTGAAGAGCACCCGGAAATCGGCCTCCCCCGACACTGCAGCGGCATGTTCGCCGACTCCGGTTTCACCCGGGAAATCCGGGAGCTTATCGGCGACGAGAAATTCGTCGTCCGGGACCTGAAACAGTGGCGGGTGTTCTCCCCCGCGGGCGAGGTCGTCCAGGAGTTTCCCCTCGGCGACCGCGGCGCCTGCATCATCAGCCGGGAGCGCTACGATAAGGAACTCGCCCGGCTCGCGGCGAACGCCGGGGCAGATATTTTCCTCAACACCCGCGTCACCGGGCTGCTGCGCCACGACGGCAGGGTCGCCGGCGTGACCACCTCTTCCCAGAAACGGCCGGAAATCTCCGCCCGTCTGGTCATCATCGCCGGGGGCTACCACGACCTGCAGAACGGCCTGGTCAAACAGGAAGGCATGACCCGCCCCGAAGAATACTTCGGCAACGGCATCCAGCTGGAGCTGACCCGCGTGCAGGGCATGGAACCGGGCGTCGCCGAGTTCTACTCCGGTTCGCTGCTGGGCGGCGGGACGGGGCTGGGCTGGGTCACCTTTTACCCCACGGACGCCACCACCTGCTGGGGTTCCCTGCGGTCGCTGGCCATCCTGGACCAGATAAAGGCGGCGGACCATCCCCTTTCCCGGAAGCTGCGGGACGCCGTTCCCCTGAAAATCACGGGCTTTATCTGCCCCTTCCCCATGGGCCGGGGGCTGCCCCGCTACGTCCGGGACGGGCTGATGGTTATCGGGAGCGCCGCCAATTTCAACGGCAGCATCGTCGCTTTCATCACGGGACGCTGGGCGGGGGAGGTGGCGGCGGAGGCGGTGCGCGACGGCGATGTCTCCGAAGCCCGGCTGCAGCGGTATGTCGACAAATTCCGCGAAATCGACCTGGAGCACGAATACGATTACTGGCAGGAGTTCCTGCCCAAAGCCCGGGCGCTCTCCGACGCCGCCCTGGACGAGCTGATGCGGGACATGGCGCGCAAAGGGCAGAAAATCATGACGCGCGTCCAGCTGCCCTTTTAGAATATTATCCGGAAACAGCCTGACCGCCGCTGATTATTTGACCGTGACATTCAGGGTCAGCGTCCAGACGTCTTTCTCCCCGCCTGCCCAGGGCCGGCTGTAGCCCATCCTGACGGTGGTGGTGCCCGCCGCCAGGGAGTCGAAGACCCAGACATTCTTCCCCGGCGCGCCCGCCATAGAGCCCTCGGTCTGCGGCGGCACGAAAACGCGGGACTGCTCCGTAACTACCCCGGAAGCGCTGATTTGGGCATCGCCCCACTCGAAGCCGGTGGTCGGGTTGGCGCCGAGGCTGACAATCAGGGAGCCGGGACGGACCAGTTCGATGTCCCTGACGATGTGGTTTTCCGCCCGGAAAGTGTCCTCGGAAAGCGCCACCGTCACCGCTTCCTGTCCGCCTTGGAGGGCGGGCATTTCCGGAGGCGCAGGCGCGGCGCATCCCAGCAGGAGCAGGGGCACCGCCAGAATGGTAATAATACCCCGGAGAAAGACGCGTTTCATTTTTAGTGCCTCCTGCCTGTCGGTCAATTTTTTCTTTGCCAATATATGATAACGCTTCCCCCGGCTTTTAGTTAGGGGTGGTCATGCTTGCCCCTGAAAAATAATTTACGCCCGTAAAACTCCCGTTTGACAACCCGCCCCTCCGGTAATACAATTTCAGCATCCGCGGTCCAAACGCAAAGGGGAGGAACTCGTATGGCACAGGTATACGGCAGGATGCTGGACGTCGATTTATCATCGGGGAAAATCACCCGGAGTGATATCGCCCCGGATTCCGCCCGGAGCTTTCTCGGCAGCATGGGGCTCGCCGCCCGCCTCCTCTATGACGAGGTCGGGGAAGACGTCGATCCCCTCGGTCCCGGAAACGTCATCATCTTTGCCAACGGCCCCCTGACCGGCACCCGGGCGCCGTCCTCGGGGAGGACGGAGATAACCACCAAATTCCCCCTGACGGGAAACATCGGCAGCGGGAACACCGGCGGTCTCTGGGGGACCACCCTGAGGCGCGCCGGCATCGACCTGCTTACCGTCCGGGGCGCCGCCGCCGAGCCGGTCTACCTCCGGATTGACGACGACCACGTGGAAATAAGGAAAGCGGGCCACCTCTGGGGACAGCCGACCAGGGCAACCACGGATATGCTCAGGGAAGAACTCGGCCCGGTATCGGTGCTGGCCATCGGCCCGGCGGGCGAGAACCTGGTCAAGTATGCCTGCCCCCTGAACGACTACTATCACGTCGCGGCGAGGTGCGGCGCCGGCGCCGTCATGGGCTCCAAGAAGCTGAAAGCCATCACCGTCCGCGGGACCGGGACGCCGGGCATCGCCCGTCCGGAAGAGTTTGCGCAGGCGACGAGAGATGCCCGGGAGCGGGTGCTTACTTCCGAGGAGGCCCATAAAGAATATGCCGCCTCCCTCGAACCCCGCCGACTCGGCATCGAGGCCGGGAACCTGCCCGGCCGGAACTTCCAGACCGGGGTCGTGCCCCGCTGGCTGGAGACCCGGGGAGTAGACGCCGCCCGTAAATATTTCAAGAAGAGGGACGGCACCTGCTATGCCTGCCCCGTGCCGTGCTTTAACCTCGCCGAGGTCACCGAGGGCAAGTACGCCGGCCTGAGGGTCAACCGGAGCCAGATGCCCGGGGTGGTGCTCTGCTGGGGCGCGAAGTGCGCCATCGATAACATCGAGGCGGTCTGGAAGTGCAAGGAGACCTGCCAGGAACTCGGCATGGACTACGAGTCCGCGGGCTGCACCATCGCTTTCGCCATGGAGCTTTACCAGCGGGGCATCATCACCCGGAGCGATACCGACGGGCTGGACCTGACCTGGGGCAACGAGGACGCGATTATCGAATTACTGGATAAAATAGCCCGGCGGGAGGGGTTCGGGAATGTCCTCGCCGAGGGCAGCGTGAAAGCGGCGCAAACGATTGGCGGGGGCGCCGAAAAATACGTCATGGCGGTAAAAGGGCTGGAACTGGGGATGCTTCCGGACCCCAGGGCCAGTAAAAGCGAGAAGGGGTGGATGTTCGATTCCCTGACCAGTCCGCGGGGCGGCGATAACATCAAGGGCACTCACTTCCGGGCGGACACCTACGACCCGAACTGGTGGACGGACAAGTTCGATATTTTCGAGGAAGAGAAAGCAAAGATGTACTGCGTGCCCGACGAGGAGACCGCGTTCCGCTGGGAAGGGAAAGCCCTGATGTGCCGGTGGTTCGAGGACCTGGCTTCCGCGGTCAGCTCTTCGGGGCTCTGCTTTTACCCCTTCCTCATCAAGATGGCGCTGGGGCCGACTTACCTCTCCCGGATGCTTGCCGCCGCCACCGGGTGGGACATCACGCCGGAGGAGGTGATGCAAGCCGGGGAGCGGTCATTCAACATGCTGAAAGCCTATTCGGTAAGGCAGGGATTCCGCCGGAAAGATGACATGTGGCCGGAGAGGTTCTTCACGGAACCGCTCCCGGAAGGCCCGGACAAAGGAGCGGTGCTGTCCCGGGATACCATCAACCGGGTGCTCGACGAGTATTACGATTTGCGGGGGTGGGACCGGGAAACCGGCGTCCCCACTTTCCGGAAGCTGAAAGAGCTTGGGTTGAAGGATATCGGCGCAGACCTGTTGCGGATGGACCGGATTCCTTCCGGGTAATTATCGTGTCCCCCCTTTGACACCCCACCCCTCCGATGTTATCATTTACCCCGTAGGAGGTAACGCTCTTTAAGAAGTGATGTGATGCTTTATGCCCGCATTTGAACTTTACCTCTTTCTCTTTATTATCTGCCTCCTGTTCTCCTACTTTTTCTCCGGCTCGGAAACCGCCTTCATTTCCCTGCAGCGGATAAAGCTGGAGCACATGCTCAGGACGGGCGTCCGGGGAGCGCCGCGCGTTGCCCGCCTGGTGGAAAAACCGGAGAAGCTCCTCTCCACCGTCCTGCTGGGGAATACGCTGGTCAATACCGCCGCCGCCTCCCTGGGCACGGCGATGGTCGTTTACTACCTGGGAGAAAAGCAGGGCGTCCTCGTCGCCACCGCTGCCGTCACCATTATCCTGCTCATTTTCTGTGAGACCACCCCGAAGACGATTGCCTCCCAGCACGCGGAAACCCTCTCCCTGGTAGCGGCCAGGCCGCTGGGCTATATCGCCTGGCTGTTCACCCCGTTTGTCATCGCCCTCAGCTGGATTGCCTCCGGCTTCACCCACCTCATCGGCGGCGCCCCGGCCCCGCGCACCCTCGCCAGCCCCGAGGAAATCCGCACCATGATTGCCATCGGCCACAAGGAAGGCACCGTCGAGGAGAACGAAGCCAACCTCCTCCATAAGGTCTTCGAGTTCGGCACCCGTCCCGTCCGCGAGGTCATGGTCCCCCGCCTCGAGGTCATCGCCATCGAGCAGGGCGCTTCCCTCACCGACTTCCTCAATCTCTACGCCGAGTCCCCGCTCTCCCGCTTCCCCGTCTATAAAGAGAACATGGATAACGTCACCGGCATCCTCTCCGTCAAGGACGTCCTCATGGCCCTCGCCAAAAACACCGCCACC
>JBDRGD010000062.1:0-2867 GCA_043818095.1 Chloroflexota bacterium
AGACCAGCGGGATACGCAGTCCCCCGGCGGCGGCTTCCGCGACCGCGGCAACTATCTGGGGCACGAAATGGCACGGCGTCACCAGGTTGATGTTATGACAGCCCCTGCCCTGTAGCTCCAGCATATAGCCCGCCAGCGTGGCGATGCTCACCTCATGACGCCGGTTGGCGGCATAGTCCTGGCTTATCTGGTGGTTCTGGCAGTAAACGCAGCGCAGGTTGCAGTTGCCGAAGAATATCGTCCCCGACCCCCGGCTCCCCGAGACAGCCGGCTCCTCGCCGTGGTGGTCGCAGTAAGATGCCACTATCGGCCGGAGCCCGGAGCGGCAGTAACCGGTTTCCCCTTCGAGACGGTTGACCTTGCAGTCGCGCGGGCAGATGTCGCAGCAGCGCAGGCGCTCCCGCAGCATTTCCGCCCGGCGCGCCAGCTCACCCGACCGGTAAAGCGCCGGATATCCCGGCGTTATCACGCTCATGACAAACTCATTTTTCCGCAGGTTTTACCGTCAGGACGAGCCCGCTGACCAAAATTACTTCTACTGTCTTTCCGGCGTCGATCCTTCCCGCCAGGCAAGTCGCCTTCCAGTACTCACCGGCGATACGCACCGTGCCCTCCGGGGCAAGCTTGGTGACCACCTCTCCCATCTCGCCGATCATCGCCTCCCTGCCGCTGGCCCTGCTCCGGCGCAGGCTGGGAATAATCGCCCGGTGGACGATGAAGACGAAGGTGCCCAGCACCACCACCAGCAGTATCACCATGGGCAGGGAAATCCTGACGCGGAAAAACCAGAGCGCCAGCAGGACGAGAACCAGCACCGCCAGGTCGTCCGCCAGCGCCACCGCCACCACCACCCAGGCCGGTGGTCCGCTGTTCGATTTGCCTTTCCCGTTTGCCTTCATTCCGTCCCCCGCCAGGGCAGTCCCAGACGCCGGTACTGCTGCCCGGTCACCGGGTCTGCCTCCTCATGGAAAAAGCCCCTGGCCCGCAGCTGCGGGGAGGAAAGCACCTCCGGGACGGTCATTACCTTCGCCCAGGGGAAACGCATCAGCTGCCCGGTGGTCACCATCTCTTCCGCCGTGTGGCGGCGCGTCCAGCGCTCCAGTACCGCCGCGATATGGTCGCGGTGGCAGTCCCTTTCTTCCCGCCGGAGGTATTTGTCGTCCGCCAGGTCCTCCGCCATGCCCTCGCTGTCCAGCCACTCCACCAGCGTCTCCCAGTTCGCTGAGAGCGACAGCAGGACGTGGCCGTCCCGGCAGGGAAACACGCGGAAGGCGTTGTTCCCGTAAAGACTGCCCTGCCTTCCCGCCACCACCCCATCGTAAAAGTAGCGCACCAGCACGTGGTCCAGGCTGGCGGCGACGCATTCCATCACGGCAATGTCCAGGTATTGTCCCCGACCCGAGACGTGCCGCTCCCAAAGCGCCAGCGCCACGCCGTTGGCGGCGAAGAGGGAAGCGAGATAGTAGGGCTGGTTCCCGTAAAGCGCCAGCGGCGGCGTCTCCGGAAAGCCGTTAACCGCCATCTGCCCGCCCAGCGCCGCCGCCGCCAGGGGAGAGGAAGGAAAATCGCGGTAAGGGCCGGTTTGCCCGAACTCGGTTATCGCGACCATGATTAGCGGCGGATGTTTCCCGCTGAGCGCCGCATAGCCCAGTCCGAGCCCTGCCAGGTAGCCGGGGGAACAGCTCTCCACGAGCGCGTCCGCGGCGGCAGCCAGCCGGAGAAATTCCGCCCGTCCTCCCTTCGATTCCAGGTTGATGGGGAGCGGCTTTTTCCCGTCGTTCAGGTAAAGTTCTTCCGCAGAACCGAATTTCTGCCAGCCGGGGGGGAAAGTTACCGGGATGATGCGGCTGACCTCAGCGCCCATGTCCGCCAGCAGCCGGGTGCTGAAAGCGCCCCTGGCGTCGGTCAGGTCCAGGACGCGATAGCCTTCAAGCATACCACCCGTCACACCACACCCCCGTCAGATTTCGAATTGCCACTCGCACCAGAATTCCTCCGGGTGTTCGTCCGGGGGGCAGGCCCGGCAGGTCATCCTGATACGCGGGTCAACGGCGGCGGCGTACGCCCGGTACATGGCCATGCCCAGTTCCTTGCAGGGCAGCGGCAGCCTGCCGTCCCGACGGCGCGCTTTCTGCGGCGGGCAGTCCAGGAAGCGCACCACCGCCGTGTCCGCCGTCAGGGAAACCACCTCCGGGCGGTAGACCGTCAGCAACGGGTCGAGCTCCAGGACGGCGGTAAGGACCTCCAGCGGATTTTCCGCGTCAATCCCGAATGCCTCCCGCACCCGCTTCGCCTCAATCCCGGCGAGCCGGGCCCAGACTGCGACATCCATCTCAAACGCTTTCTCGAATCCGAACTGCTCTTCCACCGCCAGGAACCACAACCCGTCCAGGGTATACATCGTCCGGGAGCACAGCGCCAGCACCTGTTCCGGCGTCAGGCGGGAAATTTCCGCTCGGGACATGCTAAGCCTCCTCCGGCGGCAGCCGTTTTAACGCTGTCGCGATTCTTGACAGGCACTTCTCCCGGCCCAGGACCGCCATCGTCTGGAAAAGCGGCGGGGCCACGGTACGCCCGGTGACGGCCACCCGCAGGGTGCCGAAAAGCTGTCCCGTCTTCATGCCCAGCTCCTCGGCCAGGGGACGCAGTTTCTCTTCCAGCGCGGCTTCATCGAAAGCGGCGAGGGGCTCCACCCGCTGCAGGCTGACGCTCAGCGCCTGCCGCGCCATCGCCGCATCCATCTTCTTGCCGATGAGCAGCGCGGCATCGTAGTCCAGCTGGTCGAAAAAGAGAAAGTCGGTCAGCGCGGGGATTTCGGCCAGCGTCTTGGCTCTCTCCTGTACGAGGGGCATCATCCGCGCCACGAA
>JBDRGD010000063.1:0-17917 GCA_043818095.1 Chloroflexota bacterium
GGGGATCTAACGTTTTTTGAAAATTGACTTTAACAAAAATTTGATTTAAGTTTTACCTATCAAAAATGACGCGGGGTAGAGCAGTGGCAGCTCGTCGGGCTCATAACCCGGAGGTCGCAGGTTCGAGTCCTGCCCCCGCTACCAATCCCCAGCTTCTATGGGGATTTCATGTGCCTTAGTTATGTGGTGGGGGACGGCTATTCTAAGGGGGCAGAGGTGGTCGGTGCTGTTCCAGACAATCATCCAGTGCGTTCAAGGCTTTTCTCAACTCCCTGATACGCTTAAGTATTTCCGCATATACATCATAAAGCCACCATATCGCAAGGAGTCCTACCCCAATAAAGACGAATCCGCCCAATTTTCCCAGGCTCATTATTTTCTCCAGAATCGTTGCCCAGCCAACCAACCATCCTGTGCCACCGCTGATTATGCCCAAACCGACTAGCGTCGTACGGATGCTACTGATGTAATCTTTCAATGAATCCCTTGCATCCTTTACATCGTTGACTTCATTCTGGCAATTAACACCAGCTTCTGCTATTAAATCATCGGCGATTGTCGATAGCTTCCACGGGGTTGCCTTTGTGATATTTGCAAGGTTCCTGCCCATAACTACCCTCCTTGAGGTCAATTTACATTTTAGACTTGAGTTTAGCCATTTCTTGTTGGTTTGTCAATAAGTCCTGCCCCCGCTACCAAAGAAAAGCAAGAAATCCCTCGGTTATTCGAGGGATTTTTCTGTTTTGCTGATATTTTGCAAACAGGGATTAGAGGGATTGACGGTTGTTGCAGTGTAAGGGGACTTGCCTCGATGTAGTTGTCAGGTAAGATAGGCAAACTACAATTCAACGATTGAATCTACCCAAGGTTGACAGGTGGATTTGATTATACCTTCAGCTAAATTGAAATATTCCTTTATCATAGAACAACTGGTATTGTAAGCCCATTTGGCTCCCTTAAAGGTGCAAATCTCCTCTATCCAAATTCGTCTGCCTTCATCTGGAAGGGGAGATGGTGGGTGTATTATGGGTTGGTCCAAGAAAATGCCTTTACGCTTAAGGAAATTAACCCATCTTGGTTTAGAATCTGTCTCATCGTAAAAAGGCATTTCATAATGAATAATATCGTTACGAATTCTTATTAACCAAGTAAAATCCAGAAATGGATACTGATTGGGGTTGTACGAGTGGTTGTAAAGTAGGACTGGGGATAGCCGATATTTGGTTTCAAGGTTCTGCCTAGACAACAAATTGAGAATATCCTTTTCCTTGCTGTCATTTGGGAAATCGTCCTTATACTCGGGCATGGCTAAACGTCTATTGTGAAGTTCAAGGTCAATGGCTAGCCGTTCGTTGATAAAGGCCTCCAAAGCTGAGGCTGCCATGATATAGGCGTCAAGAAAGCCAGCCGAATAGTAGTTACCTTTGGAAATCGGTGTGTTTGGCGATGCCCCATATTCAATCGGTGATACGCAGACATCGTGCGCCCTCTCGAGAAAATAATCAGATTTACATACTGATAATATCACAGAAAGAGTCTAACATTTTCATCACAATAGTTAAAGGGAATTAGTTACTTTAATAGTAAACGCCTCGTCGAATCTCTTTGCAGCTGCTTCTTATAGCCACGGGGCACGTGGCTGTAAGTGTCAAAAGTCATTTAAACGTTGGGGTGCTCTGACCTCATCTCCCCTTCACCCCCCTACAGCGGCCGCTTCTCGGGGATGCCGGGGCGGCGGGGATATGGCGGCGGGGTCGGCCCCACCTTGTCTATCACCACCAGGCAGCGCCGGTCCGGCAGCTCCCGCAGGTCCACCGCGGTAATGCCGTGCAGCCTTCCCCCCAGCAGGGTGATGGCCCGGTCCGCCTGCGCCACCTCGGCGGTAATCTCCCCCTTTTTCATGGCGACAAAGCAGCCCCCGCGCTCCACGTAGGGCAGCGCCAGCTCAACCAGCGCCGGTAAAGCCGCCACCGCCCGCGCCAGCACCAGGTGAAAGCGCTCCCGGTAAGCGGGGACATGCGCCACCGTCTCCGCCCGCCCATTAACCACCACCACGTCCTTCAGCCCCAGCGTGCCGACGACGTGCTGTAAAAAGGCCGCTTTCTTCCCGGTGCTTTCCAGCAGCACCAGGCTGATGCCGGGGAACATGATTTTCAGCGGTATGCCGGGCAGCCCCGCGCCGCTGCCCACGTCCATTACCGGCATGCCGGGGGGCAGCGCGGAACGCCCCAGCCCTGATAATACGGTCAGGGAATCGAGGAAGTGCTTCGTCTGGATTTCCTCGTCGGAGGTAATCGCCGTCAGGTTCACCCTCTGGTTCCAGTCGAGCAATTCTTGGGCATAATGCTGGAACTGCTTGATTTGGGCGGCGTCCAGGAACAGCCCGAGCCGGGCGGCGCCGGAGATAAGCTTATCCAAGGAAAAGCCGCCAGACGTAATAGACGACCACCCCGGCGAAGACGATGCTGTCCATGCGGTCGAGCATGCCGCCGTGCCCGGGGAAAAGGGTGCCGGACTCCTTGACGCCGGTGGTGCGCTTAAGCAGGGACTCCGCCAGGTCTCCCGCCTGGCCGAAGACGCTCACCAGTATGCCCAGGATGACCGTCGGGACAACCCCCAGCGGCAGCCGCAGCGGTGAAGGGAGCGTGAAGACCAGCGCCAGTAGCGCCGCCCCCACCACGCCCGCCGCCGCCCCTTCCCAGGTCTTCCGGGGGCTGATGCGCGGCGCCATGCGGTGCCTCCCCAGGGAACGCCCCACGAAGAAAGCCGCGGCATCCGAGGCAAAAGTCACGAAAACCGGGAAATAAAGCCATTCCCGGCCCGCCTCCAACCGCAGCGCCACGAGATAGCTGAACAGCCAGCCCACGTAGACCGTCCCGGCGATAGCCCACGCCCAGTCCTGGAAAGCGTGCTCTTTCTTCCGGGAAAAGAGGATTGCCAGCAGGGAAACAGCGACTACTCCCGTCAGAATTTCCGGGGACAGAGAGGGGAAATGCGGAGAGAGCACAAGCATCACCGCCCCGACAACCCCGGGCACCATCAGCGCCGGGCTGCGGGCGATGCCCACCAGACGGAAAAACTCGATGGTGGCGAAGATTACCCAGACCGCCGCGAAAAGGGAAAACCAGGGCAGAGGACGGTCAAACCAGATAAACACCACCACCAGCGGTATGCCCCACAGGGCGGTAAGGACCCTTTTCCAGAGCCCGCCGTTATCCCGCGGCGCCGTTGGGTTATTCATTGCCCCGCACCGGCGGCGCTGCCGTCTTTTCCCCGGAGCCGTCCGGGGCCAGCCCGCCGAAACGCCGCTGCCGGCTACGGTATTCCGCCAGGACTTTCTCCAGCTCCTCCTCCCCGAAGTCCGGCCAGAGCGTGCTGGTGAAATAAAACTCGCTGTAGGCGGTCTGCCACAGCATGAAGTTACTCACGCGGAACTCGCCCCCCGTCCGCACCACCAGGTCGACGTCCGGCAGCCCGCTGGTGTCCAGGCGTTTTCCCAGCGCCGCCTCGTCCACCGCCTCCGGCGCGAGGCCGTCAGCGAGCAGGCGGCGCACCGCCCGCAGGATCTCGCCGCGCCCCCCGTAGTTCAGCGCTACGCAGAGCGTGGTCCCGGTGTTTTCCCTGGTCAATGCCAGCGCCCGGTCAATCGCGCGGCGCGTCCGCGCCGAAAGCCCCTCCAGGTCCCCGAGATGGCGGATGCGGACGCCGTAACGGTGCAACTCCCGGGCTTCTTGTGCAATCACATCGTCGAGAATACGGAACAACCCGGCGACCTCGGCCACCGGACGGCGCCAGTTTTCCGTGGAGAAGGCATAAAGCGTGGCGTACCTGATACCGCGTTTCGCCAGTGCTTTGGCGACAAGGCGCGCCTGCGTCACACCGGCACGGTGGCCTTCCAGGCGGGAGAGTCCGCGCTGTTCCGCCCAGCGCCCGTTGCCGTCCATGATAAAGGCAATATGCTCCGGGAGACCAAGGGGATTTTCCATTGTTATCAGAGCCTCGCGCGATTCCGAAACCCCCCGGGGCAGGGGCGAACGGCTAGACTTCCATTAACTCTTTTTCTTTTTCCCGGGTGATGTTGTCCACGTCCGCAATCTGGGCGTCCGTGACTTTCTGCAGCTGGTCCTGGGCGCGTTTCTGCTCGTCCTGGGAGATTTCCTTGTCCTTCTCCATCTTTTTCAGCTCGTTGATAGCCTCGTGACGGACGCTGCGGATGACCACGCGCCTTTCCTCCGCCCATTTCCGCACTATTTTAATCATTTCCTGGCGCCGCTCCTCGCTCAACGGGGGAATGGCGATGCGAATAACACTACCGTCGGTGGACGGATTCAAGCCCAGGTCCGACTTCATGATGGCTTTTTCGATGCCGACCACGCTGCTCCGGTCCCAGGGGCGGATAACCAGCAGCCGGGCTTCCGGCGCGGAGATGGTGGCCAGCTGGTTCAGCGGAGTGGGCACCCCGGCGTAATCCGCCTTGATGTGCTCCAGCAGCGCCGGAGAGGCGTGCCCGGTGCGCAGGGTCCCCAGCTCGCTCTGGAAGGCCTTCACGGAGTTTATCATTTTCTTTTCGGCGTTCGTTATCACGTCGGCAATCATTTTTCCCCCTCGCTAGATACCAGAGTTCCGATGTGCTCTCCGCAGATGGCTTTTTCCAGACTGTGCGCCGTATCAAGGTCGAAAACGATAATCGGCAGCCGGTTTTCCAGGCACAGGGACAGCGCCGTGGCATCCATGACCTCCAGGCGCATGTTCAGCGCCTGCAGATGGGTCAGCTTTTCGAACTTCTTGGCATCGGGGGTTTTCCGGGGGTCGGCGCTGTAGATGCCGTCAACGTGGTTCTTGGTCATCAGCAGGACCTCGGCATCCACCTCGATAGCCCGCAGCGCCGCGGCGGTGTCGGTAGTCATGTAAGGGTTGCCGGTGCCGCCCGCGAAAATCACGACCCGGCCCTTCTCCAGGTGGCGCACGGCGCGGCGGCGGATATAAGGCTCGGCGACCTGCTGGATGTTAATCGCCGTCAGGGTGCGCGTCATCACCTCTTCCCGTTCCAGGACGTCCTGAAGGGTGAGGGCGTTAATCACCGTCGCCAGCATCCCCACGTAGTCGGCGGTAACGCGGTCGATGCCGTCCGCGGCGGCTTTGCTGCCCCGCCAGATGTTGCCCCCGCCCACGACGATGCCTACCTCCACCCCCATGGCGATAACCTCTTTTATCTGGCGGGCGATGCGGGTGACGGTCACGGTATCGATGCCGAACTTGTCCCTACCGGCGAAAGCCTCACCGCTGAGTTTTAAAAGAATGCGCTTGTATTTGGCTTGCGGCATCTCCCGAGCCCTAGTTACCTAGCTCAAAACGGGCAAAGCGTCGCACCTTGATATTTTCGCCGGTCTTGGCAACGGTCTCTACAATCAGGTCCTGGATGGTCAGGGTGGGGTCCTTGATATAGGGCTGACGCAGGAGACAGGCCGTTTCCGGCTCAACGCCATCCCCGGCGGGCATCTCTTCTTCCGTGACGCACACCGGCGACATGGCAGCCACCTGCATGGCGATGTTGTGGGCAAGCTGTTTGAACTCATCCGTGCGGGCGACGAAGTCGGTCTCACAGTTCAACTCGACCAGCGCCCCGATGCGTCCCCCGGCGTGGATGTAGCCCTCCACCAGCCCCTGGCTGGTTAGCCGCTCTGCCTTCTTTTCCGCTTTCTGGAAACCTCTTTCCCTGAGCAGCTGCGTCGCTTTTTCCAGGTCACCTTCCGAATCCATCAGCGCGCTGCGGCACTCCATGACACCCGCGCCGCACTGTTCGCGCAGTTCTTTAATCAGCGTTACGGAGATTTCCAAGTCCGTGCCTCCTTATTCCTCGTCGGGCGTGAAGATGAGCGGTTCGCTGTATATCGGCGCGGCGGCCTCCTCGGTGAAAAGCGGCATCCCCGCCTCCGCGGCCAGCATGGCGCCTCCCGCCTTCCCTTCGAGGACGGCATCGGCCATTTTGCCGGTGATAAAGCGGATGGCGCGGATGGCATCGTCATTGGCCGGGATGGCAAAGTCCACGTCACTGGGATTGCAGTTGGTATCCACGATGGCGACGATGGGCACGCTCATCTTCCGGGCTTCCGCCAGGGCAATCTTTTCCTTGGTGGGGTCGACAATGTAGACCGCGTCCGGGAGGCTGGTCATCTCCTTGAAACCGCCCATCTGCCGGTTCAGCTTGGCAATCTCCTCGCCCAGCTTTAATGCTTCTTTCTTGTGCATGTAGGAAAGCTCTCCGCGCGCCTGCTGGTCCTCCAGGCGCACCAAATAATCGATGCGCGCCTGAATGGTGGCGAAGTTGGTCAGCATCCCGCCCAGCCAGCGCTGGTCAACGTAATACATGCCGCAGCGCTGCGCTTCTTCCCGGATGGACTCCTGCGCCTGTTTCTTGGTGCCGACGAAGAGGATGGTGCCCCCCTCCGCCACCACCTGCTTCACGAAGTTGCAGGCTTTGTCCAGCAGCACCACCGTTTTTTCCAGGTCAATGATGTGGATACCGTTGCGCTTGGTGTAGATGTAGTCCCGCATGCGCGGGTTCCAGCGCCCCGTCTGGTGCCCGAAATGGGCCCCTGCTTCCAGAAGTTGTTTAATCGTCGCCGTGTCTGGCAAGTTCCCACTCTCCCTCTAGGTTGTCCCCATAAATCTTCATTAGTATAACATAACAGGCTACTTGCGGCAATACCGCCGCGGGCGCGGCGGAACTTCTTGACAAACCATACCTGCCATGCTAGACTACGCACAAATACGCAAAGGCCGGGAACAAGACTAGTACGTTTCACGCGGGGTTACAGAGAGTCAGGCAGGCTGAGAACTGACACCGGTGCGGAAGCGGAATGGACTTGGGAGCCGCCGGCTGAACACCGCCAAAGCAGGCGGCCAGTAAGCCGGGACGCGAGGGAAGCGTTATCCTCCCGTGACGCGGAGTCATGGCAGACTTCGTGCCGCAAGAGATAGTCGTACCGGTCAGCCGCTGCGACCAAGAAGGGTGGCACCGCGGGAAGCAAGCCTCCTGCCCCTTTAAGGTAGGAGGCTTTCATAATTAAGGGGAGTAATTTCATGAGGACCACCCGGATACCGGCCCGGCCAAGATACTGGCCTCATGGCGGGGCAAATTAATTAACGACTGTCAGGACAATCGTGAACGGGAAAATAAATTAAAAAGGAGTAAAAGTGGACAGGACCAAGTTTCTTCTGACCGAAAAGGAAATGCCGACCCGCTGGTACAATGTCCAGCCGGACCTGCCGGAACCGCTGCCGCCCTACCTGCACCCGGGGACAAAGCAGCCGCTGGGCCCGGCCGACCTGGCGCCCCTCTTCCCCATGGAGCTCATCAAGCAGGAGGTCAGCCAGGAACGCTACATCGACATCCCGGAGGAAGTGCTGAACGTCCTCAAGCTGTGGAGGCCCACCGTCATGCACCGGGCGCACCGCCTGGAGAAGGCGCTGGACACCCCCGCGAAGATTTACTACAAGTACGAGGGGACCAGCCCGCCCGGCAGCCATAAGCCCAACACCGCCGTCGCCCAGGCATATTACAACAAGATGGAAGGCATCAAGCGCATCAGCACCGAGACGGGCGCCGGGCAGTGGGGCAGCTCCCTCGCCTTCGCCTGCAACCTCTTCGACCTCGAATGCAAGGTCTACATGGTCAGGGTCAGCTACAACCAGAAGCCCTACCGCCGCATCATGATGGAGACCTGGGGCGCCACCTGCGTGCCCAGCCCCAGCCCCGACACCAAGACCGGACGTGACATGCTCGCCAAGGACCCGGACTGCCCCGGCAGCCTCGGCCTGGCCATCAGCGAAGCGGCGGAGGACGCCTTCAGCCGGGAGGATACCCATTACTCCCTCGGCAGCGTGCTGAACCACGTGCTGATGCACCAGACGGTTATCGGCCAGGAAGCGATGAAGCAGATGGAGATGGCGGGGGACTACCCGGACATCATCGTCGGCTGCGTTGGCGGCGGCTCCAACTTCGCCGGGATGTTCCTGCCCTTCATCAAGGACAAGCTGGCCGGCAAGAAGAAGAACCTGCGCATCATCAACGTAGAGCCGGAGAGCTGCCCCACGCTGACCAAAGGCCTTTACGCCTACGATTTCGGCGATGTCGCCGGTATGGCGCCTATCGCCAAGATGTTTACGCTGGGACATTCCTTCATGCCGCCGCCCGTCCACGCCGGAGGGCTGCGCTACCACGGCATGGCGCCCATCATCTGCCACCTCCACAAGCTAGGCTTCGTCGAGGCCAAGGCGGTGCCGCAGCTCGCCACTTTCGAGGCGGGTATCCAGTTCGCCCGCACCGAGGGCATCATCAGCGCGCCGGAGACCAACCACGCTATCCGGGTGACGATAGACGAGGCGCTGAAATGCAAGCAGGAAGGCAAGTCCAAGGTCATCCTGCTGGCCCACAGCGGTCACGGCCACTTCGACCTGGCGGCTTACGAGGCTTATCTCTCGGGCAAGCTTTCCGATTACGCCTACCCGGAGGATATGGTCAAGGCGGCCCTGGCGGATCTGCCGGAAGTACCCGCCGAATTCAAATAACCCCCTGTTTCCACCGGAGAACGGCCCCCTCCCCCGCCGCGGGGAGGGGGTTTTTTCTTGCCGGAAACGGGACACAAATGTTAGAATTAACGGTGAGATGAATAAATCGGTCAGGCGTCTTTCCCTGCTCCTGGTGACTGCCGTTATCCTGACGGCCCTCTCCGGCTGCGTTTACTTTCCACCACCCGTCCCCACCAGCCAGCCTGCTCCGGCCCCGGCGCCACCGCCCGTGCCCGTCACCCCCATCAACCCCGACTGGACGCCCCCGCAACCGGAGACCGCCACCATCACCCTGCCCAGCATCGCGGACGTCGTCGCCAGGATAAAACCATCCGTCGTCGCCATCACCACGGAGGTCGTCACCCTGGACTTCTTCAACCGCCCCTTTACCCAGCAGGGCGCCGGCTCCGGATGGATTATCGATTCGGACGGCATCATCGTCACCAACAATCATGTCGTCGAAGGCGCCCGGACCATCACCGTCGCCCTCGATGACGGGCGCACCTTTAACGCCGACCCCAAAAATGTCTTTACCGATGCTCTCAACGACATTGCCATTTTGCAAATCGATGCGCAAAATCTGCCAGCGGTCAGCGTCTCCACTTCCAAGAGCCACCGCGTCGGCGACTGGGTGGTGGTCATCGGCAACTCCCTGGGACTGGGCATCAGCGCCAAGGAAGGTATCATCAGCCGCGTGAGCGTTGACATCCCGGTAACGCAGGCGCAGACACTCTACGACCTTATCGAGACCAGCGCCGCCGTCAATCCCGGCAACAGCGGCGGCCCTCTGGTGGACCTTGCGGGGGAGGTCATCGGCATGACCAGCGCGAAAATCGCCACCTCCGGCGTGGAAGGCATGGGCTATGCCATCAGCACCGAGACCGCCCTGCCCATCATTGAAGCGCTGGTGAAGAACGGCTACGTGGTGCGCCCGTGGCTCGGTATCTCCCTGTACACCGTGGACCAGTTCACCGCGGCGCGCTATAACCTGGCGATGAACCAGGGGGCGCTGGTGACCCAGGTGGCACAGGGCAGCCCGGCAGACAGGGCCGGAATCAAACCGGGGGACGTCATCGTCAGCTTTAACGGCAAAGAGATGACCACCGCGGAGAGCCTAATCCGGGCGATTCACACAACGACGATCGGACAACCCGTCCCGCTGACCTTCTACCGCGGCACGGAATCGATGTCCGCCGAGATAATCTCGGCGGAAAGCCCCCCACCCTAGCCCAGCTTGCGCACCGCCAGCTTCAGGTCATGACCGCCCAGGCGGAGTTCCTCCACGCGGTCATTCTCCGCCGGTATCCCCGCGCTGATTTCCCGGGATAAAGTTTCCTGGCGGATGTAATCGGCAAAGTCCTTCATCACCCGGCCGACGTATTCGTCCCCCTCATAGCCCGTGGCGATATGGTCGGCAATCTCGAACCCGGCGGCACGGCGCATATTCTGGAGGCGATGGACGATTTCCCGCGCCATCCCCTCCGCCGCCAGCTCCGGCGTGACCTCAGTATCCAGCGCCACGGTCAGGTCTCCCTCCGTCACCGAAGGCAAGTCCGCAGGAAGGTCCGCCACTATCTCCAGTTTCTTGACGTTTACCTCTTCCATCACCTGGGCGCTGAGGTTTTCCAGGCCACGCTGCTGCTTGCCCGTGCCCGCTTTCACCAGGAGCCGGGGCAGGGGCTGCCGGACCTTCACGCCCGCCTGGCTGCGCGCCGCCCGGCCCATGCTGGAAATTTTCATCGCCAGGCGCGTGTCCTCGGAAAGCGCGCGGTCAATCAGGCCCTCGTCCGCCACCGGGAAGTCCGCCAGGTGCACGCTCTCCGGCGCATCCGGGGCAACACCGGCCACCAGGTTGCGGTAGATCGCCTCCGCCAGGAACGGCGTGAAGGGCGCCATCAGCTTCGCCAGCGTGACCAGGCAGTGGGACAGGGTGCGGTACGCCGAGTCCTTATCGGTATCGTTTTCGCTCTTCCAGAAGCGACGCCGACTCCGCCTTACGTACCAGTTGGAAAGGTAGTCCACGAAGTTCTCCAGCTTCCTGCCGGCCTCGGTGGGCCCGTAATCGTTCAGGGAAGCGTCCACTTCCTGGATGAGCTGGTTCAGTTCGGAGAGTATCCAGCGGTCCAGTTCCGCGGCCGGGGCCGCCGGCGGTTTCCCGTCCGGCACGACCTTGTCGATATTCGCGTAGGTCACGAAGAAGGAATAGACGTTCCACAGGGTGCCGAGAAAACGCCGGGAGACCTCCGCCACGATTTTCTCATCGAAGCGGCGCACGTTCCCCGGCGGCGTGGCCGTAAAGAGGTACCAGCGTAGAGCGTCCGCCCCGTGCTTGTCAATCACCGCGGAGGGCGCCACCACGTTCCCCCGCGCCTTGCTCATTTTCTCTCCCTTGGCATCGAGGATGTGGCCCAGGCAGATGACGTTGCGGTAACTGGGCCGGTCGAAAAGGAGGGTGGAAATGGCGTGCAGGCTGTAAAACCAGCCGCGGGTCTGGTCCACCGCCTCGCAGATAAAGTCGGCGGGGAAGCGCCCGTCCTCCATCAGGGTCTCATTTTCCACCGGATAGTGGCTCTGGGCGAAGGGCATGGCGCCGGAATCGAACCAGCAGTCGATAACCTCGACGGCACGCTTCATCTTTCCCCCGCACTTCGCACAGGGGTAGGACACCTCGTCCACGAAGGGGCGGTGTAAATCCAGTTCTCCCGCCAGCAGTCTGGTCTCAGCTTCGTTCTCCGGGGCGGCCTTGCCGCGCACCCTGTCCGCCAGCTCCGCTACCCCGCCGAGGCAGTCGCAGTTCCCGCAGGACTCGCAGCGCCAGACCGGCAGCGGGGTTCCCCAGTAGCGCTCCCGGGAGAAAGCCCAGTCCACGTTGTTCGCCAGCCAGTCCCCGAAGCGCCCGTACTTGATGTGCTCCGGGTACCAGTTAATCTCGTCATTGCCGGAAATCAGCCTTTCCTTGACCGCCGTGGTGCGGATATACCACGTCTGCTTGACGTAGTAAAGCAACGGCGTATCGCAGCGCCAGCAGAAAGGATAGGTGTGCTTGATGGTCTCGTGGCGGTAAAGCAGCCCCCGCGCTTTCAGGTCCGCGAGGACGTCCTTGTCCGCGTCCTTGACGAACTTCCCGGCGAAGGCGTAGCTGCCGGTGATTTTCCCCTGCAAATCAACGGGCTGGACGAAGTCGATGCCCTGCTGCATCCCGGCGTCGAAGTCCACCTCGCCGAAAGCCGGGGCGATGTGGACGATGCCGGTGCCGTCATCCAGGGAGACAAAATCGGTCGCCACCACCCGGTAGGTCAGGTCCGGGTCCGGGGGCTGGGGCTCCATCTCGGAGCTGCCCAGCTGCTTGAAGCGGAGTCGCTCCGCGCCGAACTTGTGGGGATTATACAGCGGCTCGTAGCGGGCGCCGACAACGTCGCTGCCCGGGACCTTCGCCACCACCGGAAAGCCCGCCAGCCCCGCCGCCAGCAGCCGCGCGGACGCCAGCAGGAGATACCCGTCCTCCACCGCCACCACGGAGTATTCGGCGCTGTCCGCCACCGCCAGAGCGGTGTTCCCCGGCAGCGTCCACGGCGTCGTAGTCCAGGCCAGGAAATAGAGCGGCTTTTCCGCGGCCAGGCGCGCCAGTTCTTTTACCCCGTCACCGGTCAGCGACGCCGGCACCGCCTTAAACCTTATGTAAATCGAAGGGTCTTCCGTGTCCTCTTTATAGCCTAAAGCTACCTCGTGGGAACTGAGGGAGGTGCCGCAGCGCGGGCAGTGCGCCGCGGTCTTGTAGCCCTGGTAAATCAGCCCCTTGTCCCACATCTGCTTTATTGCCCACCAGACGCTCTCGATGTAGCTGTTCTGCATGGTGATATAGGGGTGCTCCAGGTCAATCCAGAAAGCGATGCGCTCGGTAAGGGCGTTCCACTCCTTCAGGTAGCGGAAGACGCTGTCCCGGCATTTGGCGTTAAAGCGGGCGATGCCGTAGTTCTCGATGTCGGCCTTATTGCTGAAGCCAAGCTCTTTTTCCACCTCCAGCTCCACGGGCAGGCCGTGGGTGTCCCAGCCGGCGTTGCGGGGCGCGTAATAGCCTTTCATCGTCTTGTAGCGCGGAATAATGTCCTTGAAAACGCGCGCCAGCACGTGGTGGATGCCGGGGTTGCCGTTGGCCGTCGGCGGCCCCTCGTAAAGGGTAAAGCGCGGGCCGCCCTCCCGCAGACGGACGCTTTTATTGTAAATATCCTGCTCTTTCCACCATTGCAGGACTTCTTCCTCGAGCTGCGGGAAGCTGACGCGGCTGCCTACCGGTTGAAACATCTTGCCGACCCCCTCTTAAAATAAAAGCCCCGTCACTAGGGACGGGACTTGTCATGCCCGCGGTACCACCCTATTTTCCCTGCTCTTGCAGGAACGCTCGCCGGGGCACAAGGTTTGTGCCCCCGTCAGGATAACGGCTGACGAAACCGGCCAGGCCTACCGGGTATCTCTATTACCGTTCGGTTGGCGGCTCGGGAGTGATTTTCCGGAGACGGATACGTCTGCTCGCACCGTTTCAGACTCGCTGGGTACCCGCGGTCTCCCTACTCTTCTCCGTCGGAGCCTTTACTTCCCAAAAGGGTAACACATACGGGTAACTTTCGCAATCAGGCTGAATTCGGCCGCGGCAGCACCACTACCTTGCGCAGGTCGCCCATGCCGGTGCTCTGGGTGGTCACCTCGGGGTGGTCCAGCAGCGCCAGGTGAATCACCCGGCGGTCAAAGGGGGTCATGGGCTCCAGGGTAAAGGGCGCCCTCCGGGACATGACCTGCTCCGCCACCCGCCAGGCGAGGTTGCGCAGGTTATCGCAGCGCCGCCGCCGGTAGCCCTCGATATCGATAATGATAGGCAACTCGGAGCTGATTCGCTGCGACACCATAATCCTGACGAGGTACTGTAGGGAGAGCAGTGTCTGTCCCCGCCGCCCGATGAGAATGCCTAGGTCTTCCCCCTCGATGTTGAGGGCAATGGTATCTTCTTCATCCTCGTCCTGGTGAAAATAGCCGCTGGTAAAGCCTACCGCACCGGGCAACTCCAGCATTTCCAGCAGTTTCTCCAGCACCTGTTTCGCGGATTCCGCAATCTGTTCTTTTTCCTCAGTATTCTCCATAATGACCAATCCAGCTTGCTGACTAAGTATTATTTACGCGGCGGATGGCGCCGGCGGTCTTTCCCCGGCTGGAACCGGGTCTTCGGGCTTTGCGTGAAGTCCACCTTCCCCACATCGTCGGCAACGACGATGTCCGCGCCGACGTCCGCATCCGTCTTCTGTGTCTCCTGGAAGCGGACATACTTCTTTTCCCGCTTGGTGGCGCTCTCGGAGCGCAACTGGAGGCCGCCCAGGCCGGCGGTATAATACTGCAGGACGATGCGCACCACGCTGGAGGCTACCCAGAAAAGCGACAGGCCGCTGGGGAAAGAGAGCGCCAGGAAGGCGAACATCATCGGCATCATCCACAGCATCATGCGCGTCTGCTGCGACTGCCGGGGGTCCGGGGAAACGGGGGTAGACATCTTCTGCTGCAGCCACATCGTCGCTCCCACGAGCAGCGCCAGGATTAGGTTCGGAGACGCCAGGTCCAGGCCGATGAAGCTCCGGCCCAGGGGCAGCATGGTATAGACAAGCTCCCAGGGATAGAGATATTTCGCCAGGTTCAGCAGACCCTCAGGGGCCGCCGCCAGGGAAAGCATAATCGCCTGGTAAAGGGCAATCCAGATGGGCATCTGCACCAGCATCGGCAGGAGACAGCCCGTCGGACTCATCCCCGCCTCCCGGTAGAGCGCCATCTGCTCCTGTGCCAGCTTCTGCCGGTCCTTGCTGTACTTCTTCTGCAGCTCCGCCAACTTCGGCTGCAACTCCTGCATCGCCTTGGAGGACTTTATCTGCTTCATGGTCAGCGGGAACATCAGGACGTTGACCAGCACGGTGATGACGATTATCGCCAGGCCGAAGCTGTCTGCAATATAATGCGTCAGCACGATGAGGACGTTAATCATCGGCTGCTGGACAATCAGTTCCCAAGCGTTCAAATGAGACCCACCTTACTTACTGCTCTCCAGGGAAATCGCGGTCATCGCAGCACCGGTATCCGCATTGACCCGCCGCATGGTCAGGTCCTGCGTGTGAATATAGACCACTCCCCCGCTCACCGTGAGCGGACCCAGGACCTCCGCACCGACGTCGGCAATCTGCCGCATGGCGTTATTCGAAGTGTTGATGAGATAAAGCAATCCGTCTTTAGAAGCAAAAATTACCGCACCGGGGAGCGTCACCGGCGTTGAAGATACCGGGCTGTCCACGTCAAACTCGGTGATTTTCTGCCCGGAGGCGGCATCCAGAGCGTAGAGCTTGCCGTCCATGCTGCCGGCGTAGACCGTCTGCCCGGAAATAACCGGCTGTGCCCAGAACCAGTTGCCCCCCTCAAAACTCCACTTCAGGCTGCCGTCGGCCGCGTTCACGGCATAGAGGTGGCGGTCGAAAGAGCCGATGTAAACGGTATCACCGTCCACCAGCGGCGAAGCCACGATGGCCCCCTCGGTGGGGAAGCTCCAACGCAGCTTGCCGTCAGCCGCGTTCAGGGCGTAGAGACTGTGGTCGAAGGAACCCAGGTAGACCGTGTCCCCGACCACCACCGGCGTGGACCAGACCCGGTCGCCGGTATCGTATTGCCAGATGGGGTCGCCCGTGGCCGCGTCCAGGGCATAGACCCTACCATCGGAGTCGCCGATAATCAGCTTTCCCTGCGCCACCGCAGCGCCCCCGACAATCGGCTCCAGATAGTCCTCCCGGGGATAGAGCCAGCGGAGCGCCAGCGTCTCAGCATTGAAAGCGTAAATCTTGCCGTTGTAAGCGCCGAAATAGACCAGCCCGCCGTCCACCACCGGGGTCCCGTAAATCGCCACCCCGGGGGCCTGCTCGCTGCAGCCGCCCCCCGCGGGGAGACAGCCGAAGCCCGTCCCCTGCTGGGGCTCCTTCAGCGCCTCGGACCACTGGCGGCTCGTATCGCTGAGATTGACGGCCACCAGCTTGCCTTCCTTGGAGCCGACGTACAGGGTATCCCCGGAGACCGCGCCCCCGGACCAGCCGGTGGGATAAAGGCCGCTCACACAGCCCGTGCCGGTAAGGACAACGGCCACCAGCAGGACCACCAGGCCCAGTATCCGGCCGATATTCCGTTTATGACACCGTTCCAACAATCTGTCCATCTCCTGAAAAAATACCACGGCCGATTCAGGGTACCGGGTCATAGCCGCCGTGACACAGCGGATGGCACCGCGCCAGACGCTTGACCCCCAGCCAGGTGCCGCGCCATATTCCGAACCTGGCGATGGCCTCGGTAACATACTCCGAGCAGGTGGGGGTAAAGCGGCACGCCTTGGGCGTTACCCGTGAAATCGTTACCTGATAGAGTCTAATTAGCCCCAGGGCAAATTTCTTCATGCTCCTCAACCAGCAGGCCCGCCCTGCGGAACAGGCCGGATAGCGCCTCCTCCAAGGCGCGGTAGTCAGCTTCCGCCGCCGGGGGACGGGCGATAATCACCATGTCCCACCCGCTGCGCAGCGGGGCGTGGCGGACGATTTCCCGCAACCGGCGTTTCACCCGGTTCCTCATGACCGCTTTGCCCACCCGCCGGCTGACGGGGAAGCCGCTGCGGGACCGGTCCAGACCGTTCGGCAGAGCCCGCAGCACCAGCAGATGGTGCCGCCATGCCCTGCCCCCGCGGTAAACCGCCTCAAACTCGGTCGACCTGGTGAGATGCTGCTTGTCCCTCACTGCGACCGCCAGACCCGATAGTCCCACCTCACACGACGGTCAGCCGCTTGCGCCCTTTCTGGCGCCGCGCTTTTAAGACCAGCCGACCGCCCCGGGTACTCATTCTCTTCAGGAAGCCGTGCTCCCGCTTCCTCGGAATCGATTTCGGTTGATAAGTCCTCTTCGGCACTTTAACTCCTGCTGAATATCTTCATACGGGGAAAACGCCCGACAATGCTCCGGACGGACTAGTCACGCAGGCCGGCGCCGCCCGTTCCGCGGATGTGCGCCGGGACATACGGCAGCAGCGCCAGGAAACGCGCCCGCTTGATGGCCTCCGCCAGCACACGCTGGTGCCGGGCACAGGTGCCGGTCTTGCGCCGTGGCTCAATCTTGCCCCGGTCGGACACGAAGGGGCGCAAACGCGCCGCCTCTTTATAATCGATAACCGCGCCCTTATCCTTACAGAAAGCGCAGA
Source organism: Chloroflexota bacterium (assembly GCA_043818095.1). Lineage (GTDB taxonomy): Bacteria > Chloroflexota > Dehalococcoidia > Dehalococcoidales > RBG-16-60-22 > JBDRGD01. Next base: position 16,826 of record JBDRGD010000063.1, read on the forward strand.
CCTTGCGCTTGGGATAATAGCGTGACCGGTCCCATCTTCTCCGTGGTCTCTCTGCTTCTGCCATACCTCTCCCGCTTATCTTTTAGTATTTAGAACGGAATATCATCCGGTTCCAGGTCACCGCCGCCGGTTTCGTCGCCTTTGTCCTCGGGACCCGTCCCGCCCACCTTGCGGTCGAGAAAGACCACCCGATTAGCGATTACCTCCGCCCGGGAGTGCTGCTGTCCCTGCTGGTCCTCCCAGGAATGGGTGCGCAGCCGCCCCTCGGCATAGACCAGCCGTCCCTTGCCGAGGAACTGGTTACACTGCTCGGCCAGGCGGTTCCAGGCCACCACGTTGAACCATTCCGTTTCCTGTTTGCGTTCGCCCTCCGGGGTGGTGAACATCCAGTTCGTCGCCACGGAGAAAGATGTCACCGGTTTCCCGGCGGGGGTGAACCGCATCTCCGGCTCATTACCGACATTGCCAATGATAATTATCTTATTCAAGCTCGGCATCGTTGCTTACCCCCTCATCCGCCGTCAGGTACCGGACTCAGTTCTCCATGTTCACCAGCAGGTGGCGCAATACCTGCTCGGAAATCATGAGACTGGCTTCCAGGTCCTTGGTCGCTTCCGGGGTCATTTTCACCCGCGCCAGCACGTAGTTCCCTTCCATGCTGCGCTTGATGGGATAAGCCAGTCGACGCCGGCCCCACTTGGTGGTCTCTTCGACTACGCCCTGCCGCGCCGTGATGAACTGATTTACCCCTTCGATTACCCCGTCGAGAGCTTCCTCCGCCACCTCCGGGCTGACCACGAACACCAGTTCGTAGTCCCGCAATTTACCTTGTTTTGGCTGCCTGGTAATTACTTTTTTCTTGGTCGCCATTGTACTCCCCGCAAAATAACATGTCATTATAACATATAGTCATCAGGATAAACAAGATAAGCGCGTGCTATCGTTATATCAGTAAAAGCACCCTTCCAGCTTGACACTATCCCCGGCCTTTGCTAGACTCTTATTGCACGTGGCCCCGTGGTGTAGCGGTCTAACATGCCACCCTGTCACGGTGGAGATCGTGGGTTCAAATCCCACCGGGGTCGCCAGCCA
>JBDRGD010000064.1:0-24704 GCA_043818095.1 Chloroflexota bacterium
ATCGAGGCGGCGGGGGCGAAAATTTTCCCCGGCGAGTGCGTGGCGAATCCCTCCGCGGGCAAGCCGCGTTTCTGGACGAACGTCGCCACCAACTCCGCCAAGTACGCCATCGAGCTCCCTTCCGGGCCCACCTACCTGGGCGTGGTCTATACCGATACGCGGGGCTGCGTGGAAATCGCCACCCGACCCCGGAAGTAATCGAGGAGAACCCGGCATGAAGAACATGACCCTCAAGGGACGCGGCATCACCGGCGGCATCGCCGAGGGCGAGGCGCTGGTAACGGGAGAGGCTTTCTCCTTCGCCCACGGACTGGACCCGGTGACCGGGGAGCTGACCGACGCGGAAATCCGCGACTGGGTGGGGCAAAACGCGAAAGGTAAAGTCTTAGTCTTCCCCTACGGCAAGGGTTCCTCGCTGGGGGGCCTTTACATCTGTCAGGCGGCAAACCGAGGCAACGCCCCGGCGGCGGTAATTAACGTGAAGACCGACCCCGTGATTGCGGTGGGGTTTCTCCTGTGCGGGATTCTTTACCAGCAGCGGATACCCGTCGTGGACAGCCTGGAAAAGAACCCCATCGAGGCTATCCGCACGGGCGACCGCATCCGGGTGGACGCAGACCGGGGCACCGTGGAAATCATTGAGCCCACCACTCCCGGCTAAACCTGCGGCGCATTCGCCGTTTCCCGCTGCTCGATGAGCGCGATGAAGACGTCCTCCATGGAAAAGGGTATGCGGTTAATGCCGCGCACGGTCACGCCGCCTTCCGTCAGGAGGCGCCGGATTTCTTCGGCGGCCTTCTCCGCGTCATCAACGATGACGTGCACGCTGCTGCCGAACAGGCTGACCTGCTGGAAGCGGGGCTGCGCCGTCAGCAGGGACATGGTCTTGCCGTAGGTATCCGTGGCCACCTCGACGAGCTCCCCGTCGATGTCTTTTTTCAGCTTCTCGGGGCTGCCCAGCGCAATCAGCTTGCCCTGGTACATCAGCCCCAGGCGGTGGCAGTGCTCCGCCTCGTCCATGTAGTGGGTGGTAATGAAGATGGTGGTGCCCCGCCCGGAGACCTCCTGTATCAGTTCCCAGAAGGCACGGCGGGAAAGGGGGTCGACGCCGGCCGTCGGCTCATCCAGGAAAATGACCTCCGGGCCGTGCATGACGGTGCTGCCCAGCGCCAGCCGCTGTTTCCACCCCCCGGCCAGGTCCCGCGTCATCGTTTTTTCCTTGCCTTCCAGGCCCGCCATTTTCAGAACCCACTGCTTTCTTTCCGCCCGTTCCTTTTCGTTGAGACCGTAGAGACTGCCGTAGAAATTGATGTTCTCCTCCACGGTAAGGTCCGTGAAGAGGGAAAATTTCTGGGACATGTAGCCGATTCTTTCCTGGGCCCGGTCCGCACCGGATGACATGTCGCGCCCCAGCACGCGGGCGCTGCCCGAGTTCGGCGCCAGCAGGCCGGTAATCATGCGGATGGTGGTCGTCTTTCCCGACCCGTTGGGGCCGAGCAGTCCGAAGATTTCGCCGCGCCGGACTTCAAAGCTCACCCCGTCCACCGCGGTAAACTCCCCGAACCGGCGCGTCAGGTCGGAGACCACAATAGCGACGGCGTCCTCCTGCGGGACGGCCGCCTCTCCCGGACTCAATGCCAGCGCCGCCGGCTTTTCCTCCCGTCCGGCGAGCCGGGCGACGAAGACGTCCTCCAGGCTGGGCACAATCGACCTGATGTCCGTCACGGTAACGCCCTGCCCTGCCAGCAGACGGCGGATTTCCGGTTCCTGTTTCGCCGCCGTCTTCACCATGACGTGCAGCGTATCGCCGAAGACCTGGAAATCCCCCGCGAAGGGCGTCCCCAGTAATGCCGCCGTCGCCTGCCGCACCGGCGTCGCCCGGACCTCCAGAAGCTCACCGGGAAACGCCTTCCGGAGCTCCCGGGGGGTATCTACGGCGATGAATTCCCCGCGGTGCATCAGGGCGATGCGGTTGAACCGCTCCGCCTCGTCCAGGTAGGGGGTGGAGACCAGCACGGTAATCCCCCGCGCCAGGAACCCGGCGATAATCCCCCAGAAGTCCCGCCGGGATACCGGGTCCACGCCGGTGGTGGGTTCATCCAGGAAAATAACCTGCGGCTCATGAATCAGCGCGCAGGCAAGGGCCAGCTTCTTCTGCATCCCGCCGGAAAGGTGCTCCGTCCAGCGCTTGCGGAAAGGCTCCAGCCGGCAGAAATCCAGCAGCTCTTTCTTGCGCGCCTCCGCCACTTCCCGCGGCAGGTTGCGCAGTCGCGCGAAGAAGTCCAGGTTTTCCTCCACGGTGAGGGTGGGGTAGAGGTTAAAGCGCTCGGACATGTAGCCGATGTTGCCCCTGACTTCCCCCGCCTGCGTGACCGTGTCCTTGCCCAGAATGCGGGCCTCGCCGGCGGTGGGCAGGCTCAGGGTGCACAGCATCCGGAGAGTGGTGGTCTTACCGGCGCCGTCCGCCCCCACCAGCCCGAAGATTTCCCCCGGCGCCACGCTCAGGTCGATGCCCCTGACAGCGAGGACGCTCTCATACTGCTTTTGCAGTCCCCTGGCTTCAATCGCGGGCGTGACCATGAACGCTCCTTATTGCCCGGCGGTCAGGATGCGGGCGTCCGCCGGCATCCCCGGCTTCAGCTTCTGCTCCGGGTTCGGCAGGCTGACCTTCACGGCGAAGACCGTCTTCTCCCGCTCTTCTTTCAACTGGACGTTTTTCGGGGTGAAAAGCGCCTGCGGGGCGATATAGGTCACCCTGCCCCGGAACTCCTCACCGGGGTAGGAGTCCACGGAGACGACGACCTCCTCTCCCAGCTTCACCAGCCCTATCCGGCTCTCCGGCACGTAGGCGGTGAGGGTCACCTCGGACAGGTCCGTAATGACCAGCAGCGGCGCCCCGGGAGCGGCGATTTCCCCCACCTCGGCGAAACGCCCCGCCACCATGCCGGCCAGCGGGCTGCTCACCGAAAGCTTCGTCATCTGGACATCGAGCACGCCCAGCGCCGCGCGGGCCTGCTCCAGCTGCTGCTGCGCCACCGCCACCGCGGCCTCCGCCGTTTTCAGGGCGGCCTGCGCCCGGTCTACAGCGGCGTTAATCTCCTGGGGATTTTCCCGGATAGCCTGCAGGTTCTCCAGGACCATTTGGGCGCTGTCATACCGCTGCCGGGCGGCGGGCAGGGTCCAGGACTGCGCCAGCTGCTGCTGGTAGGCCAGGTTGCTCTCCGCCGCCTGCAACTCTCCCTCCGCCGGGTAAAGCTCCCGGTTTATCGTGTAGCTGCTTACCAGGCCCTGCGCCTGGAAAAGCTCCAGGTTGTCCACGACCTTCCGGGCGGTATCACGCCTGATTTCCGCAAGCTCCACCGGGTAGACGGCGTCCAGCTCCTGCGCCCGCGCCAGGTTCAGGGAAGCCTGAGCTACCTCCGCCTCGGCGGCGATAATCCGGGCGTCTAGTTCCAGCGGGTTCTGCTGCACGTCCAGCGCGTTTTCCGCCGCGGTCTGCGCCCCGTCCCGGGAGACCGCCGCCTGCTGCGCCGCCGCTTCCGCCAGCGCCACGGCGGCCTGCGCCTGCTGCCGCTGCGCCTTCAGCAGGGCGTCATCGATACGGACCAGCACCGCGCCCGCGGCCACGCTGTCGCCCTCGTCGACCGTTATCCCGGCAATGCGCCCCCCCACCTCCAGCGCCACGGTCACGTCCCTGGCTTCGATAAAACCGGAGGTGACGATTTCCACCGAGGAGTTCCGTGCGGGTGCCGCCACTCCCCACCAGATGACCACGACAAGCACGATGATAACCAACGCCCCGGCGATGATACGGCGCTTGCTCTTCATGTCAGCCTCCCTGCGATGTAATCATTGCATTCTTTACGGTTTTAAAAAGGTCAACCTGAATGAAACTGCCCGGAAGGCTGACGTCTCTCAGGTCACCATTTATCATCATTTCGGCAGCAAAGAACGCCTTGTGCGGGACGGTATCCGTTCCTTTTCTATAGCATTATGGAACAATTCCGGGCAATCAGCAACCGCGGCCTGCCATCACCTACAGGCTCAATGGTTGAGTCTGGCTTCGCCGGGGTCACCCTACTTTCGTCCCATGTTTGGGAGTTAACCCACAGGGAAAACAGTGCTTCCCTTGATGACTTGCCCGCCGTAAAACCGTAAGCTGTAAACAGTCAGAGGTTTTACTATGCGGGGTAAAGGATTCAGCTTATTAGTGGAAGCGTGCGTGATGTTTGCCATCATGGGCTCCCTCAGCGCCGCGGCGACTCCCTACGTGGGGACGCTGACGACGAGAGGGAAGGTTGAAGCCAGCGAACTCGAATACCACAACGTCCAGACCGCGGTAACGGCGATGCTTTCGGAAAGCGACACCCATACCCTGATTGCCGTGGGGCCCACCGACGATATGAACCTGGTTCGCACCACGGACCAGCCGCCGCTGGTCCTGAGCGATTACCTGCTGGGGCACAAGGGAATCCACGTCCGTTCGAGCTCCCGCTATACCTTCACCGCCTCCGGCACCGTCATCCCGGATTTCCCTTAGCCCCCTGTTTTACACCCTCCCGGCCCTTAGCAATCACCTTACCCGTACCCCGTAACTTGAATTTGATTTTCCCCTCGTGCTAATATTTAACGGTTTCCCAATCCCGGCCAATTCTGTCTGTTCAGGGGGTAACGCATGACCGGTTTTGACAGGTTGAATAAAGAGGTAGTAAGTATCGGTCTGTGCACGGACTGCGGCACGTGCGCCGGTGTCTGTCCCGGGAAATGCCTGGAGATGGACTACCGCCTGGAAGAGCCGCAACTGGTGAAGAAATGCCTGCCGGACTGTCAGGTCTGCTGGCAGGTCTGCCCCGGCAAGGACATCCCCATGCTCGACCTCGAGCGGATGCTCTTCGGTCGTGAGCGGGGCGCCGACGAGATGCTCCTCGGCATCGGGGAGACCTACTCCAAGTGCCACGCGGCGGACCCGGAGGTAAGGGGCCAGGCCGGCGGCGGGGGCATGATTTCCGCCCTGCTGATTTACGCCCTGGAGAACGACCTGATCGACGGGGCGGTGGTGGTCACGATGAGCAAAAAACAGCCCTGGGTGGCGGCGCCGAGCATCGCCACCAGCCGCGCCGGGGTCATCGCGGCGGCCCAGGCCAAGGAGACGGTCGTCCCGGTCAATGAGATACTCGGCGAAGCCGTGGGCCGCGGGCTCTCCCGGCTGGCGGTAGTCGGCCTGCCCTGCCACATCCACGGTATCCGCAAGGCACAGATGCTGGGCGAGCCGGATTGGGCGCGCGACAAGATAAAATACCTCATCGGCCTTTTCTGCGGGTCGAACTACACCGCCCGCGCCACGGAGCACATCATCGGTGAGTGGGCGGAGTTGAAGCTGCCGGAAGTCGCCAAAGTGGAATACCGCGCCGGCGAGTATCCCGGCCAACTCACCCTGACCACCAAAAAGGGCGAGGTCATCGTCATCCCCCGGCGGGCGCAGCGCAATTCCCAGCAGGCTCACGAGCACGACCGCTGCGTGGTCTGCTACGACTACTCTAACGAGCTGGCGGACATCTCCGTGGGCGACTGCTACGGGCTGGAGATGACGGAGGGTGTCCCCGGGCAGTCCACCGCCATCGTGCGCACGGAGGCCGGCATGAGCCTCTACGAAGGCGCGGCGGACAAGGAATACATCCACCTGGAGCCGATGGATATGGAGGACTTCTTCCGGGGCGGCTTCGAATTGAAGAAGCACGGCGGGGCCTACCACATCGCGGAGCGCCGCCGGTACGGCTTGCCTTATCCGGATTTTCACCTCCCCATGGACTACCGCTCCCTGCCCCGTGAAATCAACATGTATCACCCCCTCATCAGCTAGGCACGGGGCGGCAGCGGCACCGTATTAGAAGGAGAGGAAAATGGCAGGATTTGATAAGCTCTGGAAGGAAGTCATCGGGGTGGGGCTGTGCATCGATTGCGGGACCTGCGTGGGGGTCTGCCCCAGCAAGGCAATCGAGATGGACTACGAGACGGAAGAGCCGCGCAGCATCGGTAAATGCCCCGCCCGCTGCGAGCTTTGCTACCAGGTCTGCCCGGGACAGAATATCCCCATCCCCGACCTTGAGCGCAAGATTTTCGGGCGGGAGCGGAACAAAGAGGAAGAGTGGGTCGGCATCAGCCAGGACTTCGTCATCGGCTGCTCCACGGACCCGCTGCTCCGCATCGGGGGCTCCAGCGGCGGTCTTATCTCTGCGCTGCTGGTCTATGCCCTGGAAAAAGGCGTCATCGATGCCGCCCTGGTTACCGGCAACCGCCAGGACAAGCCGTGGAGGGTGATTCCCCGGCTGGTGACCAATCGCCAGGAGGTCATGGAGACCTCGCAGTCGAAGCTGAGCCCCGTCCCCAACATCTCCCTCCTCGCCGAGGCGCTGGACCGCGGCTACAAGAAGCTGGGCATCGTGGGGCTGCCGCACCACGTCCACGGCGTGCGCAAGATGCAGCTCATCGGCATGCCCAAGAAGGCGGTGGAAAGCATCCAGTTCATCATCGGCCTGTGCCACGGCACGGACCACTATTTCCAGGCGGCGGAGCACATCGTGGAAGAGCTGGCGCGGGTGCCCCTGGAGGAGGTCAGCAAGGTCAGGATAAGGAACGGCCATTATCCGGGCCTGTACACCATCTTCACCAAGGACGGACGGCGGGTGGTCCTGCCGGACGCGGCGCGCCGGGCGCATTCCTTCGCCTTCCGCAAGTATCGCGACGCGCTCTCCTCCGACTACTCGTCGGAGCTTGCCGATGTCTCCATGGGGGACTTCTTCTCCCCGCAGATGGTGGAGGGTTCCCCCGGCTACACTATCGCCGCCATCCGGACGGACGTCGGCAAAAAGCTGCTCGCCGACGCCGAGGCGGCGGGCTACATCGAGACCAAGCCGAGCAACAAGGACCCGTTCGTCTGGGGCGGTTTCGAGACCAAGAAGCACGGCGGCCTCTACCACATGCTGGAGCGTAAGCGCCACGGCTGGCCCGTGCCAGACCTGCACCGGCCCGTCGATTACCCCGAGCCGGAGCCCCGCAACCTGGGGTTGCGCGTCGGGAAGGTGCATCCGCACTACTAGCGGTGGGTGCCGGGTAGAAAACGATAATGCCTGCGGGAGCGGTTTTCTCCCCCCGCGGGCAATCGGGTAAAGATGTTCCTTGAGAAGGAGACCGGAAGATGGCAAACGAGCGTAAAGAAATAAAATGCCCCTGGTGCGGGCAGGCTGTCCCCGCGCCGGAGGTTAAGCTCAGCGCGAAAAAGAGCGACCACGCTGACGTCACGGAAAGGCGCTGTCCCAAGTGCGGGCGGATACTGGCCGCCTATATCGAGAACGAGGGCGATTTTCTGCCCCGGATACGCACGTTTTAGCGATGTGAAGGAGGTCACATGACAGAGGATTCCAGCGCGCAGGTTGCCGAGGTTGCCGAGTCGGTCATCGACGACCAGTCCCTCGCCGAATGGGAGTCGCGGCTCGGAGTGGAACTGCGGGTCAACAATATCTTTAACCAGAACGCCTCTTACGAGGCGATAAGGAACTTCGTCAACGGCATCGGGGACGTCAATCCCCTCTACCGCGACCCCGAATACGCCCGGGGGACGAGGTACGGGGCACTGGTGGCTTCGCCGGCCTGGACGGCAAGCGTCTTTCCCCACTGGGTATTGCAGGGGCTGCCGGGCATCCATGCCGACCACTCGGCGTCGGACTGGGAGTTCCTCCGGCCCATCTATCTCAACGACCGCATCACCCCGAAATGCTTTTTCGTGGGCTTCGACGTGAAGACCAGCAAGTTTGCCGGGAAGACCGTCTTCGAATACCAGCGCTTCGAGTACTGGAACCAGCGCGAGGAACTAGTCAGCCGCGGCCATAACCTGCTGGTGCGCTACGAGCGCCAGACCGCCCGCTCGAAATCGAACGAGGGCACGGGGAAATACGACTACATCAAGATACCCCACCCCTGGAAGAAAGCCGACCTGGCGAAGGTGGACGAGGACGTCCTCCGCGAAGAGGTGCGCGGCGCGGACGTGCGCTACTGGGAAGACGTAAAAGAGGGCGAGGAGCTCCGGCCGGTGGTCAAGGGGCCCTTCGGCATGACGGACATGGTGGCCTACTGCGTGGGGGCGGCGCCGGTACAGCTGGCGGTGCACATCGCCCAGCTGCGCGCCTACAAAAAACACCCCTCCTGGGCTTTCCGCGACCCCGTCACCCACGCCTGGGAGCCGGTCTACTCGGTGCACTACTCCGTGCCCGCGGCGCGCGGCGTCGGGGCGCTCTACGCTTATGATGTCGGCGTGCAGCGGCACTGCTGGCTGGTGAACCTGCTGACCAACTGGATGGGGGACGAGGGGTGGCTGAAACGCTGCGACGCGCAGTATCGCCAGTTCGTCTACCATTCCGACGTCGTCTGGCTGCGGGGCAAGGTCACGAAGAAATACGTCGACGATAACGGGGAGTATTGCGTGGACGTCAGCACCACGGGGATTAACCAGCGCGAGGAGAACACCATGCCCGGCGAGGCGACGGTGATTCTGCCCTCCCGGGAAGCCAAGACCTGGCCGGTGACCAAGAGACTACCCCCGAAGGAGTTCCGGGGAACGGGCAAGGGGGTCTTTTTCGACTAAATGGACTGGCAAGAAGAGTACCAGCGGAAACTGGTCTCCGCCGAGGATGCGGTCAGCCATATCAAGTCCGGGGACAGGGTGGCTTTTGCCTACGGGCTGGAGCCTAACGACCTGGCGCTGGCGCTGCTGGGGCGCGCCGGGGACTTGAAAGACCTGCATATCTATGTCCCCGCCCCGGGCAGGGACATGCCCTGGTACGAGCCCGGCTGGGAGGAGACCTTCCAGGTGAGCGTGGGCTTCGTCCTGCCGGTGGCGCGGAAGATGATCGAGGAGAAGCGGGGCGATTACATGGTGAGCGGGCTTCTCTGGGCGGAAGACCCCGCCGTCCGGGAGCCGGTGGACGTCCTGCTGATTTACCTCGGCACCCCGGACGAGCACGGCTACTGCAGCTTCGGGGCTTCCCTCTGGGACAAGAAGGAAGCAGTGCGGCAGGCGAAGCTGGTGCTCGCCGAGACCAGCCCGGACCTGATACGCACCTACGGGGAGAACCACGTCCACGTCTCGGAAATCGATTATTTCGTGGAGCACACGCCCACGGGACGGGCGCCGGGCACGACCGATATCCTGGGACGCCGCACCGCCGGCGCCGGGCCGGTGGAAAAAGCCATCGCGGAGCACGTGGCGAGCATCATCCGGGACGGCGATACCATCGAGGTGGGGGTGGGCGGCGCCGCCGAGTGGCTGACCCAGCTGGACGTGCTGGAGAGCAAACACGACCTCGGCGTCCACTCGGAGAACCTGCCGCGGGGGATAGCGTCCCTGGTGATGAAAGGGGTCATTACCGGCAGCCGCAAGACGATTCACCCCGGTAAGGTAGTCTCCACCGCCTGCGGCGGCGGCAGCAAGGAAGAGATGGACTTCATCAACATGAACCCCATCTTCGAGCTTTACAGTTCACACTACGTGCTGGATTCCCGGACCATCGCCGCCAACGACAACATGGTGGCGGTCAACGCCGCGCTGGGGGTGGACCTGACGGGCCAGGTTGCCGCGGAGTCCGTCGGCGGGACGATGGTCAGCGGCACCGGCGGCCAGTTGGCCTTCGCCACCGGGGCGGCGCTCTCCCGGGGGGGGCGGAGCATCACTGTGTTGCCCGCCACTGCGCGCCACGGCGAGATTTCCCGCATTGTTCCGCAGTTCAGCCCGGGCACGGTGATTACCGTGCCCCGGACGCTCGCGGACATCGTGGTTACGGAATACGGCATTGCCCGTTTGAAGGGAAAGACGCAACGCCGGCGGGCGGAGGAACTGATGGCTATCGCCCATCCCGATTTCCGCGCCGAGCTGCGCCGGGAGTGCCAGCGGCTCTTCTACCCCTAACCGTTCCTTAAGCCCGGCGGGCAGGCAGGTGCGCTTATTGCCATGAAGCAGGAAGCAGTCCCGGGACTCCTCTCGCCCTACCGCGTGCTCGACCTCTCCGATGAGAAAGGGCTGGTCTGCGGGCGCATTCTCGGGGACTTCGGGGCGGACGTCATCCAGGTGGAAAAGCCCGGCGGCGCCCGCTGCCGCAACCTGGGGCCGTTTTACCACCATATTCCCCACCCGGAAAAAAGCCTTTTCTGGTTCGCCTACGCCGCCAACCGCCGTGGGATAACCCTTAATCTTGAATCGGCGGACGGCCGCGCGCTCTTCCGCCGGATGGTCCGGGACGCGGACGTGGTGGTGGAGTCGTTCCCGCCGGGCTATCTTGACGGCCTGGGGCTGGGCTACGCGCCGCTGGCCGAAATCAATCCCGGGATTATCCTGACCTCGATTACCCCCTTCGGGCAGACGGGACCCTACCGCGACTTCAAGGGGCCCGACCTGGTGACCTGGAGCCTCGGCGGGATGACCTGCGTCAGCGGCGACCCCGACCGCCCCCCGCTGCGGGTCAGCTTTCCCCAGTCCTGTCCCCACGGGGGCGCCGCCGGGGCGGCGGGGACCATCTTCGCCCTGCACCACCGCAGCGTCACCGGGGAGGGTCAGCACGTCGATGTCTCCATCCAGGCGGCGGTGGTACGCACGCTGATGAACGTGCGGCAGTTCTGGGACGTCTGCGGCATCCGGCTGAAGCGCGCCGGGCAGTTCCGCACCGGGCTGAGCACCAACGCCAACCAGCGCCTTATCTGGCGCTGCGCGGACGGCTACGTGAACCTGCCCCTCTTCGGCGGCATTACCGGCGCCCGGAGCAACCAGGCGCTCACGGACTGGATACGCAACGAGGGCATCGAAGACGATTATCTGGAGAGCATCACCTGGGTGGAGTATGACATGGCGCAGTCGACGCAGGCGCAGTTCGACCGCATCGCCCAGCCGATAAGCCGCTTCTTCGCCGGGCACACTATGACCGGGCTTTTCAAGGGGGCGATAGAGCGGGGCATTATGCTCTACCCGGTCTATTCTCCCCGGGAAATCGCCGCAGACCCGCAGCTGGCAGACCGCGATTTCTGGCAGAAGGTGCCCCACCCGGAGCTGGGGGAGACGCTGACCTACCCCGGCAGCTTTGCCTGCCTCAGCGGGGTCGACACCGCTATCCGGCGCCGTGCCCCGCTTATCGGGGAGCATAACCTGGAGATTTATACTGAACTGGGACTCTCCCGTGAGGACCTGCTGGTGCTGAAGCAGGCGGGGGTGATTTAGCGATGGCACAGTTGCACGACGGGGCATTCGCCGGAGTGAGGGTCGTCGATTTCACCTGGGTGGCGGCGGGGCCGGCAACCATCAAGTACCTGGCGGACTGCGGCGCGACGGTCATCCACGTGGAGTCGGGCACGCAGCCGGAGGCGCTGAGGATTACCCCGCCCTTCCGGGACGGCTGCCCGGGGCTCAACCGCAGCGCCTACCAGGCCGGTTTCAACAATAACAAGTACGGGCTCTCGCTGAACCTGAACCATCCCCACGCGGGGACGATTATCGAGAGGCTGGTCCGCTGGGCGGATATCATCGCGGAGAGTTTCACACCGGGGACGGTACAGCGCTGGGGTCTGGACTACGAGAGCCTCGTCAAGATAAAGCCGGATATCATCATGTACAGCACCTGCCAGCAGGGGCAGACCGGGCGCCACTCCCGGATTGCCGCTTACGGCACCCAGCTGGTCTCCCTCGCCGGGTTTACCCACCTCACCGGCTGGCCGGACCGCGGTCCCACCGGGCCCTACGGCCCCTACACAGATACCCCCACTCCCCCGGTGGGGGCGGCGGCGATTGCCGCCGCGCTGGAATGCCGCCGCCGTACGGGCCGGGGAACGCACATCGACGTCTCGCAGTACGAGGCGGCGCTCGACTTCATCGCGCCGGTCCTCATGGACTTCACCGTGAACGGGGAGGTGGCAAAGCCGCGGGGCAACCGCTGTGAACACGCCGCACCCCACGGCGTTTTCCCCTGCCGGGGCGAAGACCGCTGGTGCGCCGTCGCCGTCTTCACCGAAGACGAGTGGCGGGCGCTCTGCCGGGTGCTGGACAGGCCGGACTGGGCGGACGCCCCGGAGTTCTCCTCCCTGCTGCGGCGCAAGCGGAATGAAGAGCGGCTCGAAGAGCTTTTGGCGGAGGAAACGGTAAAATATGCCGCGGCAGACCTGATGGCCCGGCTCCAGGCCGCGGGCGTTCCCGCCGGCGTGGCGGAAGACTCCGAGCAACTGCAAAGCGACCCCCAGCTGACGCACCGCGGCTATTTCCGGGAGTTGTCCCACCGGGAAATCGGGCCGCACTACTATGAAGAACCCCCCTTCATCCTGCCCGCCTCCCCCGCCGCACTCAACAAGGCGGCGCCATGCCTGGGGGAGGACACGGATTACGTCTGCACGGAGATACTGGGCATACCGGACGCCGAGTTCATCGCGCTGATGGCGGAAGGCGTTTTCGAGTAGCCCACGTTGACGCGGCGAAGCGGAATATAATACAATCCTAACATTAAGTTCGGTGGGGAGTGGACAATGCGGCGCTTCTTGCGGCTGGTAGTGCGGCTCATTGATTTCCTGTCAAAAGTCAGTGTGAACCTGAGCGAGGCGTGCCTCGTCGGGTTGACGCTGCTGGTGGTGGCCGCGGTGATTTTCCGCCGCCTGCTGAATTCTCCGTTCGCCTTCTCGGACGAGGTGGGTGGCTACCTGATGGCGGGTATCGCCTTCCTGGCGTTCGCCTATACCCTGAAAGTCAACCGGCACATCCAGGTAGAACTGGTCATCGGACGCCTGAATGTCAAGCTGCGTAAAATACTGGGCATCGCGACCGCGGTTATCGGCCTGGCCTGGGCCGTCCCCGTGATTATCGGCACCTGGCACCTCTGGGAGCAGAACCTGAAGAGCGGCGCCAGGGCCTCGGGGGGTATCGAGACGGCGCTGTGGATACCTTCTTCCCTACTCATCCTGGGCGCCATCCTGCTGGGGCTCCAGCTGCTGGCGGAAATAGTGAAGCGCAGCCTCTCACTGAACAGTGACGAGCCGGAAAGCCCCCCCGAGGGGAGACAAGGCCTTGGTGAGTAGATGCGCGGTGCCGACCGGGGGAAACAGCCATGATTAACCTGGTCGTCGGTATCGTCGTCATGGGGTTTCTCCTGGCATCGGGGCTGTGGATATCGTTTGCCATCGGCATCGGCGGTCTCGCCAGCTTGTGGCAGCGCGGTTTGCCGATTCTTTACACCATCGGCCTGGAGAGCTGGTGGACCACGACCAACTTCATCCTCGTGGCGGTACCGCTCTTCGTTTTCATGGGAGAAATCCTCTTCAACACCGGGCTCCTCGACCGGTCATACACCACCCTGCGGGTGCTGCTCGCCGGCCTGAAGGGAGACCTGGTCCAGACCACCATCGCCGCCTGCACGCTGTTCGCCGCCATGTGCGGGTCGAGCACGGCTTCCGCGGCGACGATGGGGCGGATAAGCTACCCGGAGCTGGTGGAAAAGCGCCACTATGACCGCAAGCTGGTGCTCGGCGCGGTGGCGGCGGGCAGCACCCTGGGCATCCTGATACCCCCGAGCATTATCCTGATTATCTACGGCGCGATGGCCGAGCAATCGGTCGGGCGCCTGTTTGCCGCCGGTTTCATCCCCGGCTTTATCCTGGCGGGATTCTTCGTCGTCTATATCTACCTCCGGGTATGGCGGAACCCGAAACTGGTGGCGGCAACGACGGAAAAGGTGACCATCCGGGACCGGCTGGTGGGCATCCTTAACCTCATTCCGTTCCTGGCACTAATCCTGCTGGTGCTGGGGAGCATCTACGCCGGCTGGGCGACCCCCACCGAGTCCGCCGCCCTGGGCTGCGCCGGCGCGCTGGTGATGGCGGCGGCTTACCGGCGGCTGACGTGGCGGGCGCTGCGGGAATCCACGCGCAACACGGTGATACTGACGGCGATGATTGTGCTCCTCATCATCGCAGCGAAGGTCATGGCGCGGGCGCTGACGGCCTACCAGGTGCCGGTGCTCATCCGGTCCTGGGGAGAGGCGATTCAATCCCCGGCGATGCTCTACCTGATTACCATTGCTTTTTACATCGTCGTGGGGTGTATCTTTGACGGCCTGGCGGCGATGGTGGTCACCCTGCCTTTCATGCTGCCTTTCATCACGCAGGGCGGGTTCGACCCCATCTGGTTCGGCATCGTGATGGTCATCCTGGCGGAGATGGCAATGCTCACCCCGCCCATCGGTATCAACCTTTTCGTTCTCCAGGGCGTGACCGGCGCCTCCTTCTCGGAGGTGACCAAGGGCAGCCTGCCCTTCCTCTTCGGGCATGTCATGCTGCTGGTGCTGCTCTATTTCTTCCCGCAGATAGCCCTCTGGCTGCCCGGTCTGCTGTTCCAGTAACCGCCAATCGCCGAAAAGAGAAGGGCAGCGCCGTTTTCCCGGCGCTGCCCCGTTTTACGGAAGGTGAAAGGAAACCTGGCTACTTCAACGCAGCCTTGACCGCGCTGATTATCTCCTGCCCGACAGGACCGACATCACTGAGCCACTTGCTCTGGACAAAGTCTTCACTCATTTTCAGAATGTTGGCTTTAACCTCAGCGGAGGGCTGGATGACCTGCATGCCCTGCTGCTGCATGAGCCACATGGCGTCCTTGCTGAACTTCTGGTAGTTGTTCACCATGTTGCGCTCATGGGACTCGACGGCTACCTGCCGGACGATGTCCTGGATATTGGGGGGCAGTTCGTCCCAGGCGGCCTTGTTGACCGCCATATAGAAGATGGTCCCGCCGTAGTTGGTCAGGTAGCAGTTTTTCGCCAGCTCGAAGAACTTGAATGACCGGGAAATCTCCCAGGCGAGTATGTAGCCGTCAATGACGCCCTGCTGCAGGCCGGTATAAATCTCGGGCGTGGAGACCGGGACCGGCACCGCGCCCAGGCCCCTGGCGATGACGTCATCGACGCCGCCGAGAGAGCGCAGCTTGACGCCGCTCAGGTCATTGACCGTATAGACCGGCTTCTTGGTGTAGATGTTGCGGGCTTCCGCGGAGAATGCCGAAAGGACCACGATGCCCTTATCGGCATAAGCCTTTTCCGCATAGGGGAAGAATGAGGCGATGACCCGCTTGGTGTGGTCAAGGTCCTCGAAGCGGTTTACCGGGAGGTAGCCGGGCATGTCCAGCAGGTATCCCATGGGGACGTCGCCGCTCGCCCAGCTGCCCAGCAGGTCGCCGGCGTCCATGACGCGGTCACGGATGGCGCCGAAGGTGCCTACCGTCGGTACGCCGAGACCGAACCTGCCGAAGAAGTCGATGGTCAGCTGGCCGTTGGTCCGCCGCCCCACTTCATCGGTGAACCACTTGGAGTTGCCGCCGATGGTATCGGTTTCCGCCTCCGGGCTCTGGAACTGCCATTTGAAGGTCTTTCCGGATGGCGCCGGTGACGGGGCGGGCGCGGGAGCGGGCGCGGGCGCCGGGGCAGGAGCGGGTGCCGGGGCCGGGGCGGGTGCGGGCTGCGGGGAGCAGCCGAGGATGAGCGCCGCGATGAGAACCAGTGGTACCAGGACAAGTGCTAATTTTTTCAACTTTCTCCCCTCCTTTATCGCTTTTGTTTTGCCGATGAATAAGTTCAGATAATTCTCGTCTATCCCTATCACCCCCTTATAAATGCTGCCATTCCGGAAGTCTTTACGGAAGAATTACCGATAGTCTTTACCATTGGAGAAAAAATGTCCTCTGAGGACAAATTAACATCAGCACTCGTGGTTGTCAAGTGAGGAAGGCTGCGGTCTCACCGGTTTGAGGCGCCGCGAGTTCCCCTAGAGAGTGAATGCTTCCTGGTACTGCGGCTGCTCCACGGTGCAGCCGGTCTTTTCCCGCAGAAAGCTCGCGAAGGCGCCGGAGGAATTCTCCTCGCCGTGGGTGATGAAGATAGTATGGGGACATACCTGGAAAGCGGAAAGCCAGCGCAGCAGCTCGTCACGGTCGGCATGCGCGGAGAAACCGCGGATGTTCTCTACCCGCGCCCTGACGGGATACTCCTTGCCCAGGATACGCACCCGCTTCGCCCCGTCCGTAATGGCCCTCCCCAGCGTGCCCACCGCCTGGTAGCCGGTGAAGAGAATGGTGCTCTCCGGACGGGTGATATTGTTCACCAGGTGGTGCTTGATGCGGCCCCCGTTGCACATCCCCGACCCGGCGATAATCATGATGGTGCCCCTGATGTGGTTCAGCGACTTCGATTCATCGACCGTCTGCACCATTTTCAGGCCGGAAAAGTCGAACGGGGACTCGTGGTGCCTTAATAGCTGCTTCATGTCCTGGTCGAAGCACTGTGAATTCTGCTTGAAGACCTCGGTAATCTTGACCGCCATCGGGCTGTCCAGGAAGACCATCAGGTGGGGCACCTGGTTGTCCCGCAGTAAATCATTAATGTAGTAGAGAATCTCCTGAGCGCGCTCCAGGGCGAAGCTGGGGACAATAATGTTCCCCCCCACTGCCCGTGTCTCATCGATGATGCGGGCGAGCTTCCCCGGGATGTCCTCCTGGGCCTCATGGAGACGGTCCCCGTAAGTGGACTCCACCACCACGTACTCCGCGGTGCTGAAGACATTGGGGTCACGCAGTATCGGCCGGTCCCACCGCCCGACGTCGCCGGAGAAGATAATGCGCTTCTTCTGCTCCCCTTCCATAATGTTCACCTTAATCATCGACGAGCCCAGGACATGGCCCGCGTCATAGAAGGTAGCCTCAATGCCCGCACCTACCGCCGCGGGGACGTTATAGTCCACGGGGGCGAAATACGGCAGGGAAGCCTCGGCATCCGCCACGGTGTAAAGCGGCACGTCCGGGAAGGGACCGCTCCGCCCTTCCTGCGCATGCCGCCGCTTCTTGAAGGCGGCGTCTTCTTCCTGTAGGTGCGCCGAATCCAGCAGGATTATCTCCGCGATTTCCGCGGTCGCCCGGGTGCAGATGATTTTCCCCCGGAAGCCTTCCCGGACCAGCTTCGGTATCCGGCCGCAGTGGTCCACGTGGGCATGGGTCAGCAGCAGCGCGTCTATTTCCCGGGGATTAAAGGGAAACGGCTCCCAGTTCCTGGCCAGGAGTTTACGCTCCTGGTAAAGGCCGCAGTCCACCAGCAGGCGGGTATCGTTCGCTTCCAGCAGGTAGCAGGACCCGGTGACATTCCCCGCGGCGCCCAGAAAACTCAATTTACTCGTCATCAGGCAACACCTCACCAGCCATTAATGGGAAAAAGGGGATTTGACTTCACCCCTTCCCGGGTTTCCCTTCCGCCCATATTAAATGCCGGGGTGCCGTTTCGTCAAACTTTACGATGAATTCACCGTCCCGCGGCCATTTGACAGCCGGGGATGACGGCGTTATCTTATATATACTCGGCTAACCGGGGGAACGCCGGTATCCACGGAAATTTGAGAGGTGGCATGATGAAGATAAGCGACTTTTTAAAAATCCGGGGGCGTCCGGTAGTCACCATCGGCGCGGAAGACACCGTGGCGGCTGCCATTCAGAAACTGGTGGAAGAGAACATCGGGGCATTACCCGTCGTCACCGGTGACAACCTGCTGCTGGGCATCGTCTCCGAGAGAGACCTGCTGAAAGAATGCCTGGGACGCCGCGGCGCCGTGGACCGCCTGGTGAAAGAGGTCATGACCGAGCACGTTGCCGTGGGCAGCCCGGAAGATGACCTGGACTACGTCACCAGTGTCATGAAGCAGAAAACTATCCGGCATCTCCCTGTCGTCGTCGGCCATGATAACCATAAACTGGTGGGGATGATTTCCATGAGGGACATCATCGACGAGCGCCTGAAAGAGGCCACCGCGGTGGTGCGCTACGTCGGTCTGCTGCGCGGGAGACCGCCGCACCGGCTGGTCTGAGCCCCTTCCCCGAGAGTCACCGGGTATCAGGCAGTAGCCCCCTTTCCCGGATGGCGGCATACCCTCCCCGCTTGCATATTCCGCGGACGGGCGATATGATGGCAGTAGCGAGACACGAAGGGACCGGGTGATGCTTCGTCTGCTTTTCCGGATATACCAGATTTTTTCCGTGCCGTTCAGTATCCTGATGATTCTGGATTCCCGCAAAATACACCCGGCTTACCGCATGGGCACCTGCCGGAAGATGCGGCTGGGTACGAAAATGTTCCGCAACTGCCGGCGCATCCCCACGGGCTCATCCTATAAAGTGCACCTGGCCATGGCGCTGAAACTGCTGGAAACCCCGCCCGAAGTCCCCGGCGACGTGATTGAATGCGGGACCTATAAAGGGGGGTCCGCGGCGAACCTGTCCCTGGTCTGCCGCATCGTGGGCCGGAAACTGAGGATTTACGACTCCTTCGAGGGGCTGCCTCCGGGGGAAGCGGGCGACCGCGCCGCCGCCGGCTACCGGGAAGGCGACTTCCGCGGCACCCTGGCAGAGGTGACCGACAATATCAGGAGATATGGCGCCCCGGAGTGCTGCCGGATGGCAAAGGGCTGGTTTAAAGACACCCTGCCCGCGCTGGACACCCCGGTGCTGCTGGCTTTCCTCGACGTCGACCTGGAGGCGAGCCTGCACGATTGCGTCCGGCACATCTGGCGCAACCTCGTGGACCGCGGCTACATCTTCATGGACGAGGCCATCGACCCCAGCTACGCGGCGCTGTTCTACTCCGAGAAATGGTGGGAGACCTACTTCCAATGTCCGCCGCCCGGCCTTATCGGCGCGGGGACGGGGCTGCCCCTCGGCCAGTATTACGTCGGTCCCTTGTCCCAGCAGGAGAACCACCCCCTCCACGCCCCCGGCTCCGGCGCCTACACCCAGAAAGGGATGTCCGGGCACTGGACCTACTACCCCCGGAATGACAGGTAATATCGCGATGGAAAAGCAGGAAAACTGCGGGGTCTGCGGCGCGGCTCTCGTTTACGGCCAGGAAGAAGTCCCCGTCCGGTGCCACATCTGCGGGAAAAGCGCCGAGGCGCGAATCTACTGCCCGCAGGGACACTATATCTGCGATGACTGTCACCGGCAGGATGCGTTAACGGCTCTGCGGAAAATAATCTCGGAAACAGCGTCACGCGCCCCGCTGGAGATTGCCGAGCTCATCATGGCGCACCCCGCGGTGCCGATGCACGGCCCGGAGCACCACGTCATCGTCCCGGCAGCGATTATTACCGCCGCCGGTAACTCCGGCTATCCCGTACCGGAAAACGCCCTGGAGCAGGTTTTGCAGCGCGGCGCGCAGGTTCCCGGCGGCTGGTGCGGTTACTTCGGCGATTGCGGGGCGGGGGTGGGCACAGGCATCGCCGTCAGCGCGCTCACCCGGGCGACGCCGCTGACCGGGGAGTCGCGCTCGGCGGCGATGGCGGCTACGGCGCAGGCGATAGCCGCTATCTGTGATGACCAGCCCCGCTGCTGCAAGCGCTCCGTACGTAAAACCCTGGAGACCGCCGTCCCTTTCCTGAACGAAAAGCTGGGCACGCAGATGGAAAAAGCGGACACGATTGTCTGCCGGTACCCCGCGCGCAACAAAGAATGCGCCCGGACGGCCTGTCCCTATTATCCCCACAGCCCCCGGGGGCAAGCACCGGTCCCGGGCGGGAAGATAACGTCATTATTGTCATTGCGAGGAGCGCAACGACGAAGCAATCCCGACGGATGCTCCAAAGAGATTGCTTCGCTTCGCTCGCAAGGACAATTTGAAAACACGAACGAGGTTTACTAATCACGCTAAACCCATTAAAATATTCGGTAAGACACTCCGGACAGAAGGAGGCACGATGGCATCTGATTGTCAGATAGAAACCGATGTACTGGTGGTCGGCGGCGGTCTGGCGGGCGTCCTCGCTGCGATAAAAGCCTGTGAAGATGGCGCCAGCGTCATCCTGGCGGACAAGGGCTATGTCGGCAAGTCCGGCGGCGCCGCTTTCGGCGCGGTGGACCTCGGGGTCTTCAATCCCGAGTGGGGGCACGACAAGAAGACCTACATGGACTTCATCGTGAAAGTCGGCGAATACATCAATAACCGGGACTGGATTGAAATCGTCCTGAAGGAGTCCTACGCCCGTTACCAGGACATGGCTTCCTGGGGCGTCGCCCACATGGTGGAGGAGCCGAAGGACGCCACCGGGGAATGGATGCTCCACTTCAAGGTCCCCCGCGGCTCCAGCTATGCCGTCCAGCTTATCGACCAGAGCCACCCCGACCCCCTGGGCTCCTGGCGGCAATACATGGTCGTCCTCCGCAAACAGGCGGAGAAAGCGGGCGTGAAAATCATGGACCGCATCATGCTCGTCGACCTGCTGAAGCAGGACGGGAGAGTGGTCGGGGCTGCCGGTTTTCACGCCGTGGACGGCGATTTCTACGTCATCAAGGCGAAGGCGACCATCGTCGCCACCGGGACCGGCCACTTCAAGGCGCCGGGGCAGCCCATGTCCTACTGGACGGCGGACGGGGAAGCGATGAGCTACCGGGCGGGCGCCGAGATAACCGGCAAGGAGTTCGGCAGCAAGGACAACGGGCGGGTAAACAACGAGCCCACCAGGCGGAAAATCCCCTTCTGGCTGAACCGCACCACGAACGCCCTGGGGGAGGAAGTCCCCACGAAATACTCCCCCGGCTTCTACGCTTTTGACCGGCGCTCCCTCAGCCTCTACTTCGAGGTCCACGAGGGTCGCGCGCCGCTGTTCATCGACAAGACGGAAAACCCCGAAGACGGCAAGCTGGAATGGATCGTGGGGCACGGCACGGGGTGGGTGCGGGCTACCGCCGGCGTGGTGATAAACACGAAATGCGAGTCCGGCCTGCCCGGACTGTATGCCGCCGGAATCTGCGCCGGGACGCACTTCATGGGCAGCTGCTACGCGCCCACCGGCTACGGCCTGATGGTCCCCGCCGTTACCGGCTACCGCGCCGGGGAGAACGCGACCAGCTTCGCCAAAAGCTCCGGCAAGCTGGAAGTGAACGAAAAAGAAATCTCCCGCCTGAAGGCCGCTATCATGGGACCGCTGCAGCGGAACAGCGGCTTCACCGCGGGCTGGGTGACCCAGATGGTGCAGAACCTCATGCTCCCCTACTACATTTCCCAGGTGAAACACGGGGAACGCCTTCAGGCCGCCCTGACCCTGCTGAAATTCATCGAGGGCCACCTCTGCCCCCAGATACAGGCCAGGGACGCCCACGAGCTGCGCATGGCCCACGAGGTCCGCAACATCGCCCAGAACGCGGAGATGATGCTGACCTCCTCCCTCTTCCGGGCGGAGAGCCGGGGCGGGCACTTCCGGGAGGACTACCCCCACCGGGTGGACCCGGACTGGCTGGCCTGGACCGTGCTGAAGAACGACGGCGGGGAGATGACCCCCTATAAGGTGCCGGTCCCGGAGAAATGGTGGCCGGACCTGTCGCTTCCTTACGAGCAACGGTACGAGTTCAAGCTGCTCGGAGAAGCGTAAACTTTTTAAAGAGGGTGCGAACGATGACGATTGAAAAGATAGACCCGGACATTTGCAGCGGCTGCGGGGACTGCGTTAACGCCTGCCCCATGGATGTCATCCGGATGGAGGGCCTCCTGGCGGTCATCAAATATCCGGAGGACTGCATGACCTGCTACAACTGTGAAATCGATTGTCCCGTGAATGCCATCACGGTGAATGAAGCCAGCATCCCGCCGCGCCTCATCACCTGGGGCTAGCGGCCGGGCCGGTGCCACAAAGTAAGCTTTGACGGGAGCGGAAGGAGGTAGACCGGTGAGCGAGCAATTTGAGGTCCTTAATCCCCAGGGCGAGACCGACCCCATACCCCCGCGGGGGATTGCCCCCCGGCTGGAAGACCTGAACGGGAAGACGGTGGGGCTTTTCGCCACCACTTTCAAGCCGGCGGCGAAGCCGATTCTCGCCGTCGTCGAGGAGAAACTTAAGGCGAAATACCCGTCGGCGCAGACCAGCTGGTTCCTTTACGGGCAGGGCACCGCGGTCACCGACGGCGCGGATAACGACCGCTTCCAAGAATGGGCCAGGGGCATCGACATCGCCGTCACCTCGGTCGGCGATTGAGGGGCCTGCACCAAGTACCTTGTGTACGATACGATTGCCATTGAAGACCTGAAAAAGCCCGCGGTTGCCCTGGTGAACAAGGACTTCGTCACCGACGGCAAAGCCGCGGCGCAGAGCCAGGGCATGCCCAATATCCGGATTGTCTCCGAGACCGTTCCCTGCGAGTGCAAAATCCCGGCGGACATTGAAGCCGGGGTCAACGCGGCGATGAGCGACGTTATCGCCGCCCTGACCAAGCCGCTGACCGTCGCGGAAAAGTCGCCCCAGGCCAGGGTGGAAGAGCTGCCGCGCACCGCCTTCAAGGGCACTCTGGCGGAGATGAACCGCTTTTTCTATATCCGCGGCTGGACGGACGGGTTCCCCGTCACCCCACCCACGGATGAGGCCGTCGTTGAAATGCTCACGGGCACCGACCTGCCCCCGGACCACATTGTCGGCAAACTTGCTCCCTGGAAGGGCAAGGCCACCGTAGAGAAGATTGCCGTCAACGCCGTCATGGCCGGGGCGCTGCCCACCTACATGCCCCTGCTCATCGCCGGCGTGGAGGCGCTGCTTGACCCGTTTACCCACTACGGCGTCCTCGGCGTCAGCACCGGTTCCTTCGCCCCCTACTGGATCATCAACGGCCCCGTGCGCCACGACCTGAATTTCAACTTCCGCTCCGGGGTCCTCGGCCCGGGGAACATCGCCAACGCCGCCTTCGGGCGCGCCATGCGACTGATTATCCAGAATATCGGCGGCGCCCGCAAGGGCATCGAGGACATGGGGCAATTCGGCAACCCGGCGAAGTACACCGCGGTCCTCGTCGAAAACGAGGAGGACAGCCCCTGGGAGCCCCTGCACGTGGAGCAGGGCTTCCGCCAGGAGGACAGCGCCGTGACCCTCTTCTTCCCGCAGTCCTTCTCCCAGATGATGTCCTACGGCACGGACGACCACGGGCTGCTCAGCACGGTGATTTACAACGTCATTCCCGGCGTCAGGGGGCTGTTCTGTTTCCTGCTGAACCCCTCCCACGCCAAGATCCTGGGCGACAAGGGCTGGACGAAACAGGAGGTCGCCAGGTTTATTTCCGAGTTTGCCACGGCCCCGGCTTACCGCAACTGGGAGCACTGGGGCGCGCCGAAGGTTCCCGAAAAGTGGCGCCTGGCGTCGGAACCCACCGACCCCATCCGCATCCTGAATAACCCGGAGTGGATACGCGTGCTCGTCACCGGGGGCCCCGGCAACCACATCGGGCTGCTGACCGGGGGCGGGGCGGCGGCGAAGGGCGAGTCCCCCACCGGCATGGACTGGGTAACCAGGAAGGTGACGCTCCCCGCAAACTGGGACGCCCTGGTGAAAAAGTATAAGAACCTGGTGCCCGTGTGGGCGCGCCACTGACCCGGCGGGGCAGCCTAAATTTGCGCCGATACTGCCCGATTCAGAGCCGGACGCGCGTCCGTATGGCGGTCGCTTACGGGGAGCAGATTATCTCGGCTTTCGGCTCCTCCCGCGGACGCGCCGACCCGCTGGCGAAGAGATGCACCGCCAAATAAACATACCATGCCCGGAACGGGTTCATGCCGTCCTCGCGGCAGACCTCTTTCAGAATCTCATCGGCGCGCTTCCGGTAGACCCGGTGGTCCAGGGCGCTGAGGCGCATCAACTGGTACAGGGCGTCATGAATGAGGGACCCGCGCATGAAGTCCCTGCTGTCTATCGTCGGGCCGCTCGGCCCGTCCCACGCATAATATTTCCTGATGGTCAGGAGACCCTCCGGGGAAAGCGCCAGGAACTTGAACTCGATACTCTGTGCCGGCTTGATGTCAATCCGGATGGTATAATCGTCCATTAACTGGTATTTGTAGCCGTGGAGCTCCCGGTAGCATGCCTTCATCGCTCTCACCTCCCGCTTTTTTCTGCGGACACCACGTACATATTGAGTGCAGAAGTTACCTGATTAGCAGGCGTTTTCGTGTAATACAAGGCGTCATCAGCCTTTAACTTGCTGTGGCAATCTTTACAGTAGTAACGCTGAACACCTTTGTATGTGCCCCACTTGATTACGTTTTCTGAATCGCAGAGCTTACAGGTTAATATATTTTCCATCTGTTTTCTCCGTGTTGTTATTTAATTTGGTGATTAGTTCATCCATCTTATCTACTAGTTTGTCCACTTTGTTTTCTAAAGGCGCTTTGGCTTTCCGATAATCGAACCAAAAAACCAACACTCCATACATACCCCAAATTACTAATGCAACCATGAAATTCTGGTTTTCTTTCAATTCAGGAAATTCATGCAATATCAAGAATATGGTTACGCCTATTGCAAATAATTTCGCTATTGCCCTTATCATCGTCTCCCCCCACTTATCAATAAACAAGGGCATACCTCTATCCATGCTGACAGCATACTTCTCCATCTTTTTTTGCATGGATATATTGAAAGAATTAAACTTTGCGGCAAACCTTTGATTACGAACCGACAGCTCCCCCAAAACAATCGGAGAAATAAAAATAAGGAAGAATATGATAGACGGAATAAGTATATCGGTATCCATGTCTTACCCCCTACTAAAGACCCTAGTAGAGGATAAATCCCCCCACCAACCAATTGCAAATAAAACCTTTTAGTATATTAATGGCATTCTTTATTATCGCAGG
>JBDRGD010000065.1:0-17630 GCA_043818095.1 Chloroflexota bacterium
TGGAGAAAGGAGCAAGAATTCATGAAGAAGAGCAAGTACTCGGCAGAGCAGGTGACTTTTGCCCATGACCGTCGCCATCGGCACCACACAGTACCCGCTGCCAAAATATATTCTGGTAGCTTTAATGTGATAGAAAAGACAAATTAACATTAAGGAATTCTCTTAGATTGCAGAGACACTTGAAAGCAGTGGAATTACAAAAAACCGATGAATGATCAACTTACCATCGTGTGTCCCCTTATCAGCATTTCCGCATCTTTGAAGTAATACGGCAGTGCTGCTATAATTTTACTACCTAATATTTCCTAAATGCCGTCAATTTACATATGAAAAAAATACATACTCATAGGCCAATTGAACGTAATATTGCTATGGAGCTGGTGCGTGTTACCGAAGCGGCAGCCATGGCTGCCGCTCGCTATCTGGGCAGAGGTGATAAAACACTGGTGGACGAAGCAGCCGTCGCTGCCATGCGTTATGTTTTAGGCTATATAAGCATGGATGGAATTGTTGTCATTGGAGAAGGGGAAAAAGACCATGCTCCTATGTTATATATGGGAGAGCGCATTGGTGATGGCTCAAAGTTACGTGTTGATATTGCCGTAGACCCCATCGATGGGACTACCTCGGTCGGCCCCGAGGATTACCTGGAGCTATCTCAGTAGTGGCGCTTTCGGCTAAGGGCTCAATTCACTGCCCCAGGCAATTTGTATATATGGATAAAATTGTCACCGGGCAGGGGAAAACGCCCGGTATCGATGGCGGATGGTGGGCGATACTGGACTCGAACCAGTGACCTCTGCGATGTGAACGCAGCGCTCTAACCAGCTGAGCTAATCGCCCGCGCGTTACTATTTTAGCTCCCGGGGAGCAGCTTTGTAAAGATGCAGTGGGAACTTCAGCCGGGCAGCTTGAGTCCCACCAGGGCCGCCAGCTGGTCCGGCGTGTATTTTCCGGGGACCTCGCGCTTCCGCGCCATCTCCTTGCAGATTCCGATGACCTTTTCGTTGACCGGGGCCGTGCGGTGGAGCTTCTGCGCCAGGCGGACCGCCTCGCCGTTAAGGAAATCGACTTCGATACCGCCGGACTGCCGGGCGAGGCTCTGCCAGCCGGAGCCCTTGCTGTTGGGGCCGAAGTTGCCCTTGGTGGGCACGCTGAGGGCGTCCCATTCCCTGGCAAGGTCCTTGTCTGTTTTCCACGGGATGCCCGCTTCCTGGAGCAGGCCGCGCAGCTCTTCCCGGGCCGCGTCTATCACCGGGGCCACCTCCGGCTCGGTGCAGTCGCAAATAGCGCGGACGCCGTTGGAGAGATTGGCGAGGAGCTTGCCCCACTTGTAGGGCATGACGTCATCGCTGACCTTCACGTAAAAGTCGGCGGCGCGCAGCTTTTCCGCCACCGCCTCCACGAGCGCGTCCGTGCCGCGTGGGTAGCGTCCCATGAGCAGCCAGCCGTTGGGCTCGTGATGGGACTCCACCTCGCCGTCCTTGAGGTAGGTCGCCCCCACCCGGACCATGACCCCGTAGACGCGGGGAAAGTAGCCGGAGGCAATCTCCTCGTTGCGGATGCCGTTCTGGAAGCAGAAGACGGGCACGTCCCTGTTGACCGCCTGGAGGTCCCGCAGCGTTTCCTCCGTGTTCTGGCCCTTCACGGACAGGAAAACGACGTCATCCGGGGTGATTTCCAGTTCTGCCGGGCTGGTGACCGCGGCGACCGGCAGGGTGTAGGTCTGGCTGTAAGTAACCAGCCGCAGCCCGTTAAGGTTGATGGCGTCCACGTTCTTCTGGCGGCCGATGAAGACCACGTCCTGCCCGGAGCGCGCCAGGTGTCCCCCGATAACCCCGCCGATAGCGCCCGCACCGTAGATGATGATTCTCATTTTGTTCCCCTCCGTTCCCGGAATTATAGCGGTATATTACCATGCCTCTTGGGGTAGCGTTCAACCTTCTTGCCCCGCAGCAGCGCCAGATTGGTGATCAGGCACTTCCGCGTCTCCGCGGGCTCGATGATGTCCTTGATGTGGGTGCGGAGGGAGGCTTCAAAGAAGGGGTTGGCGTAGCGCTCCGTGTATTCCTGCACCAGCTTTTTGCGCAGTTCCTCCGGGTTCTCCGCCCTGGCGATTTCCGCGGCGTAAAACAGGTCCACGGTCTGGTCCGCGCCCATGACGCCGGTCTCCGCGATGGGCCAGGCGAAGATGAGGTCCGTCCCCAGGCCGGGGACCACCCCCATGCCCAGCGCGCCGCCGCCGTAGGCCTTGCGGATGACCACCGCGATGCGGGGGACAATCGCTTCCGAGAGGGCGTAGAGCACCTTGGCGCCGTGGTTGATGATGCCGCCGTGCTCCTGGTCGACGCCGGGGAGGTAAGCCGGGGTGTCCACCAGCATTACCAGCGGGATGTTGAAAGCGTCACAGAACCGGATGAAGCGCGCCTGCTTGTTGGAGCTGTTAATCGTCAGGCTGCCGCTGCGCATCATCGGCTGGTTGGCGATAATGCCCGCCGGGTTTCCGTCCAGCCGGGCGAAGCCGGTGATAATCTCCTGGGCGAACTCTGCTTTCACCTCCATGAAATCGCCGTTGTCCGCCACGCTCTTGATGACTTTATGCATGTCGTAGGGCTTGCGGGGGTCGGAGGGAATCACGTCCGCCAGGGTGTCGTCCATCCGGTCCGGGCTGTCGCCGGTGTCCTGCCGCGGCGGCGTTTCCCGGTTGTTGGAAGGCAGGAAGGTGAGCAGCTTCCGTATCGTGGCGAAGCAGTCGTCCTCCGTCTTGCTGCGGAAAGAGGCTACCCCGGAGATACGGGCGTGGGTTTTCGCCCCGCCCAGCTCATCCATGGTGGGGTTGTCCCCGGTGACGGACTGGATAATCCGCGGCCCGGTGATGAACATGTGGCTGATGCCGTCCACCATGAAGATGAAATCGGTGAGCGCCGGGGAGTAGACCGAGATGCCGGCGCAGGACCCGAGGATGGCGGAAATCTGGGGAACGACGCCGGAAGCCTGGGTATTGGGGAAAAAGACCGAGCTGCCGTCTTTCTCCTCGCGGTACTTAATCATGTCGATGCCGCCGGGCTGGTCCACCCGCAGGGAGGAGTCCAGCTTCAGGCCGCGGCGACCGGGGCCGTCCAGCAGGCCGATGACCGGCACGCCCATCTGGAGCGCCATCTCCGTGGTGGTGTAGAGCTTGTTGCCGTGCAACGCCCCGATGGAGCCGCCGAGCACCGTGGCGTCCTGGGCGTAGACGCAGACCCGCCGTCCGTCCACCGTGCCGTGTCCGCAGATGATGCCGTCCGTGGGGGCGCCGAAGGCGTGCCCGGTCAGCAGGTTGAACTCGGTGAAGCTGCCGGGGTCGAGCAGGCGCGCAATCCGCTCCCGGGCGGTGAGCTTGCCCTTCTCGTGCTGTTTTTCAATTTTCTCCGCCCCGCCGCCCAGGCGGGCGCTTTCTCTCAGCTTGCGGAGCTGCTCTATCCTGGCGTGCATTTCATTTTCCATGTGACGGGTAACCTCCTTGTTCCTCTCCTCCCCGCGATTAGAAAAGTTTCTGCGTCTGCCGGCGCAGCTCCTCCCGGAAGTCGGGGTGGGCGATGGCGATAAGCTCCTCGGCGCGCTGGCGGCGGGACTTGCCCGTCAGCCGGGCGATGCCGTATTCCGTGACCACGTGGTCGCTGAAGAGCCAGGGCAGCGAGACCACCGTGCCGGGTTCGAAGCTGGGCACGATGCGGGAGATATCGCCCCTCGTGGTGGTGGAGCGCATCATCGAGATGGACGCGCCCCCGGGAGAGAGCATGGAGCCCAGGCCGAAGTCCACCTGGCCCCCCGCCCCGCCGAACATCCGCGTGCCCGCCGAATCGGCGGCAATCTGCCCGGTCAGGTCGATGGCGAGGATGCCGTTCAGCGCCACCATCTGGCGGTTCGACGCGATGGTGGGGATGTCATTCACGTAAGAGCTGCCGTAGAGTTCAAAGGCGGGATTGCCGTCGAGAAAGCGCAGGTCCTCCTCGCTTTCCACCCCCCGGAAGCCGGAGCAGATGCACTTCCCGGTGTTGATGCTCTTCCGTTTCCCGGTGGCGATGCCCCGCCGCACCAGGTCCAGGAAAGCCGGGCCGACGATGGGCGAGTGGATGCCGAGGTCTTGGCGCTCGTCGAAGACCCCCATCTCGGGCAGGGAAGACGGCAGTCCGGGGCCGAGCTCCAGCGTATCCCCGTCGCGGATAATGGTGCGGACGTGGTCCGCGATGGCGCGGTCGATTTCATCCGTGGGTCCCTGCGCCTCATTTACCGGCGTAGGGATGTGCTCCGTGAAGAAATCGATTTCCGAGACGTGGATGAAGTTGTCCCCGGCGAGCTTGACGCGCATCTCCGGGGAATCGCAGACCTCCGCCAGGACAACCCTGGCGCGGCGGAGGGAGTCTTTCTTGTGGGAGAGGTAAAGTCCGAAGGTGCAGAAACCGTTGCCGTCCGGCGGGGAGACGACGACCATGATGACGTCAATCTCCGCGCTGCGGGGGTCACGGCGGGGGTCGTTCTCCGCCTTGTAGCGCAGGCCATAGAGAGAGGGCAGCATGTCCAGGCCCTTTTCCTGCATCGCTTTCGCCCCGGGGCCGCCGGGCTGGGTATCGATAATGACATTAAAAGCGTCCGGACAGTCCCCGGAGAGCCAGCCGACATCCGCGCGGGGCATGCGCAGCAATACCTGGACATCCTTAAGCTCCCCGGCGCGCGCCATCAGGGCGCGCGAGAGCGCCAGGGGCTCCGTGGAGACCGGAATCAGCACGGTGTCCCCCGATTTCACCGTTTTCACGGCTTCCTCCGGGGAGACGAACTTGCGCTGGTATTCTTCCTGCCAGTCGGTCAACATCGCTTTTCTTTCCAAATCCAGATTCCTGGCGGATTTAATCGGAGACGTTTTTCCGGATGTAGTCCGCGATGGTCTTGAGCAGCGTCCCCGGCCCGAAAACGGCGGCAATCCCTTTCTCCTTGAGAAACGGGATGTCCTCCTCCGGGATGATACCGCCGACAATGACCAGGACGGGGCGGCTGCTTTTCTCTTTGAGCAGCTCCACCACCCGCGGGGCGTGGTATTTGTGTGTCCCCGCCAGGCAGCTCAGCCCGACGACGTCCACGTCCTCCTGGACCGCCGCCTCCACAATCATCTCCGGCGTCTGCCGGATGCCGGTATAGATGACCTCCATCCCCTCGTCCCGCAGCCCCTCGGCGACCACCCGGCTGCCCCGGTCATGCCCGTCCAGGCCGGGCTTGGCGATGAGTACCCTGATAATTCTTTTTGCCGACACGGTTCGCTCCCCCTTAGTATGGTGTCCGGTATTCGCCGAAGACCTCGCGCAGCACGCCGCACATTTCGCCGATGGTGGCATAAGTCTTGACCGCTTCCAGTATCGGCGGGATGAGGTTCACCTGCTCGTCCCGCGCCGCTTCTTTGAGCCGCTGGAGGGTCGCCTTCACCTTCTCGTTGTCCCGGCTCTGCTTGACCCCCTGAAGGTTGGCAATCTGTTCCTGCTCCGCGGCGTCCTTTTTCTTCTCGTCGTAAGGGTGGGGCACGAGACGTCCGGTGGAAACGTCCAGCTCTCCCTCGACGAAGGCGTTGACCCCGACGACAATCCTCTCCCCGCTCTCCACTTCCTGCTGGTAGCGGTAGGCGCTCCGGGCAATCTCCTTCTGGATATAGCCGCTCTCGATGGCCGCCGCTGCGCCGCCCATGGCGTCCACCTTGGCGATGATTTCCTCCGCCTCGCGCTGGGTCTCGTCGGTCAGCGCCTCGACGTAGTAGGAACCGGCGAGCGGGTCCTGGACGTCACAGAGGCGGGCCTCATGCTGGATGATGCGGCGGGCGTCCTCATTCAGTTGCAGAGCCTCCAGGCTCCATCCCAGGCCCAGGGGCTCATCGTAGGGCGGGACCACCCCCGGATTGCCTCCGGAAAGGGCCCCGGCGATGCCGCCGATGATGGCGCGGGTGAGGTTGTTCAGCGGGCGCTGCACCGTGCAGGTGTAATCGCCCTGGCGCGCCCACTGGGCGGGACGGTAAATCCAGCTCCGCGGGTTCTTCGCGCCGAAACGCTCCTTCATCACCTTGGCCCACAGCCGGCGGGTGGCCCGCTGCAGGGCGATTTCCCGGAACATCTCCATGCTGCCGCTGAGGTGGTTGGCGCTGAAGCGCGGGGCAAACTCGTCGATATCGAGGCCGGCCTCCAGCCCCAGTTTGACATAATCGATAAGGTTGCAGACCAGGAATGCCAGCGCCTGCGGTCCGGTGGCCCCCTGCTCCCGGATGTGGTTCCCGCAGAGACTGATGGTATTCATCCGGGGCAGATGCTGGGAACAGTAGGTGATGGTGTCCCGGACCATGCGCATGGAGGGCTTCACCGGGAAGATGTAGGTGCCCCGGGAAACCAGCTCCTTGAGGATGTCGTTCTGGGGGGTGCCGCGGAGCTTCTCGGCGGGGATGCCCCTCTTTTCCGCCAGGGCGAGATACATCGCCAGGATGATATTCGCCGGGGCGTTAATCGTCCAGTTGGAGGCGATTTTATCCAGGTCCATGTCCCCGGTGAAGGCTTCGTAAATCACCTCGAAGTCCCGCAGGGTATCGATAGCGACGCCGACCTTGCCTACCTCTCCCCGCGCGAGGGGGTGGTCCGAGTCGTAGCCTATCTGGGTGGGGAGGTCGAAAGCCTGGTTGGGGCCCTGCCGCCGCCCCCGCTTGATTTCGCTCAGGTAGTAGTCGCGGGTGTCCTCCGGGGTGCCGTAGCCGGAATACTGCCCGGCGCGCACCAGCCCGGCGCCGGTCATCAGGTGCCCCCCGCCCTTGCCGTGGGTGACCCCGGGGGGCGGGGAAGCGTAAACGTCGGCGGTGAAGGGATATTCCCCGGGGAAGCCTTCCTTCTCCAGGAAATCGTAGTCCGGGATATCGAGGGGCGTGTAAAACTTCGCGGGGGGCTCCTCGACGCCGAAGCGTTCCAGGGACGGTTTGAGAAGGCGTTCCTCCCACTGTTTCTTCCGCCGGGCGAACTCCGCCATTCTCTCTTTATCGAACATCGCTCTCCTCCGGGTAAATATCTCTGATAATGCCCTCGAGGCCGCATTTCCGCAGCGTCTCCGGGAACGGCTTTCCCGATTCCTCGTTCCAGCCCATCCGCGCGTAAACGTCCGACTTCATCTGCGCCCAGCTGGTGGCCATGTTTTTACCCTGGCCGGGGCCGTAGGTGGGGGTGGAACCGTAGCGCGTTGACGGGCGTTCATTACCGGGCTGGCGGCCGTGCCGCAGGTCGAAGCAGCGCAGCAGGTTGCTCACCCGGTGACCGAAAGTGCTGACATCCTCCGGTGCCCAGTCCCAGCCGGTCACGGCGTTCAGGTAGTCGCAAAGGCCCTGATTGCTGGTCCCCCGGGTGGTGAAGGAGCAGATGGTCAGGGAGTCCTCCAGCGAACGCCTGCCCCTGACGCCCACCACCTGGCGCGCCACCTGTGCGGGATCGAACGGGTCGAGCATCGGCTCCAGGTCGAAAAGCGATCCCGGGGTAACCGCGGGGGCGCTGTCCATCGTGCTCGTGGACGAGGTGCCAACGTCCAGGGCCTCTTCCCAGCGTACCCGGTGGTCATGGCTGCGGGGCACCGCGCCCGTCAGGAAATAGACGCCCATGTCCGGGGCTTCTCCGCCCAGCGCCGCCGCCGCCCTCATCGTTCCTTCCGCGAGGAGGTCGCCGATGCCCTCGCGCCGGGCGATTCTCGGGAGGAGCGCCTGCACGGCGGCAACGTTGCCCCAGGTCAGGTCGATGCCGCCTGTGTCCTGCCGGGTGATGATGCCCCGCTCATAGCATTCCATCGCCAGCGCCAGCAGCCATCCCGCCTCATTGGCGTCCATGCCCAGACGGTCGTTAAGGTCGTTGAGGACGATGACCGCCTGAGGGTCCGTCTGCCCGATGAGCGGCCCGAAAGCCACGAAGTCCTCGAACTCCGGCTCGTCACCGCGGGCGCCTGCGTAAGGCCCCTCTTTAATCGTGACCAGGTGGCAGTGGTGGGAGGGACAACCCCAGCAGGGGCGACGCACCATGTCCAGACGCGGGCGGTACTCCTTTCCCCCGAAAGCGGGGGCGGTGGGAAAATCCGTGCCCATGAGGTTCTTGATGGGCAGCAGGCCCAGGGGGAGATAGGGAGGCAGCAGCAGGCTGGTGCCCCATTCAAAGACCTTCGAAGCGGGGTTGTTCTGAAATCCGTCGAGCATCGACCTGCCCAGTGCGCGCACCCTCTCCATGTCTTTCACGTGGAGCGGGGTCTTGCCGCGCTTGACCGCGATGGCTTTCAGCTTTTTCGCGCCCATCACTGCCCCGGCGCCGCCCTTGGAAGCAACGTGGCCCTCGTCCCCGACGATAACGGCGAAGCGCACCAGGTTTTCCCCGGCGGGCCCGATGCCGAAAACGCTCAGATGGGTCCGCTCCAGCCCGAGCTCCTTCCCGATGATTTCGCCGGTCTCCCAGGTATCCCTGCCGACGAGTTGCCTCGCGTCCCGGAGCTCGGCGGTGCCGTCGTGGACGTAGAGGTACTGCCAGTCGTTCGCTTTCCCTTCCACGAGGACGCCGTGATACCCGGAAAAGCGCAGGAAAGCCCCCAGGAAGCCGTTCGCCTGCGTGGCAGCGGCGCCGTTAGTCTGCGGTCCCTTGGTAACCACGGAGAAAGTCCCCGTGCCCCCGACAGTGCCGCCCAGGGGCCCCGAGCCGAAGAAGATGATGTTCTCCGGGGCGTCCCAGGCGGTGCCGGGGGGCACCATGTCGTAAAGGAATTTCGCCCCCAGTCCGGTGCCGCCCACGTAGCGGCGCATCGTTTCCTCCGCGACCGTTTCCGTGGTAACGCGCCGGTGACTGAGGTCTGCTCGGACAATCCTTCCGGTATAAGCCTGGTCAGTGGTCATCGATAATTACTCGGTCAGCTCGGCGCGCACCGTAACGCCGGTCAGGTCTTCCAGCGGCCGGATAACCACGGGGTGGTAAAGCTCATGATAGCCCGCGGCGCGTGCCTGTTCCAGGGCCTGGCTCGCCACCGAGGCGAAATACAGGGGGACGTTGTACTTGGCGCCGGTGACCAGCGCCAGGTTCAGGTCCTTCAGCATGTAGTCCACCGGGAAGACTTCCTTCTCGAACTTGCCCTTGAGGACGGCGTTTTTAACGTGGTTCCGCAGGACGAAGCTGTCCGCGGAGCCGGTGCTCAGCGCTTTGTAAAGGACGTCGGCCTTGGCGCCGGCTTTCACGCCCAGGACCATCGCCTCCGCCAGGGCGCACATGGTCGTGCCCACCATGAGGTTGTTGATAATCTTGACCGTTTCCCCTGCGCCGGAAGGACCGGCATAAAGGACGTCCGTGCCCATCGCGCCGAGGATGTCCCGGCATTTCTCATATACGGCTTCGGCCCCGCCGACGTAGATGGAGAGCGTCCCGGCCGCCGCGGCCGTCGTGCCCCGCGCCACCGGGGCATCCAGCATCGAAACACCTTTTTTCTCCAGCGCCTGCGCAATCTCCCGGGTGGTGATGGGGTCGATGGTGCTCATGTCGATATAGATGGCCCCTTTCCGCATGGCATCGCCGATACCGCCGCTCCCCAGGACGGCCTCACGCACGTTGGGGGACGAGGGTAGCATGGTAATCACGACGTCGGCGTCTGTCGCCGCCTGCCGTGCCGAGGCGGCCTCTTTCGCCCCTTCCTTGACCAGCCGGGCAACCCTCTCTTTAACGAGGTCGCAGACCGTGAGCGGGTAGCCCTTTTTCACCAGGTTCCGTGCCATGGGGCCGCCCATCGCGCCCAGCCCGATGAAGCCTATCTTTTCTTTCATGGAGTCCTCCCTATTTCCTATCCGGTAAAATCCCGTGCCTGCCGGGAGATGCGTAATCAGATGATTTCTTCCTGCCGGAGCTGCGCTATCTTTTCCGGGGAGTAGTGCAGGAGGTCGGCGAGGATTTGCGCCGTGTCCTCGCTCAGCCGCGGCGGTATCTTGAAGACCTCTTTGTCCACTTCGGAGAGCTTGATGGGGTTGCCCACGATTCTGAGGTCCTTCCGGCTGGCGTAATCAATCTTGACGACCATGTTGCGGCTCAGGGGCTGGGGTTCCTCGAACGCCTTGTCGATGGTGTTGATGGGGGCGATGGGGATGCGGTTCTGTAAAAGTTCCAGCAGCTCTTCCCCCGTGTATTTGAGGAACATCTCGCGCACCCAGGCGTTCAGCACTTCTTTGTTGTTGAGGCGGTGTTCCAGGGTGTTGAACCGGGGGTCGGTGCCCATCTCCGGGTGGCCCATGGCTGCGCACATGTCGTTGAAGATTTTCTGCGTGTTGCAGTCGATGACCACATCGAAGGTCTTCGTCGGGAAAGTCCCCAGGGGGTTGATGGAGGTGTGCCCCGTGCCCAGCGGCGTGGGGATGGCGCCGCCGACGAAGTAGTTCTGGGCGCGGTAGATGTGCAGGGCGAGCTGGCAGTCCAGCATACTGATGTCCACGCGCTGCCCCCGCCCCGTCTCCTTGCGCTGGTAGAGCGCCGCCAGGATGCCGTTCACCGCGTAGAGGGCGCCCGCCAGGTCACCGATGGGCGAGCCCATTTTGACCGGCTTGCGGTCCGGCTCCCCGGTATAGCTCATGATGCCCCCCCGCGCCTGGATGATAAGGTCGAAAGCGGGCATGTCCTTGGCCGGGCCCGTGCTCCCGAACCCGGTAATAGAGCAGACGATAATCCGGGGGTTAATCTCTTTCAGCGTATCGTAAGTTATCCCCAGTCTATCCGTAACCCCGGGGCGGAAATTGTCGAGGACGACGTCGGAGTGCTTCACCAGCTCGTAGAAGATTTCCCGGCCCTGGTCGGTCTTCAGGTTCAGGGTGAGGCTTTTCTTGTTGCGGTTCATCGAGATGAAATAGGAGCTTTCCCCGTCCACGAAGTAGGGGGGCACGTGGCGCCCCGGCACGCCGCTGCCCGGCATCTCAATCTTGATGACCTCGGCGCCGAGGTCGCCCAGAATCATGGTGCCGAACGGCCCGGAGACGAACACGGAGAGGTCAAGCACGCGGACGTCTTTTAACGGTAAGCCCATGGCAGCTCCTCAATCCGGATTTGGCAGGGTACCGCCCCGCAGTATCCGCTATAGTATATGCCCGTGGCCGGGGGCATTTCAAGCGGCGCGCCCATCCTTGACAAAGGTAATTCCCGCCGCTTAAAGTATCTCTGTCCCCATGATTGAGCAAATACGTCCGGATATCTACCGCATCGAGGTGCCGCTGCCGCAGAACCCCCTGCGCGCGCTGAACGCCTACCTGGTGAAGGGGGCGGGGCGCTACCTGCTGATTGATACCGGCATGAACCGGGAGGAGTGCCGGGAGGCGCTGATGGGGGGGCTGACGGAGCTGGGGGTCGACCCGGGCAGGACGGAAATCTTTCTTACCCATATCCACACCGACCACACGGGCCTGGTCGGGGCCATGGCGGATGACGTTTCCAAGGTGATGATAAGTGAGCCGGATGCCGCCGTGGCGCAGCAGGTGGTGGAGGACCAGGAAGGGCGCTGGCGGAAGACCCTCGGGATTTACGTGGCCCACGGTTTCCCGGATACCCAGGCGCTGGACTCCTTGATGCGGCACCCGGCGCGGCGCTACGGAATCAACCGGCATATCGACTTCACCATCGTCGGGGACGGCGATATTATCGAAATCG
This sequence comes from Chloroflexota bacterium, assembly GCA_043818095.1. Lineage (GTDB taxonomy): Bacteria > Chloroflexota > Dehalococcoidia > Dehalococcoidales > RBG-16-60-22 > JBDRGD01. Next base: position 11,688 of record JBDRGD010000065.1, read on the forward strand.
GTGCATACGCTTTCCGGTGCGTCGCCACGCCGGGACACACCCCGGGGCACATGTGCCTTTACGAGGCCGCTGAGAAGATACTGGTCGCCGGAGACCACATTCTCTTCGACATCACGCCGAACATCACCTTCTGGTCGGAGATGGAAGACCCGCTGAAGTCTTATCTCGCCAGCCTGGAGAAAGTGGCGGAGATGGATGTGGAGATGGTTCTTCCCGGGCACCGCCGCCGCATGAAGGACCACCGGGCGCGCATCCGGGAAATCCAGGAGCACCACCGGCGCCGCCTGGGAGAGGTGCTGGCGGCACTGGGCGCCGGCGCGCGGAACTGCCTCGACATCATCCCGCGGATGACCTGGGACGTGCCCTACCGCACCTGGGAAGAGTTCCCGTCGCAGCAGAAATGGTTTGCTTTCGGGGAAGCCCTGGCCCACCTGGTCTACCTGGAGCACCGGGGCAGCGTGCGGGCGGTGACGCAGGACGACAGGATAAATTACTTTTTAGCCTAGAAATAAAGTAAAGGAGGTATCGCCGGATGTCGCCAGAAATTCCGCGGGGATGGCTTGAGGGGTGTTACATCAAAGCTGACGCTTCGAACCTGGTGGACCTGACCCATGACTGGCACGAGGGCATGAGCCAGCCGTCTTTCTTCCCGCCGATGATACACGAGCTCCACGCGAATTACGAGGAGAACGGCGCTCTCGCCTATTACAATCACCTTTTAGAGGAATGTGGGACGCACTGCGAGGCGGCGGCCCACATGCTGCCCGGCTCACCCACCATCGAGCAGGTGCCCCTGAAGGACCTCATCGGGCCGGCCGTGGTCATTGATATCCGGGACAAATGCCGCAGGGACCCGGACTACCGCCTGGACCGGGGTGACCTGGAGGCATGGGAGGCAAAGCACGGGCGGATTCCCGACGGCGCGTGGCTGGTGATGTCCTCGGGGTGGAGCGACCTCTGGGACACCCCCGCCTTTTTCGGTGTGGACGCCGCCGGCAAGACCCACTACCCCGGTTTTGACCCCGCGGCGATGCGCTGGCTGGTGGAGACGGACCGCCATATTATCGGCATCGCTACCGAGTGCATGAGCCCGGAAGGGGGTTCGGCGGGGAGGCCGCCGATTTCCGGGAAAGTCAGTCGTACGGAGTGTATCCCGGTGCGTGACGAGCTCCTGCCGGTGTGGCATACCCTGGTCATCGAAGACCTGGCGAACGCCCACCTCCTGCCGGAGGCGGGCAGCTGGCTGGTGGTCGGGGTTATTCCCTTCCGGGGCGGCTCCGCGGGGCAGTCCCGGATTTTCGGCGTGCTGCCTTAGCTCCCGCCGGGCGCCGGCTTCTCCCCGGCGTGGCGCCGTGCCTCGCGCAGGCGTTTTATCAGCAGCACCAGGAACCACCGCTGACGGACCAGGCTCATTCTATGCCTCCTTCGCGAGGACGTCGCGCCAGTAATCGTAGATTTTCACGTAACCCGCGCCGAGCATCGCCTTCAGCAGCGGGTGCAGGCTGCCCTTCCCGGGGCCGAGCGTTCGGATGGCATCCGCCTCGGAAGACGCCCAGATTGACCATGCGCCTACGGCATCGCCCAACTGCAGGGGGCCGATGGGCAGGTTGTAGCCCAACACCAGCGCCCGGTCGATGTCTTCCGGGGGCGCCACCTTTTCTGCGAGCATCGCCACCGCTTCCTGCTGCATGGCGACGTAGGCGCGGTTGGCGAGAAAGCCGTAGCTGATGTCCCGGCAGACCACCGGTTCCTTGCCCAGTTTCACGGCGAGGGCGGAAACGGTGGCGATTGTTTCCGTCGAGGTCTTGGCCGTTTTCACGATTTCCACGAGGCGCATCAGGGCGACGGGATTGAAGAAGTGCATCCCCACCACCTTTTCGGGGCGGCGCGTCGCGGCGGCGATTTCCGAAATGTGCTGGAAGGAGGTGTTGGAAGCGAGGATGGCGCGGGGCGGGGCGCTGGCGTCCAGCGCCCGGAAAATGTCCTGTTTCACCGGCAGGCTCTCCACGGCGGCTTCGATGGCGAAATCGGCGTCCCGGGCGGCGGCAGCGATGTTTTCGGCGGTGCCGATGCGGTCCAGGACGGCCTGCTTTTCGGCGGCGGTCATCTTCCCTTTGGCGACGAAGAAGCGTTCCATGCGGTCGGCAATCGCCGCACGAGCTTTCTCCGGGACTCCGGGAATGCTGTCCACCATGGTCACCGGGTAACCGCCGACCCGGGCGATGAGCTCCGCAATCTGGTTGCCCATCATCCCCGCCCCGACGACCAGCAGCCTTGCCAGCGGCTTGCTTTCCATAGCGCTCCTTCTGCTGCGAATATCTTGACTATGTTATCATAATAGTGATAGATTTGCAGCATCGGCGGGCGTCTGCCCGGAAGGAAAAATAATGGATTTCGACCTCAGCGGGAGGACCGCGATTGTGACCGGCGGGGGCACCGGCATCGGCAAGGCGATTACGCTGGAGCTTGCCCGGGCGGGCGCGGACGTAGCCATCGCCAGCCGCAGCCTGGAGCACCTCGAACCGGTGGCGGCGCAGCTCGTCGAAATGGGCCGCCGGTCCCTCGCCGTCCCCATGGACGTGCGTGACGAGGAGATGGTCGCCGACATGGTCGCGAAAGTCATGGAAGCCTTCGGGCATATCGACATCCTGGTGAACAACACCGGGGTCAGCTTTGAGGCGGGCGTCGAGGAGATGAGCCTGAAAGCCTGGAAGGCGGTGATTGACATCGACCTCAACGGCACCTACCTCGTCTCCCGGCACGTGGGGAAAGAGATGATTACCCAAAAGAAGGGCAGCATCGTCAACATCGCCTCCGTGGCGGGCCTGAGGGCTTTCCCGCGGCAGGCGCATTACGGCGCCGCCAAGGCGGGCATCATCAACTTCACGCGGTCGCTGGCGGCGGAGTGGGGACAATATAACATCCGGGTGAACTGCGTGGCGCCGGGCCCGATTCTCACCGAGATGCCCCTGAAGCTTTTCCAGGACCACGGCGTCCAGGACCGGGACGAAATCATGCGGCTGTGGGGGAAAGGGTGCGCTATCGGGCGCTGCGGCACCCCGGAGGAGGTCGCTCAGCCGGTGGTCTTCCTGGCCTCGGACGCGGCGGCTTTCGTCAGCGGGGCGACACTGGTGGTGGACGGCTGCTACGAACTGGAGCCCATCGGGGCGCTGGCCCGTCCTGCGCCGTGAGGTCACCCCCGTGTGTTAACGGGATGGTTCTGTTTTTTAATTTTCCGACTTTTTCTCGTCTGTTCTGGAGGAAGCTATGAGCCTGATGAACGGGAATGAATACCGGGAAAGCCTGCGCCGCCTGAAACCGGAGGTCTATTTCATGGGGGAGCGGGTCGCCGACGTGACCGCGGACCCTGCGACGGTCCCCCACGTCAACGCTGCCGCGGTGACCTATGATATGGCGCTCGCCCCGGAGTCCGAGGAGCTTTTAACCGCCACCTCGCATCTCACCGGGGAGAAGATAAGCATCTTCAATCACATCCACCAGAGCCATGACGACCTGATAAAGAAGGTCAAGATGCTGCGCTCCGTGGGGCAGCGGACGGGGAGCTGTTTCCAGCGCTGCGTCGGCCACGACGGCCTTAACGCCGTCTACTCCGTGACCTACGACATCGACCAGGCGAAGGGCACCGACTATCACCGGCGCTTTCTCGATTTCCTGCGGGAGGTGCAGGCCGGGGACCTCTTTCTCACCGGGGCGATGACCGACCCCAAGGGGGACCGCAGCCTGCCGCCCCACCGCCAGCCGGACCCGGACAGCTACGTCCACGTCGTCGAGCGGCGGGAGGACGGCATCGTGGTCAGCGGGGCGAAGGCCCACATCACCGGCGCGGTCAACGCCCACGGGCACCTGGTGATGCCTACCTCCGCGATGGGCCCCGAGGACGCGGACTACGCCGTGTGTTTCTACGTCCCCGTGGACGCGCCGGGGGTGCTTCACGTCTTCGGGCGGCAGACCAATGACACCCGCAAGTGCACCGGCTGCGCCATCGACCAGGGCAACCCGGAATACGGCATCGTCGGCGGGGAAGCCCTGATTGTCTTTGACAAGGCGTTCATACCGTGGCGGCACGTTTTCCTCTGTGGGGAGCACGAGTTCGCCGCGCCCTTCGTGGAGCGTTTTGCCACGGCGCACCGCCAGAACTACGGCGGCTGCAAGACTGGGCTGGCGGACGCCCTTATCGGGGCGACGCTCTCTCTGGCGGAGGCGCAGGGCACGGACAAGGCGAGCCACGTCCGGGACAAGCTCGTCGAGATGATACAACTGGCGGAGACCATCTACAGCTGCGCCATCGCCTGCTCCTGCCAGGGTTATGCCCTTCCCGCGGGGAACTTCATGGCGGACCCGCTCCTGGCGAACGTCGCCAAGCTCAACGTCACCCGGAACGTCTATGAAATCGCCCGTCTCGCCCAGGACATCGCCGGGGGCATCCTGGCGACGGCGCCTTCCGAGATAGACTGGAAAGACCCGAAAATCGGGAAATACGTGGACAAATACCTCTCCGGCGTGGCGGACGTTCCCGCGGAGATGCGGCTGCGCCTGGTGCGCCTGCTGGAAGCGATGACCTGCGGCACGGCCCTGGTGGAGTCGATGCACGGCGCGGGCTCGCCGCAAGCCCTGAAAATCATGATCTGGCGGCGCAGCAACCTGGAGCACAAGAAGCGGCTGGCGCAGCAGCTTGCCGGTACGGCGCCCGCGGAATAGCGCGCTCTTGATGGGATGAAAAAAAACAGGGTAGCCCTGAAATACTGCGGCTTCTGTAATCCGTTCCTGGAGCCCGCCCGCGTCCGGGAACCGCTGGCCCGCTGGCAGGCGGAGCTGGACTACGAGCTCGTCCCCTTCGCCGCTCCCGGCGCGGATGCCATCGTCATTGTCTGCGGGTGCCATCGCGCCTGTGTCAACCGGCCGGAAATCAGAGAAAAAGCTACCCGGAGCCTCGTCGTTGCCGGGGACAGCATCGCAGGAAGGCCGTCGGCCGGGGAAGCTTGGCTGGCGGCGTTGCGGGAGGAGCTTGTCCGTCTTCTCGGCGCGACTTAAGCTTCCCGCTCGATAATCAGGGTGGCGCCCATGCCCCCGCCGACGCAGGCGGAGGCCAGCCCGTAGCGCAGCCCGCGGCGGCGCATCTCGTAAATCAGGGTGGTCACCAGCCGGGCGCCGGTCGCCCCGATGGGGTGGCCCAAAGCGATGGCGCCGCCGTTGACGTTGACGATGTCGCGGGAGCGCATGCCGCGCTGTTCCCACTCCCGGATAACGGCCTCGGCCTGGGCGGCAAAAGCCTCGTTCAGCTCGATTAAATCGATGTCTTTCATCTCCAGCCCGGCCTTTTCCAGCGCCCGGTCGGTGGCGGGTACGGGCCCGATGCCCATGAAAGCGGGGTCGACCCCCGCGACGGCATAGCTCACCAGCCGCGCCCAGGGTTTCATCCCCAGCGCCGCCGCCTTTTCCCGGCTTATCAAGGCCGTGACCGCCGCGGCGTCATTCATCCCGCAGGCGTTGCCCGCGGTGACCATGCCGTCCGCCTGGAAAATGGCGGGGAGCTTGGCCAGCTTTTCCAGAGTAGTATCGGGGCGGGGGTGCTCGTCAGTGTCCACGGTGACCGTGTTTTTCCCCTGCGCCACCTCCACGGGAACGATTTCCTCGCGGAACCTGTCCGCGGCTGTCGCTTCCCGCGCCTTTTCCTGGCTGCGCAGGGCGTAGGCGTCCAGGTCCTGCCGGGTCAGACCGTAGCGCGCGGCGACGTTCTCCGCGGTCAGTCCCATGGACAGCTTCCCGCAGCGCTCCGGGGGGCCGCTCACCGTCTCCGAGGCGTCGGAAAACCAGTCGAGGAAGGCGCCGTGCCCCAGCCGGTAGCCCCAGCGCGCGTTCAGGACGTAGTAGGGCAGGTTGCTCATGTTCTCCGCCCCGCCCGCCAGCACCACGTCGGCGTCG
>JBDRGD010000066.1:0-2946 GCA_043818095.1 Chloroflexota bacterium
CTGATTATGTTCGCCGGGAAGAGGGGCGCGGCGCCGGATTGCGGCGGGGCTGCCGTCAACCTGGGTGAAGTAACCGGGGTAAAGTGTTTTCTCCGCGGTATGCGGACTTTCTACCTCCTGCCAGAAATGGCGCGCCTGCAGTTGCTGGTTATTGACCAGTTCCCGGGGACCCCAGATGGGAGCGACCTGAATCCCGGTGGCCACGGCGCGGTGGTAAAGCTCTTCTTTGGACTTTGTCTTTAAGAACTTCTCCAGCGTCTCTTCCAGCGCGTCAATCTTTGGCTGACTTACCGAGGCAATGTCAAAGTTGTCCCAGTCCGTCTTATCCCACAACATGGTGCTGACGCCTTCTTCCTGCATCCAGCGGGCAAACCCGTTATTCGTCTTCACGCCGAACTTGCCGCCGTAGATACGGGTAAAGACATAGCCGTCACGGCACTCCCAGATGTTGCGCAGGCGTATGCCCGCGCCTCCCTCGCCGCTGCGGTATTTACCCTCCCGCCGCAGGATGTTTTTATTAAAGTCCCAGTGGATGATGGGGTGGGCGATGGCCGGCAGCCAGCTCTCCAGCATGGAGACGTCAATAAACTGCCCCTCACCCGTTGCTTCCGCATGGTAGAGTCCGATGATTGCGGCGACGGATCCCTCGCTGCCGGCATTAAGATAGGACTGCTCCACGCTGATACGCAGGGGATAGCGGTCAGGCTCACCGGTCCAGAGCATCATTCCCCCCAGCGCCGCCCCGACCAGGTCGGGCGCCTGCAGGTCCCGCCAGGGACCATCGCTGCCGAAGGGCGTGATGGCGACAAAGACCAGTCCGGGGTTTATGTTACTAAGAAGTTGGTAACCGAGCCCCAGTTTTTCGAGATAACCCGGAGAGAAGGACTCCACCAGGCAGTGAGCGGTCGGCACCAGTTTCCGGACGATTTCCTGCCCTTCCGGGCACTCGATATTCAGCGTGATGCCGCGTTTGTTGATGTTATAAGCCCACCAGGACAGGCTTTTTTCCGGGTCGGGTTCGTCGTGATAGAAGGGACCCCGGCGACGCGCCGGGTCGCCTCCGGGCGGCTCAATCTTGATGACGTCCGCGCCGAGGTCGCCCAGAATTTTACCGCAGAGGTAACCCTGCTCATTGGTAAAATCGAGCACGCGGTATCCGTCAAGCAGCATCACTAACCTCAGTACCGGATATCCGGCCTGGATTACTCCTGGGGACCGTAAATCTTCTGGAGCAGCTGCTCCCAGAGCTCATTGCGCTTCCGGATGGCCCCCGTGGTGCCTTGGTCGCGGCGCTCCTTGAAAAATACGAATTCGTCATCTTCGTATTTCAGATTGGTAAAGAGGGTATGGGTGACGTAAGCGATGGTGAAGGAATTGGTGATGCCCATTGCATCGAAGAGCAAATGCCGGGCGGCTTTGCCGACGGCGACACCGTCCCTGGGCAGGAGGCTGACGAGCTCCGCCATCGCGTTGGTGGTCTCTTCCAGCTTTTTCTCCGGGACCGCTCTTGCCGCGAGACCAAACCGCTCCGCGTCCTTGCCGCTGATGGTCCGGCCGGTAAGAATCATCTCGGTCGCCCGCCGCAGACCCATGGAGAGATAGAAAATTGCCAGCGATGCCCCTCCCGAGCCGGCAAAGCCGAGTCTCTGCTGGGTGAGCCCCAGCTTGGCGGTCTCCGACGTAATCATCATGTCGCACATGGCGGCGACCATCAGCCCTTCCGCGACACAGTAGCCGTGGACCTGGGCAATCAGTATCTTCGGGTAATAGAGCAGCTTCAGATAATTGTGGTACATGAACTCCCGGTCAACATTCAGCCTGACGCGCTGACTGGGGCGATCCTGAAGCTTCTCCCCGGGTTTGGGTACCTTCATGTCGTAAACAAAGCCCACCTTTGACAGGTCATGACCGGCGCTGAAGGCCCTCCCGGAGCCTTTCAGCACCACCACGCTGACATCCAGGTCCTGCTCCAGCTCCTCCAGGGCGCTGTGCAGCTGGTCGGTCAGCCCCCCCTGACCGGCAAAGTCAAAGGCGTTCAGCTTCTCCGGGTAATTGAGGGTGACATGGGCAATCTTGCCCTCCTTCTCCACAAGAACCAACGGGTGCTCTTTCTGAGTCAATGCAGCCTCCTTTTACGTGCGCAAGCAATGGTTAGTCGCTTACGACTAATAGTTCTTGCTGGTAATGATAGCAGGAAAGCGTCCCTTTCGCAAGGGAAGGGCAATCCCCGGGGCGTGGTGCGCCTTGCTGTTGACAGGGCGGGCGATGTCCGTGCTATGCTAATGAGAATTCAGAATTTAAAATGAGAGGTTCTGTACCGAGGTAACGGGAATGACGGCAGATATTATTATCAAGAATGGCAGGGTGGTTACGCCCACAGGGGTTATTTATGGGGGAGTAGCCGTCCAGGATGGGAGAATCACTGAAGTGGGCAGTGATGGCGGCTTGCCCGCGGGGAAAAGGGTCATCAATGCCGGGGAGGGCTTCATTATCCCCGGGCTGATTGACCCGCATCTTCATATGACCAGCGAGGAAGATAGTTCGCTGGAAGAAGGGATTCCGGCGAACTGGCCCGTGGAGACTGACGGTGCGCTGCATGGCGGCGTCACCACGATGGGACATTTTGCGGGCGGCAAAGGTAATCCTGCTTTACCGCTGGTGGAGAAAACCATCCAGTTAGGGGAGAAGTCTGCCCGCGTCAATTTCTTCCTGCATGCGCTGGTCACGGATGAGATGCATTTTGCCGAGCTGCCGGAACTGTTCCGCAGGGGCGTCACCTCCTACAAGCTCTTTTTCAATGCCTACACCGCCAAAGGCTCTTCCACGCTGAGCTGGATGGCATCGGCGGATGAGGGTATGCTCTTCCGCACCCTGGAGTTCACGTTAGCACAGGGCTATCCCGCCTTGACGATGGTCCACTGTGAAGAGGCGGAGATTTTCACCATT
>JBDRGD010000067.1:0-3104 GCA_043818095.1 Chloroflexota bacterium
CCGCTCCCGGCGCGGACGCCATCGTCATTGTCTGCGGGTGCCATCGCGCCTGCGTCAACCGACCGGAAATCAGAGAAAAAGCTACCCGGAGCCTCGTCCTTGCCGGGGACAGTATCGCGGGCAGGCCGTCGGCCGGAGAAAGCTGGCTGGCGGCGTTGCGGGAGGAGCTTGTCCGTCTTCTCGGCGCGACTTAAGCTTCCCGCTCGATAATCAAGGTGGCGCCCATCCCGCCGCCGACGCAGGCGGAGGCCAGCCCGTAGCGCAGCCCGCGGCGGCGCATCTCGTATATCAGGGTGGTCACCAGACGGGCGCCGGTCGCCCCGATGGGGTGGCCCAAAGCGATGGCGCCGCCGTTGACGTTGACGATGTCGCGGGAGCGCATGCCTCGCTGTTCCCACTCCCGGATAACGGCCTCGGCTTGGGCGGCAAAAGCCTCGTTCAGCTCGACTAAATCGATGTCTTTCATCTCCAGCCCGGCTTTCTGCAGCGCCCGGTCGGTGGCGGGCACGGGCCCGATGCCCATGAAAGCGGGGTCGACCCCCGCGACGGCGTAGCTCACCAGCCGCGCCCAGGGTTTCATGCCCAGCGAGGCCGCCTTTTCCCGGCTCATCAGTGCCGTGACCGCGGCGGCGTCATTCATCCCGCAGGCGTTGCCCGCGGTGACCATGCCGTCCGCCTTGAAGATGGCGGGGAGCTTGGCCAGCTTTTCCAGGGTGGTATCGGGGCGGGGGTGCTCGTCGGTGTCCACGGTGACCGTGTTTTTCCCCTGCGCCACCTCCACGTGAACAATTTCCTCGCGGAACCTGCCTGCGGCCATCGCCTCCCGCGCCTTTTCCTGGCTGCGCAGGGCGTAGGCGTCCAGGTCCTGCCGGGTCAGGCCGTAGCGCGCGGCGACGTTCTCCGCGGTCAGCCCCATGGTCAGCTTCCCGCAGCGCTCCGGGGGGCCGCTTACCGTTTCCGAGGCGTCGGAAAACCAGTCGAGGAAGGCGCCGTGCCCCAGCCGGTAGCCCCAGCGCGCGTTCAGGACGTAGTAGGGCAGGTTGCTCATGTTCTCCGCCCCGCCCGCCAGCACCACGTCGGCGTCGCCCGTCCGGATGGCGCGCATCCCCTGGGCAATCGCTTCCAGCCCGGAGACGCACTGCCGGTCCACGGTGACGCCGGGCACCTCGTAGGGGAAGCCCGCCCGCAGGAGCGCCTGGCGGGCGGTGTTGGGGAAATGCCCGCTCTGGTAGGAACTGCCCAGGATAACGTCGTTGACCCCGGCGGGGTCGAGGCCCAGGCGGCGGCAGATTTCTCTGAGGACGATGGCGCCGAGCTCGTAGCTGGCGAGGCTCGTAAAGCTGCCGCCGTATTTGCCCACCGGCGTCCGCACGGCGCCTGCCAGCACTACTTCCCTGATTCCGTCTTGCATGACCTTTCCTCCGGGTTTGATGCCTGAATTATACCTTTTTCATTTCAGGGGAGGCAAAGGAGGAGTCATTTACAGTGGCTGACGGCTTTTACCTTACCCAGCCTCCCCGCCCGCCGGGTGCTTTTTCTTTCCCACCCTGCCCGCCCCGCGGCATCCGCGGCAGGTCCGGGAGAAAACCCCCACGGTGGCATGGCGGCAAGGCAGTCTGGTAGAATAGGGCAGGATTCGGCGTTGAAGGAGACAGTCGCATGAGTGCGCTCGTGGTTATCGGGTTTATCCTGGCGGTCATCAACCCCGTTATCGGCGGGGTGCTGGTGGGCTATCTCGTCTGGCTCAGCCGACCGGACACCGGCTTTCAGATTATCCTGCTCTCGCTCACCGTGTTCAGCCTGCTGGTTATCGGATTTATCGTCTGGGCGGTCCGGAAATTAAGGAAGCTGGAGGGTGAATTGAGAGTGCTCCGGGGGAAAGGATAATCATGCCCGATTCCGTCCGTACGCGTTTCGCGCCCAGCCCCACCGGTTTTCCTCACGTGGGGAACATCCGCACGGCGCTTTTCGCCTGGCTTTTCGCCCGCCACAACGGCGGCAGCTTCATCGTCCGTATCGAGGACACGGACACCGCCCGCAAGGTTGAGGGCGCCGTCGAGGCTATCCTGGACGGGCTGCGCTGGCTGGGGCTGGACTGGGACGAGGGGCCCGAGGCGGGGGGTGACTGCGCGCCTTATTTCCAGTCGCAGCGGCTGGAACTCTACCGGGAAGCGGCGGAGAGGTTAATTGCCACAGGGAACGCCTATTACTGCTACTGTTCGCCGCAGCGCCTCGACGAGATGCGCCGGGAACAGCAGCAGCGCAAACATCCCCCGGGCTATGACCGGCTCTGCCGGGGGCTGTCCCCCGCGGAGTGCGCCCGGCAGGGGGAGGCGGGGATAACGCCGGTGGTGCGTTTCAAGACCCCCCTCGAAGGCAGGACGACCTTCAACGATATCATCTGGGGCGAGCTTTCCTTCGAGCACGGCACCCTCGACGACTTCGTTCTCCTGAAGTCGGACGGCTATCCCACCTATCACCTGGCCAACATCGTTGACGACCATGCCATGCGCATGACCCATGTCATCCGGGCGGAGGAGTGGCTTTCCAGCGTTCCCCGCCACCTGCTGCTCTACGCGGCACTGGGCTATACCCCGCCGCAGTTCGCCCATTTGCCCATGATACTGGGCCCGGACCGGTCCAAGCTGAGCAAGCGCCACGGCGCGGTCTCCATCACGGAATACCGTGACCAGGGCTATCTGCCGGAAACGATGCTCAACTTCCTCGCCCTGCTGGGCTGGTCCCTGGACGACAAGACGGAGCTTTTCTCCCGCGAGGACCTGGTAAAGCATTTTTCCCTGGAGCGGGTGAGCCGCACCGCCGCCGTCTTTAACCAGGAGAAGCTCTCCTGGCTGAACGGCGTCTATCTCCGTAATCTGAGCGTGGCGGAGTTGACGCGGCGCGCCCTGCCCTTCCTGGAGCGGGACCTGCCGCCGGCAGTGCCCCGTCCGCTGGACGGCGATTTCGTGGCGCGGATGATGCCCCTCGTACAGGAGAGAGCCAAGACGCTGGCCGAAATCCCCGCGCTGACCGACTTTCTCTTTTTCGACCAGCTGGACTACGATGCCGCGCTGCTCATCGGCAAGAAGATGGATGCGGCGATG
>JBDRGD010000068.1:0-2467 GCA_043818095.1 Chloroflexota bacterium
GACGGCGGATTTCGTCCGGCAGGTCCTTTTCAGTAACTTTAAGGGTTCAAGGGTCGTCGATGCCGACGGTCTGAACATACTTGCCGGAACGAAAAACTGGTGGCAAAAACTCGCCGGGGATGCTATACTTACGCCGCACCCCGGAGAAATGTCCCGGCTCAGCGGTATGACCGTGGCGGTGGTGCAGGCGGACCGGGTGAACACTACCCGGAAGCTGGCGGGGGAGTGGGGGAAAACGGTGGTCCTGAAAGGGGCATATACCGTGGTCGCGGCGCCGGACGGGCGCTGCCGGCTCAGTCCCTTCGCCAATGCGGGGCTGGCGTCCGCCGGAACCGGGGACGTGCTGACGGGGGCGATTGCCGGGCTGGCCGCCCAGGGGCTTTCTCTCTTCGCAGCGGCATCCCTCGGGGTCTATCTCCACGGGGCCGCCGGAGAGATGGTGAGGGCGGAGCTCGGTGACACCGGCATGATTGCCAGCGATTTGCTGCCGGCGCTGCCCCGGACCATCCGGCAGTTGAAGCGGAAAGACTAGGAGACGGCAGTGTTACTGGCGATTGATATCGGCAACACCAACATCACCCTCGGGGTCTTCAGAGAGGAAAAGCTCCACGCCACCTGGCGCGTGGCGACGAGCATCCGCAGCATGGCGGACGAATACTCCATCCTGTTGCTGAGCCTGCTGCGCCAGCAGGGCATCAAGCTTGAAGATATCACCCAGGTCTCTCTCTGCAGTGTCGTGCCCACGCTGACGATGGTCTTCGAAGAATTGGTGCGGCGCTATTTTCATCTGGAACCGCTCGTGGTGGGCGCCGGTACCAGGACCGGGGTGCGCATCCGCATGGACAATCCCCGCGAGGTGGGGGCGGACCGCATCGTCGATGCGGCGGCGGCGCACCACCTTTACAAGGGTCCGGTGATTATCGTGGACCTGGGCACGGCGGCCACCTTCGATACCGTCTCCCGTGAGGGGGAATACCTGGGTGGGGCGATTGCCCCCGGCATCAGCACCGGGGCAGAAGCGCTCTTTACCCGGGCGGCGATGCTCCCCCGCGTGGAGCTCAGCCGTCCGAAAAACGCCATCGGCACGAACACCATCGACGCCATGCGTTCCGGGCTGATTTTCGGCTATGTGGGCCTGGTGGAGGGGATTATCGCCCGCATCCAGGCGGAGCTGAAAGAAAAAGCCTTTGTCGCCGCGACCGGCGGCTACGCTGCGATTATCGCGCAGGAGACCCCGGTCATCGAGGCGGTGAACCCTGATTTGACGCTTATCGGGCTGAGGCTCATCTATCTCATGAACCTCGCTTAAAGGAGGCAGCCATGCTTGCCAAAAAGACCGTGGTGCTGGGTATTACCGGGGGGATTTCCGCTTACAAGGCGGCGGAGCTCGCCAGTAAAATGGTCCAGGCCGGGGCGAAGGTCAGGGTGGTGATGACCGAGTCGGCGACCAAATTCATCACGCCCCTTACCCTGCGCAATATCACCGGACAGCCGGTGGTGACCGATATGTTCGAGCTGGCTTCCGAGTTCAGCGTGGAGCACATCGCCCTGTCGGAGGCGGCGGACGTGGTGGTCATCGCCCCGGCGACGGCCAACACCATCGCCAAGGTGGCGCTGGGCATCGCCGACGATATTCTCGGCTGCGTGGTGCTGGCGACCCTCGCGCCGGTGGTGGTGGCGCCGGCGATGAACGATAACATGTACCAGAACCCGGTGACGCAGGAGAACATCGAGAAGCTGCGGGACCGGGGTTTCACCATCGTGCCCCCGGAGCACGGGCGACTCGCCTCCGGCAAGGTGGGGTGGGGCCGGCTGGCCGACCTCGGCGCGATTATCTCAGCCGTGGAGAAGGTAGTGGATGGCGGCGCTAAGGGGTAAGCGCGTGGTCGTCACCGCGGGCGGGACGCAGGAGCCCATCGACCCCGTGCGCCATATCAGCAATCGCTCTTCCGGCAGGATGGGCTACGCCCTGGCGGAGGCGGCGAGAGACCGGGGGGCGCAGGTCACCCTGATTACCGCGCCCACTTTCCTGCCGGAGCCGCCGGGGATAAAGACGGTGCAGGTCAGAACGTCCCTGGAGATGCGGGACGCGGTGGCGGCGGCGGTGAAGAATGCCGACGTCCTGATCATGGCGGCGGCGGTGGCGGACTACCGCCCGAAAACGGTGGCTTTAAAGAAGATAAAGAAGGGCGATGCCCCGCTGGTGCTGGAGCTGGTGCCCACGCCGGACATTTTGAGTGAAGTGAAGGGCGATTTCGTCCGGGTGGGTTTCGCCGCGGAGAGCGAGGACACCGTGGCGAACGCCGTGAAAAAGCTGCAAAAGAAAAACCTGGACCTGATTGTCGCCAACGATATTACCCGCGGGGACAGCGGCTTCAACGTGGACACCAACCAGGTGACCATCATCGACCGCGCGGGCAGGGTGGACGAGCTGCCGCTGCTGACCAAGCGGGAGGTGGCGGAGAGG
>JBDRGD010000069.1:0-5121 GCA_043818095.1 Chloroflexota bacterium
GGCGCAACGCCCCGGCGACAGCCGTAACTGTCTTGTCGATGTCGGCATCGCTGTGGGCCAGGGAGACGAAGGCGGCCTCGAACTGCGAAGGCGGCCAGTAGATTCCCGCGGCAAGGAGCTCGTGGAAAAAACGGCGGAAAAGGCCGGTATCCGCCCGGGAGACCGCGGCGTAGTCCGTGACCGGGCCGGCGGTGAAAAAGACGGTGAGCAGCGAAGCCACCCGGGAAACGGTGAGCTTTTGCCCGGGGGGGGCGGTGGCTTTTATCCCCTCTTCCAGGCGGGCGGCGGCTTTTGCCAGCCTCTCGTAGACGCCGGGCGCGCGCAGGGCGTTCAGCGTGGCGATGCCCGCGGACATCGCCAGCGGGTTCCCGGAAAGGGTCCCCGCCTGGTAGACCGGCCCGTTGGGGGCCATCATCTCCATAATCGCCCTTTTGCCGCCGTAAGCGCCCACGGGAAGCCCCCCGCCGATAATCTTGCCGAGGCAGGTCAGGTCCGGGGCGATGCCGTAAACGGTCTGGGCGCCGCCGTAAGCCATGCGGAAACCGGTGATGACCTCGTCGAAGATGAGCAGGGCTCCATGGTCGGCAGTAATCCGGCGCAGGCCCTCCAGGAAGCCGGGCTGCGGCGGGACCACCCCCATGTTGGCGGCGACCGGTTCGACGATGACGGCGGCAATCTTCTGCGGGTAGCGCGCGAAGAGCCGCTCCACGGCGGCGAGGTTGTTATAGGGGGCGACTAAAGTGTTCCGCGCGTAGCCCGCGGGGACGCCGGGGGAGAAGGGGACGCCCAGGGTCGCCAGTCCGGAGCCGGCGCTGACCAGCAGGCCGTCGGCGTGGCCGTGATAGGCCCCGGCGAACTTGATGATTTTATCGCGGCCGGTGAACCCCCGCGCCAGGCGCAGCGCGGACATGGTGGCTTCCGTACCGGAGTTGACGAAGCGGAGCATCTCCACCGAGGGCAGCGCCCCGGAAATCAGCTTCGCCAGGGTTATCTCCCGTTCTGTGGACGCTCCGAAGGTCGTGCCCAGTTCCGCCGCTTCCCGCAGCGCCGCCACCACCGGAGCCGGGGCGTGCCCCAGAATCAGGGGGCCCCAGGAGCCCACGAAATCGATGAACTCGTTGCCGTCGGCGTCGAAGATGTGCGAGCCCTTTCCCCGGGCGATGAACGGCGGCGTGCCGCCGACCGCCTTGAAGGCGCGTACCGGGCTGTCCACCCCTCCGGGCAGGTAGCGCTGCGCTTCCTCGAAAAGCTCACGGGAATGCCGGAAATCCATATCTCCTATTCCTCCAGCCACGCCGCCGCCTCTTTGGCGTGATAGGTGAGGATGATGTCCGCCCCCGCGCGCTTGATGGAAGTCAGGGCCTCCAGGACCGCCCGCTTTTCCTCCAGCCAGCCCCGCTGCGCCGCGGCTTTCAGCATGGCGTACTCGCCGCTGACGTTGTAAGCCGCCAGGGGGTAGCCGGTGGCGTCGCGTACCTGTCTTATCACGTCCAGGTAGGGCAGCGCCGGCTTGACCATGACCATGTCCGCGCCCTCGGCGATGTCCTGCGCCACTTCCCGCAGCGCCTCGCGCGCGTTGGGCGGGTCCATCTGGTAGCCGCGCCGGTCCCCGAACTGCGGGGCGGACTCCGCCGCCTCGCGGAAGGGGCCGTAGAAGGCGGAAGCGTACTTGGCGGCGTAGGAGAGAATCACGGTGTCGGTAAAGCCCCGGGCGTCCAGCGTCTCCCGGATGGCTTTCACGCGGCCGTCCATCATGTCCGAAGGGGCGACGATATCCGCGCCTGCGGCGGCATGGACCGCCGCCATCTCTGCCAGCAGCGGCAGGGTGCGGTCGTTGTCCACCGCGCCGTCGGCAATCACGCCGCAGTGCCCGTGGCTGGTGTACTCGCAGAGGCAGACGTCCGTCATCACGATGAGCTCCGGCGCCGTGTCCTTGATGGTGCGTATCGCCGCGGGGACGACGCCCTCCGCCCGGCAGGCGGAAGAGCCGGTCTCGTCTTTCTCTTTCGGTATCCCGAAAAGGATGACCGCGGGGATTTTCAGACGGGCAATCTCCTTTATCTCCGGGGCCAGCCGGTCCGGCGAATAACGGAAGACGCCGGGCAGGGAGGCGATTTCCTCCCGGTAATTTTTCCCCTCGACGACGAAGAGCGGGTAAACGAGGTCGCCCGCGTCCAGCGTGGTCTCCCGCACCAGCGCCCTCAAGGCTTCCGTGCGGCGCAGGCGGCGGGGTCTTATCAGCGGAAAGCCAGCCATCTTAAGCCTCCCTTCGGAAATAGTCTTCGATTGCCCTGACCAGGCCGGGTATCGTCTGCTCTTGAGCGATGACGTCCACCCGCAGCCCCGCCTTTTCCGCTGTGGCGGCGGTCTTGGGTCCGATGCAGGCGGTGCGGATTGTCTTGACCGCCGCGAGCCCGTCCCCCAGCGCCGCCACCAGGTTGGTGACCGTCGAAGAACTGGTAAAGGTTATCACGTCGATGCCGCCCCCCGCAATCAACTCTTTCGCCGCGTCGACCGCTTCCTCCGCGGGGACGGTCCGGTAGGCGGTGATATCGGTTACCTCCCCGCCGAGGCCGCGGATGCCTTGCGCCATCTCCGCGTCCGCGATGTCCGCGCGGGGCAGCAGGAAGCGCTGTCCGGCAATCCCCCGCTCCTTGAGCCCGGCGACCACGCCCTCTCCGGTGTAGGTCTCCGGGACGTAGTCGGGGAGGATGCCCCTGGCTTCCAGCGCCTGGGCGGTAGCCGGTCCGATAGCGCCGATTTGCCGGCCGCCGAGGGCGCGGCTGTCCCGGCCCAGGTATTGCAGGCGCTCCCAGAAGGCGGCCACGCCGTTGACGCTGGTAAAGATTAGCCAGTGGTAGTCCTCCAGGCGGGAAATCGCCGTGTCCAGGGGGGCGGTATCGCTCGCCGACCGGATAGCGATGACGGGCAGCTCCACGGGCACCGCGCCGTGCTCTTTGAGCAAGCGACTCAATTCGCTCGCCTGGCTCCGCGCCCGGGTGACCAGGACGCGCTTGCCGGAGAGGGGCCGGTTATCGAACCAGCGGAGGCGCTCCCGCATCTGCACGACCCTGCCGACGACGACCACCGCCGGGGCGGTAAGGCCGCTTTCCGCTACCAGTGCGACGATGTCCTCCAGGGTGCCGGTGACCGTCTGCTGCTGGGGGTGGGTGCCTTCTTTAATCACGGCCACGGGGGTCTGCGCCGCCCGGCCGTTTTCCCGCAGCCGGGCGACGATTTCCGGGAGGTTTTTCATGCCCATGAGGAAGACCAGGGTGTCCACGCCGAGCTTCGCCCAGTCGATGCTGGAGCCGTCCTTGGCGGGGTCTTCGTGCCCGGTGACCACGGCAAACGAAGCCGCCAGCCCGCGGTGCGTTACCGGGATGCCGGCGTAAGCGGGCACGGCGATGGCCGAGGTAATTCCCGGCACGATGGCGAAGGGGATGCCATGCTCCGCGAGGGTTTCCGCCTCCTCGCCGCCCCTCCCCAGGACGAAGGGGTCGCCGCCCTTCAGACGGACCACGGTCTTGCCCTCTTTCGCCTTGTTGACCAGCAGGAGGTTAATCTCCTCCTGGGGCAGGGTGTGCTCCCCGGAGGCTTTCCCCACGTAGATTTTCTCGGCGTCCGGCGGGACCAGCGCCAGCAGGCTTTCGTCGAGCAGGCGGTCGTAAACGACGACCCCAGCCTTCCGCAGGCACTCCGCGCCTTTCTGCGTCAGCAGCGACGGGTCGCCCGGTCCCGCGCCCACCAGATAGACCTTGCCCGCGCTCATGACTGCCTCGCCTCGAGAATAAAGTCGGCGGCGCCCCGGCCCAAGATCTCCCGCGCCAGGCTTTCCCCGAGCGCTTCCGCGTCCGCGGCGGCGCCCTCCGCGGAGGAGCGCAGCATTTTCCGCTGCGGCACGTCGGCCACCATTCCTGCCAGTTTCAGGCGGTCGCCGTGGACCGTGCCCAGCGCGGCGATAGGCGCCCGGCAACCGCCGCCCAGCGTGAGCAGGAAAGCGCGCTCCCCGGTAATCGCCTGCCAGGTGGCGAGGTGGTTTAAAGACGCGGCGATGGCCGCCGCATCATCGTCATCCGCGCGTATTTCCAGCGCCAGGGCGCCCTGGCCCACCGCCGGGAGGAAATCATCCGCGGATAGGTATTCCGTGATGCGCTCCGTCATTTCCAGTCTTTGCAGTGCCGCCGCCGCCAGGATGACACCGGCAAACTCGCCCGTGGAGACCTTGCGCAGCCGCGTGTCCACGTTGCCGCGGATGCCGCTCACCGCCAGGTCCGGGCGGCGGACGTTGACCTGTACCGCGCGCCGCAGGCTCCCCGTGCCGATGCGCGCGCCGGGGGCGAGCTCCGCCAGCTTTTCCCCCCGGGTGACCAGCACGTCCCGGGGGTCGGCGCGCTCCATGACCGCGGCGAGGCTCAGGCCGGAGGGGACCTCGGCGGGCATGTCCTTGAGGCTGTGGACCGCCAGGTCGATTTCTCTCGCCAGCAGCGCCTCTTCCAGTTCCTTGACGAAAACGCCGATGCCGGACATGTGGTCGAGGGCGATACGGCGATTGCGGTCCCCCCCGGTAGCGATTTCCCGGGTGGTGACCGTCATATCGGGGCAAAGTGAGCGTAACCGGGAGACGACCGCGGCGGTCTGCACCCGCGCCAGCCGGCTGCCCCGGGAGCCGACGACGATGCTTTTCCTCATCCCGCCGACTCTTCCTTAAGCTGGAAGAGCTCCTGCACCAGCCGGGCGTAAGCGGCGCTGTCGGCGCCGCCGTTCCCGTCCGTTTTCAGGCGGTGAATCGGCGCCTTCAGAATCTTGGCGACAATGGCCCGGGTCATCATTTCCAGGCTGTAACGCTCCTCCTCGTTCAGGGGGGGCAGCCTTTTTACGGTGCGTTCCAGGTGAGCGTGGCGGATATTTTCCGCCCGGTCCATCAGTGCGCGAATCAGCGGCCTCACCTGGAAGTTCTGCCACCATTCCCCGATTTTGCTCACCTCCCCGGTGATTATCCCTTCCGCTTTGCCCGTCTCCGCCTCGCGCTGGCGGCGGTTCTGCTCCGCAATCCGGGAGAGGTCATCAATATTATACAGGAAAACGTTCTCGATTTCCGTGACCCTAGGCGCCACGTTG
>JBDRGD010000070.1:0-13753 GCA_043818095.1 Chloroflexota bacterium
GGAGACGTAAGCGATGCGGCGCTGCGGGCTGGCGATAGCGGCGGCCACCTGGAGGAGCAGGGTGGACTTGCCGATGCCCGGTTCCCCGCCGACGAGCACCAGCGAGCCCGCCACCAGCCCCCCGCCGAGCACGCGGTTGAACTCCGCCAGAGGCACCGGGTAGCGGGCGGCGGCTTCCTCGGTTACCTGCGCCAGCTCCTGGGGCGGGGTCAGCGTAATGGGGGAACGTACGGTAGTTACCGTGGCGGTGACCCGGGTCTCCACGAAGGTGTTCCACTCCTGGCAGTCCGGGCAGCGCCCCAGCCATTTCAGGCTTTCCCGCCCGCAGTTCTGGCAGGTAAAGACCGTCCGGGAGGATTTATCCGCTTTCGCCATTAAACTGAATTTACCTGATTTTGCCGCGAATGGCAAGCATGCGTCGAGGCAAAGTTTGGGGTGCGGGGAGAATTAACGCCGGGTTTCGGGTTAGAGCAGCCCGAGGACGGAGACGTAGATGCCGGTGATGATGGAGGTGGTGATGACCCCCGCCACGTTGGGGCCCATGGCGAAGGGGAGAATCATGTTCATCTTGTTGGCTTCATAGGCGGCGTGCTGGGCGACCTTCGCGGTGGTGGGGACGCAGGAGACCCCGGCGATGCCGATGATGGGGTTGAACTTGCCCTTGCGGATTTTATAAAAGACCATCCCGCCGATGATGCCGCCGATGCCGGAGAGGAGCAGGGCGATAATCCCCAGGATGAGCAGCTTCAGCACCACGGGGTCCAGGATGGTGTTGGCTTCCAGCAGGGCGCCCAGGGTGAAGGCGAGGAAGAAGGTGGCCCCGTAGAGCACCGGCCCGGAAAGGACCTCAACGTAGCGTTTGATGTTCATCTCCTTGACGGCCAGCCCGACGAAGAAGGAGGCGTAGAGCGGCGCCGCCACCGGGAAGAGCAGCGAGAGGACGGTGACCGTGATGATGGTGAAGGCGAATTTCTGGCTGCTGGGCACGCGCTTGATTTCCGCCGGGTTCATTCTCACGGCGCGCATGCGCTTGGGAATCATCAGCTTTATCAGGTAGGGGTAACCGGCGTAGGTCAGGCTGAGGTAAAGGTAAGCGATGATGGTGATGGGCACGAACAGGTTCCGGGCGAGCATGATGGAGCCGTAAAGGACCATCGGCCCGTCCGCCCCGCCGACCAGGGCAATCGCCGCCGCCTCGTTGGGCGCCAGTCCGAACGCCTGGGCGATGGGGAAGGTGGCGATGGTGCCGAGCTCGGCGAAAATGGCGATGATGATGCTCATGAAGGGCTTCGCCATGAAGAAATCGATGTCCGTAATCGCACCGATGCCCATAAAGACCAGGCAGGCTATCAGACCGTTACTGAAGGTGAAGTTATAGATTGGTTGCAGGAAATTTATCTGCAGGGCGTACAAAATCTGTTCGGTGCTGGCGGCGAGGGGCGCCAGGAAAAGCGTGCCGTGCTGGGAGGCTTCCAGGATGAGCACCCCCGCGTTCACCCCGAGCATCCCGATGCCCATGGGTATCATCATCAGGGGCTCGAGGACCTGGCGGTAGCCCAGGTAGATTAAAAGAAAAGCCAGCAGGATGAGAAAAATCCGGGCGCCGGCGATAACGGGGTCTTCCAAGAAAAGGGTATAGAGTCCCTGGAATATTTGAAAGAACTGGATAAGCATTACGGTGCTTCTTTCGTCCCCTTCTTTTCCCCGGACTGGACCACGCGGTTGATGAGGCTGATGATAGCGGCGACCATCAGGGCGATGACCACTGCCAGCCCGTAAGAGATTAACGCGAAGAGAATGGGATTATCCGGCATTTATCTCGAGCCTGCCCTTAGTATTCGATGACGGCGATGACGTC
Source organism: Chloroflexota bacterium (assembly GCA_043818095.1). Lineage (GTDB taxonomy): Bacteria > Chloroflexota > Dehalococcoidia > Dehalococcoidales > RBG-16-60-22 > JBDRGD01. Next base: position 1,859 of record JBDRGD010000070.1, read on the forward strand.
TCCCGGTTTGACCACCGTGTCCTGGGTGACGCCGATGCTGGTGACCTTGCCGCCGACGGGCGCCATGATGGGATTTTCCATCTTCATCGATTCCAGGACGCAGAGGATGTCACCTTCGTTGACGGTGTCCCCTTCTTTGACCTCGATGCTGATGATTTTACCGGTGATGGGTACTTCTACCTTTTCCTGTGCCACGGTGGGGCTCCTTTCTTTCTGTTATCCCTTCGGGCAATGAAAAAGGGTGGTAACCTGTCGCGATTCGTAGTGACCACCCTGACAGTCCCGCTCTATTATAGTGGATAAATTATTCTTTGTCATCTCCCGCGAGAGCACCTACCGGGGCCTGCGGCACCGGCGGCTCCTGGGTATTCAGCAGCAGCTCGTTGTCGTGGACGTCCACCATGGCTTTGGAGATGTAGCTGTACTCCTCGATGTGGTTCAGCGCGTCGTTGTGCTCCTTGGCGAAATCGCTGATGGCCGCCCGGAGGCTCTGAGAGGCGTAAACGGTCAGGGCGTTCCCGGAGCTCTGCGCGGAGAGCACCCCTTCCATTTCCTTTATTTCTTCTATAATCTCTTTCGGGGGTCCCGCCATTTCCGCTTCGATGGCGTAAACGCGGTCGAAGGTCTTGAACTCGTTGCGGAGCACCGCTTCGGAGAGCTTGTCCTCCACCATGTTCTGGATGACGCGGCGCAGCGGGCGCGCCCCGAAGACCTCGTCGTAGCCCTTTTCCCCGATGAGGTCCTTGGCGGCATCGGTGACCTGCAGCATGATTTCCTTTTCCTTTAGCTGCTGGCTGACGTTGTTCAGCATCAGGTCGACAATCTCGCGTATCTGCTCCTTGTTCAGGGAGTGGAAGACGACCACGCTGTCAATCCGGTTGAGAAACTCGGGCCGGAAGGACTTTTTCAGCTCTCCGAGGAGGTTCTCTTTCATCCTCTCGTAGGTCTGCTCCCGGTTCTTGTTCTCGTCCTTGCGGGAGGTAAAACCGAGGTTGATGCCCTTGCGGATGAGCTCCGCGCCGATATTGCTGGTCATGATGATGATGGCGTTGCGGAAGTCAACCCGGCGGCCCTTGGCGTCCGTGAGGTGACCGTCATCGAATATCTGGAGGAGCAGGTTGAAGACGTCCGGATGGGCTTTCTCAATCTCGTCCAGCAGGATGCAGCTGTAAGACTTGCGCCGCACGGCTTCCGTGAGCTGTCCGCCTTCATCGTAGCCCACGTATCCGGGCGGAGCGCCGACCAGGCGGGAAACGGCGAATTTCTCCATGAACTCGGACATGTCCAGCCGGATGAGGGTGTCCTCGCTGCCGAACATGAACTCGGACAGTGCGCGAACCAGCTCCGTCTTGCCGACACCGGTGGGTCCCAGGAAGATGAAGGTGCCGATGGGGTGGCGCGGGTCTTTCAGGCCGGCGCGGGCGCGCCGGATAGCTTTAGCGATAGAGTTGATGGCCTCATCCTGCCCGATGATGCGCTTGTGCAGCGCGTCTTCCATGTTGAGCAGGCGGTTAGTTTCGTCGTCGGCGAGCTGGATGACCGGGATGCCGGTCCACATGCCCACCACCTCGGCGATGTTTTCCGCGGTCACCACCGGTTTTTCCTGGTCCTGCTCGGAGCGCCATTCCGTTTCCAGCTGCTTGATGCGGTCTTCAATCTGGAGTTCGCGCTCCCGGAGCTCCGCAGCGTAGTCATACTGGCGGGTGGCCAGGGCGGCGTCCTTGTCCCGGCGGGTGCTGTCCGCCTGCTGCTTCAGGTCTTTCAGGGTGACCGGCATGGTGCGGTGCTTTATCCTGACCCGGGAGGCCGCCTCGTCAATGAGGTCGATGGCCTTGTCGGGCAGGAAACGGTCCGGGATATAGCGGGCGGCAAGCGTCGCCGCGGCATGGAGCGCCTCCTCGCTGATGGTGAGGTGGTGGTGCTCCTCATAACGCTCCTTGATGCCCTTGAGGATGTCTAGGGTGTCCGTGGCGTTGGGCTCCTCCACCAGCACCGGCTGGAAGCGGCGCTCCAGGGCCGCATCCCGCTCGATGTATTTCCGGTAGTCGTCCAGGGTGGTAGCGCCGATGCACTGCAGTTCCCCCCGGGCGAGGGAGGGCTTGAGGATATTGGCGGCGTCCACGGCGCCTTCCGCCGCGCCCGCCCCGACCATGGTATGAAACTCGTCGATAAAGAGCACGCAGTTGCCCGCGGTCTTAATCTCGTCGATAATCTTTTTCAGCCGCTCCTCGAACTCGCCGCGGTACTTGGTCCCGGCGACGAGCGCGCCCATGTCCAGGGTGATGATGCGCCTTTCCTCCAGCGTCTCGGGGACGTCACCGGCGATGATGCGGTGCGCCAGCCCCTCCACGATGGCCGTCTTGCCCACGCCCGGTTCCCCGATAAGGGCCGGGTTGTTCTTGGTGCGGCGGCTAAGAATCTGGATAACGCGCTCAATCTCTTTTGACCTGCCGATGACGGGGTCGAGCTTGCCGGCGCGCGCCGCGGCGGTCAGGTCAATACCCAGCTGGTCCAGGGCGGGGGTGCGGCTGGTAGAGCGGGCGAGACGGGATTTGGGCGTGCCCTGGCTGAGGATATGGGTGGCTTCCGCGCGGGCTTTCTCAATGGTGATGCCGAAGCTGTCCAGGACGCTGGCGGCAACGCCTTCGCCCTCGCGGAGCAGCCCCAGCAGCAGGTGCTCGGTGCCGATATAGTTATGTCCGAGGTGGCGCGCTTCATCAATCGCCAGCTCGATGACTTTCTTCGCACGGGGAGTCAGGCCGGTCTCGCCGCTGCCGGGTTTCTCCCCCCGGCCGATGATAAATTCCACCGCCGAGCGGACTTTGCCCAGGCCGACGCCGAGGTTGGTCAGTATTTTGGCGGCAATGCCCTCTTCTTCACGCACCAGTCCAAGGAGAATATGCTCGGTACCTATGTAGCTGTGGTTAAGGTTCCGGGCTTCCTCCTGGGCGATGGTGAGGACTCTCCGGGCTCGTTCCGAGAACTTTTCAAATCGGCTCGCCATTTGTCTCCCCAGGTAACGCGGTAAAAACCACCTACTTCAATTATACGGGAAAGGGCAAGCATCCGCAAAGGTTAGGAGTCCGCGGGGTTTATTTAAGCCTCCTGGCAGTGGCATATTTTCCTCAAGGAGTCGCCCCCTCAGTATCGTCTGCGCTGAGGCATTTCACTGCCGTGTTCGAGATGGGAACGGGTGGTACTACCTCGCTCCAACCACCAGAAGGCTTAAATTGTCCTTCCCCTAATCAGACTTTACAGATTGATAATAGCACAGGACTTGAATCTTGACAACTAGGATTATTATAGCACAGCCGGGGGCCGGGGGAAAGGGTCTACCTTTATTCTTTTTCTAAAAGCTTTCCCTGATTATCCGGCCCCGGCTGGCGCGGGCATTCCCGCAGGGATTTCCCCCTTCCTGAAATTGGCAGCCCGGGTTTTCTTTCCCGGTGCCCGCCTCACCCCCGGAATAATTAACTGCCCCTCTCAAACATTAGCAAAAACGTGTCACGGGGTAAAACCTGTTTGAGAGGGGGTAAGGGGGTGAGCAGCTAAACACCACCATACACCGGAGAAAACAAGAGCCGCTGTGCCTTGACAAGTCTTCACGCAAGTGGTAGCTTAAGGGTTAGATTTTTCCCTGACGGCACGCTGCCACTGACTGCTTTGTGTCCTGGCTTTCACTTCAGAGTGGGGGCTATCGATAGTAAAAAATGTCCTCCGAGGTGTTACGATGGCCATAGAGCTCATTCACGTTGGTTTCGGTAACATGGTGGCGATGAACCGCGTCGTCGCCATGGCGGCGCCCAATTCCGCGCCGACCAAGCGTACCATTCAGGACGGCAGGAATAACGGCCGCCTGATTGACATGACCAGTGGACGGAGGACCAAGGCGGTCATCTTTACGGACAGCAGCCACATCATCCTTGCCGCCCTCGCTCCGGAGACGATTGCCGGCAGACTGCAGATGAGCCGGGGCGGCACTGCGCCGCGGCTCGAGTGAAGCGATGGTGAAGCGCCGGGACCAGTTTTTACCGCCTCCGCCTCCGCCCCGTCTCTTCGTCTTCTCCGGTCTCTCCGGGGCCGGGAAGGATGCCGTCCTGTTCCGGATGCGGCGCGAGGGCTTCCCCCTTGAATTTATCGTGACCGTGACCACCCGCCAGCCCCGGGCGGAGGAAAAAGACGGCGTGCACTATCGCTTCGTTTCCCGGGAAAAGTTTCAGGAGATGGTGGACGGCGGCGAGCTGCTGGAATGGGCGGAGGTCTACGGCCACAGCTACGGTGTCCCCGGAGAGCCCGTGCGGCGGGCGCTGGCGGAGGGCCGGGACACCATCGTCAAGGTTGACGTCCAGGGCGCCGCTACCATCCGGCGGAAGATGCCGGAGGCGGTACTCATTTTCCTGAGCCCCCCTTCCCCGGAAGAGCATGTAGCCCGTCTCACGCAGCGGCGCACGGAAACCCCCGCGGAACTGGAACTGCGTCTGCAGAAAGCGCGCGGCGAGCTGGACCGGCTACCCGAGTTCGACTACCTGGTCTTCAATCCCGAAGGGAAGATTGAGCGGGCCGTGGCGGACGTGGCGGCGATTATCCGGGCGGAAAAATGCCGGGTCAACACGGGAAAATCCTCTCCTGGGCGCTAGAATACCGTGCGCAGCAACCAGGCGAGGAAGTAGCCCAGGGCACCGCATATCGGGAAAGTCAGTACCCACGCAGCGACGATGTTCCCGGCTATCCCCCAGCGCACCGCGGAGAAGCGGTTCGCCGCGCCCACGCCCATGATTGAAGAGCTGATGCAGTGCGTGGTGCTGATGGGGATTCCCAGGTGGGATGCCGTCTCAATTACCGCTGCGGCGGCGGCCTGTGCGGCGAATCCCTGGGAGGGCCGCAGGTTGGTGACCCTCATGCCCATGGTCTTGATAACGCGCCAGCCGCCCATTGCCGTGCCGGCACTGATGGCTAGCGCCGGGACCAGGATGACCCAGAAAAGCTGGGGGTCGAACAGGGAAAGGTGCTCCCACAAGCCGGGGTCCTGGTAGTAGGCGACCAGCGCCATGACGATGATACCGATGGGCATCTGCCCGTCATTCTTGCCGTGGGCATAAGCGGCAAAAGCGGAAGAGAGGACCTGTAAATTATTGAAGATAACGCGTGTCCGGGAAGGCATGACCCGCCGGAAGAGCCAGTAGATAACGACCATCATCAGCAGACCGCCGATAAAACCGAGAAAGGGCGCTGTTACCACCGCGGAAAGCACGCGGGACATGACGCTCCAGTCCACCGCGCCGATGCCCGTGACGGCGACACCGGCGGCGCCCAGCCCGGCGATGAACCCGTGCGTCAGGCTGATGGGCAGCCCCAGGTAGGTAGCCAGGGTTCCCCAGATAATAATGGACGCCAGCGCCGCGATAACGGTAAGATAGCTGATTGCTTCCGGGACGAGGATTCCCTTGCCGATGGTCTTGGCGACGGCGGTGCCGGTGGCGGCGCCGAGCAGGTTGGTGATGGCGGCGAGGATAATCGCGTTGCGCGGCGACATGGCGCGCGTGCCGATGGCGGGAGCGATGGCGTTAGCGGCATCGTTGAAGCCGTTGACCACCCCGAAGGCAACTGCGAGGATGATGATGAACACCAGCAGGGGAGCTGATGTCTCAAGCATGCTTCAGGGCTACCCCTTCGAGGACGTTAGCCACATCCTCGCACCGGTCCGTGGCGCTCTCCATGTGCGCGTAGATTTCGCGCCACTTGATGACCAGAGCCAGGTCTTTGGCGTCTTCAAAGAGCTCCGCGATGGCGGAGCGGTAGACCCGGTCAGCCATGTTTTCCAGGCGGTTTATCTCGACACAACGCTCGAAAATCTTTTTCAGTTCCGAGCGCTTCCGCAGGACCTTGACCGCTTTTTCCACTTCCTCGGCCCCGCGGACGATGATGTCCGCCAGCTCCCGCGCGCGCGTCGTGGGGGCGCTGATTTTGTAGACGAGCATGGCGTCCGCCGCCGCATGGATGAAGTCCACCACGTCATCCATGGCATTGGCGAGGTGGGCGATGTCCTCCCGGTCGAAGGGCGTGATGAAGCTGCGGTTGACCTGGGCCATAATCTGGTGGGTGATGTTGTCCCCGAAGTGCTCGATTTCCGTAATCTCGGCGGTCCGGCTCTCCAGCAGGTCCCAGGTGTCCACCATCTCTTTCAATGTCCGGGAGGCTTTGAGAATATTACGGGCGCTTTCTTCAAAAAGCTCGAAGAATTTTTCTTCCTTGGGGAGAAAGGGAAGCTTCATCTCCTGTCATTCCTTATGAAAGAGCCGGTATTTTCCGCAGTCGTCATAGCGCCACTAGAGTTTATGCGAGGCAGGGGCGGGTTGTCAAGCCGGAAAGTTTACTCCGGCTCTATCTCGTTATCCTCGTCCTTGCGCCTTCCCCGCCACCAGTTCTTCAGCCTTGTGACAACGTCCTTTTCATAGCCCTGGTTGCCGGGAGAGTAGAACTGCTTGCCCTGCAGGGAAGGCGGCAAATAGTCCTGCTCCACGAAGTTCTCCGGGTAGTCATGGGCATACTTGTAGTCCTTGCCGTAGCCCATTTCCTGCATCAGCGGGGTCACCGGATTGCGCAGGTGCTCCGGCACAGACTCCCGGGTGCCTTTTTTCACCTCTTCCTGCGCCCGGCCGTAGGCTTCATAGACGGAGTTGCTTTTCGGGGCGGTGGCCAGGTAGATAACCGCCTCCGCCAGCGACAGGTTGCCTTCCGGCATGCCGATGAAGTGCACCGCCTGCTGCGCCGCCATGGCAATCACCAGCGCCTGCGGGTCCGCCAGGCCGATGTCTTCCGAGGCGAAGCGCACCAGCCGCCGCGCGATGTAGAGGGGGTCTTCCCCGCCCTCCAGCATCGCCGCCAGCCAGTAGAGGGCCGCATCCGGGTCCGAGCCGCGCATGGACTTGTGCAGGGCGGAGATGCTATCGAAATGCTGCTCGCCGGCCTTGTCGTAGAGCATGGTGCGGTGCTGCAGGGCATCCTCGATGGTGGAGAGGAGGATGTAGCGCTTGCCGTCGGCCTCCGGCGGGGTGTTGAGCGCCGCCATTTCCATGGTATTCAGCGCGATGCGGGCGTCATGATTGGACATCCGGATGAGCTGGCTCAGGGCTTCCTCGGCAATCTCCACCTTCAAGTCGCCGATGCCCAGCAGGCTGTCCTTGAGGGCCCTGAGGATGATAGTCTGGATTTCCTCCTCCTTGAGGGGTTTCAGTGGCAGAACGCGGGTGCGGGAGAGCAGGGGCGAGGTGACCTCGAAAGAGGGGTTCTCCGTGGTGGCGCCGATGAGGGTGATGGTGCCGTCTTCCACCACCGGCAGGACGACGTCCTGCTGGTTCTTGTTGAACCGGTGGATTTCATCGATGAAGAGGATGGTCTTCTGGCGGGAGCTCTTGCGCCGCCCTTTGGCGTCCTCGATAATCCGCCTTAAATCATTCACGCTGGCGCTCACCGCGCTTACCGGGCTGAAATGGGCGCCGGTGGTGTTGGCGATGATATAAGCGAGGGTGGTCTTGCCGCAGCCCGGCGGGCCATAGAGAATTATGGACGGGACGCGGTCCGCCTCGATCGCCCGGCGCAATATCCTGCCCTTGCCGACGATGTGCTCCTGCCCGACGAAGTTGTGCAGGTTGGTGGGGCGCATCCGGCTGGCCAGCGGCGCCTGCTTCTGGAGGTTTTCCTCCATCTGTCGTTCAAACATATCCATGCTCATGCTGCACCTTCTTTTACCGGTTAGCCGGTAACGATAATGTCATCCAGGGGACGCTTGGGGACGTGGTGCGTGCTCTCCGCGTCCCGCCAGTACCTGATATTGCCGTCCGGCTTGACCGTTTCCAGGACCACCTTCTCCCCGGGTTTGCCCAGGGCGATGACTAGGAGTATCTCATAGCGCTCCGGAAGCTCCAGGGCGGCGGCAAGCTTCGCCGTATCCGCCGAGGCGAAGATGCAGCCGCCGTAGCCCTTCTCCGTGGCGCCGAGGAGGATGCTCTGGGCGGCGATGCCCTCATCGGCGGGGCGGGTGCCGCCGCGCTCCTTATCGTGCAGGATGACGATGTAAGCCGTGGGGCGCTCGTCCTCATCGGGCCCGTCCCAGTCTTTCAGGTACACCGCCCAGCGCAGGAGGGGGAAGATGGCGGCGTTCTGCGCGGCGTCCGCGCTGAGGAAGAACTTTAGCGCCTGATGGTTCCCCGCGGACGGGGACAGGCGCGCCAGGTCTACCAGCTCCCTGAGGGTCTCCATGCTCACGGGGTCGCTCCGGTCGAAGCGGCGGTAGCTGCGGTTTTTCACGATTAAATCTTTAAGCATCCTATCCCCCTGGTATCATATGAGGCTGTAACCTTTAATAATCTCTTCCCCTTATTTATACCTCTTTACCTCGAATCGGTAAAGTTTGACCGGCTCGTCGGGGCCGATGCCCGCCTTCTGCCGGCAGATATCTATCTGGTCTTCCGCGGTGTCCACGCCCTCCAGGTCCGGGAGGAGCAGCCCCCGCCGCCATCCGGATTCGACGATGAGGCCGTAGCGTTTCGGGTCGAGCCCGCTGGTGTCCTTCACCGGCTCCGGCGCGGTAAGCACGTCCACGCTGTAGTGGAGCTGGTTCAGCTCTTTCGGGGTGACGGCGGTGAAGCGGGGGTCGCGGGTGGCGGCGCTGATGGCGTTGGTGATGACCTCCCCGGCGACGTTCGACTGTAGCGGCGCGAAGGTGCCGATACAGCCGCGCAGGTTTCCGTTGGCTTTGTGGATGGAGACGAAGACGCCCGCCTTTTCCCGCATCTCCGGGGTAAGCTCGGCGGGGGTTTTGGGTATTTTCCCTTCCCGGATGTAGGTCTCCACGGTGCTCCGGGCGAGCTTGACCAGCGGGGGAATTTCCTCTTTTTTAATGGTGATACCGGCATAGCCCACGACACTGGAGAAATCGCCGGAGGTCTCGCCGCTGGTCTGGTAGAGGACCAGCTCGGCGCTGTTTGCCCCCAGGGCTTTTGCGGCGGCGATGAGGGCGACGGTCGGGGCGTAGCCGCACATGGAGATGCCCAGCCCGGCGATGCGCCGCAGCAGGCCCTCCCCGTCCAGGGCCAGGATGGCCTCAATGGCCTCGTGGTCTTTCCGCTGGGCGGACTCGTGCGTTTCGTAGTGGGTCATGTCGCTGCTCGCCAGGAGGACCGCTGCCCGGCCCGTGGCATTCAGCACGCGGGCGATGGCCTCGCCTATCTGGCGGTAAACCTCGCCGCTGTCCTGGGCGAAGACGATGGGCACAATCCTGACGTCAGGCTTGAAATATTGCAGGAAGGGGACCTGCACCTCCAGCGAATGCTCGAACTCGTGGGCGGCGGCGTCTTCTTCGAGGTGCTCGGACTCGTCGAGGATGAGCCGCGCCAGCTCGGTATCGATCGCGACTTCGCCCAGCGGCGTCCGCCAGGTGCCCTCCGTCATGATGGCGAAGGGACGGCCCCGCCCGGTGTGGTTGGGACCCATGAGGATAAAAGTATCCTTGAAAGCGACACCGGAGATAACGGCGCCGGCGACCGGCCCGGAGTAGATGTAGCCCGCGTGAGGCGCCACCAGGCCGATGACTTCTTTTTTCGCGGCATTCTTATTGACGAGCTTGGCAATCATGGACCGCAGCTGGGCGGCTGTGCGGGGATAAAACTGCCCGGCCACGGCCGGTTCACGAATCATCTCACCGCCTCCTTCCGCTCCGGGACGCGGACATTGAGTTCCGCACCGCAATACCGGCACCGTGAGCCATCGAGCCCCGAGGGGTCGGTATCGTAGCCGGTGCGGCTGATGACGGTCCTCCCGCAGGCGTAACAGCGGGTGCTTTCATCCTGGTGACCGGGCACGTTCCCCGTGTAAACGAACTTCAGCCCCGCCTTCCGGCCCAGCTCGCAGGCATGCTCCAGGGTGGCGACGGAGGTGGGGGGAAGGTGCGTGATATGGTGCTGGGGGACGAAACGGGTGATGTGCCAGGGCGTCATGTCTCCCAGCTCCCGGACAATCCACCGGGCGATGCCGTCCAGCTGTGCATCGTCGTCGTTCATCGTGGGGATGACGTTGGTCACCACCTCCACGTGCATCCCCCACTTGTCCCGGGCGCGCCTGGTGACCTCCAGGATTTCCCGCCAGTGCGGGACCCCGGAGAGCTCCCGGTAAAAGCGGTCGGAAAAGCCCTTGATGTCCACGCGCCAGGCGTCCAGGTAGGGGCCGATGGTATCCAGGGTTTCCGGGGTGGCGTAGCCGTTGGTGACGTAGACGGTGTAAAGTCCGTTCTCCTTGGCCAGGCGGGCGGAGTCCAGGGTGTATTCGAACCAGACGGTCGGCTCGTTGTAGGTCCAGGCGAGGCCATCGCACCGGTACTTTCGGGCCAGGTCGATAGACTGCTGGGGGGAGAGCTCCTGGCAGCTTTGCAGGAGCATATTGCTGTCCGCGGTGGAGATTTCCCAGTTCTGGCAGTGTTTGCACCGGAAATTACAGCCCAGCGTGCCCAGGGAAAAGACCCGCGTGCCCGGGAAGAAATGGAACAGCGGTTTTTTCTCCACGGGGTCGGCGGCGGCGGAAGAGACCCGGCCGTAGTTCAGGTTGAAAAGCGTGCCGTCACGGTTCTGGTACATGCCGCAGGCGCCGAATTTAGCCACGTTTATCCGGCAGCGCCACTGGCAGGTGCGGCACCTTACCCGGGAGTCCTCCAGCTTCTCATAGAGAATCGCCTCGTGCACGGCACTCTCCATGCCCATATTTCATTATATCACCACGGGGGAAGTCAATACAGGTGCGGGGTTCTCTGCATTCCGTGCTTTAAGAAAAAAATTCCCCCTCTCCCGTGAAGTGCTCAGGAGAAGGGGGAAAAAGCTTTATTCCTGCCGGGAAAGCCTAGTGGCGGAAGTGCCGCTCCCCGGTGAAGACCATGGCGATGTTCGCCGCGTCCGCCGCCTTGATGGAGTCCTCGTCGCGGATGGAGCCGCCGGGCTGGATGCTGGCGGTCGCGCCCCCCGCCGCCGCCGCTTCCACCACGTCCGGGAAGGGGAACATGGCGTCGGAAGCCAGCACGCTGCCCTTCGTCTTCTCGCCCGCTTTTTCCTTGGCAATCTGCGCGGCGATGATGCGGCTGGGCTGTCCCGCCCCCATCCCCACCAGGGTCCGGTCCTTCACCAAAACGATGGCATTGGACTTGATGTGCTTGACGGCGCGCCAGGCGAAACGCAGGTCGTTGATTTCCTCCGCGGTCGGCTGGCGCCTGGTCACGGTCTTCATCTGGACGCCGTCCTCCGCCAGGGAATCGGAGCCCTGCACCAGGAAGCCGCCCCGGACGCGGCGGAAGTCCAGGTAGCCCTGGTGCGAGACGCCGTAGCTCGGCGGCAGTGCCGCTTGCAGGATGCGCAGGTCTTTCTTCCGCTGGAGCAGCTTCAGGGCTTCCGGCTCATATTCCGGGGCAATGACGATTTCGTAGAAGACGGGCTTCATCGCTTCCGCCATCGCCAGGGTAATCTTGCGGTTGGCGGCGACGATGCCGCCGAACGCCGCCACGGTATCGCCGCTGAAGGCGCGGCGGTAAGCCTCCGCGATGTCCTCATGGCTCGCCAGGCCGCAGGTATTGGTGTGCTTGACCACGGCCACCGTGGTCGCGGCGAAGTCCACTACCGCCCCCCAGGCGGCGTCCGCGTCCAGGATATTGTTGAAGGAGAGCTCCTTGCCGCCGAACTGCTCGGCCCAGGTAATCCCGGTGTCCTGTTTGGCGCCGGCGGACATCTCGGCGTAGAAGGCCGCCATCTGGTGGGGGTTTTCCCCGTAGCGCAGGCCGTAGCGCTGCTTCATGGCGACGGTCATGACCTCGGGGAAGCCGGCTTCGCCCTCCCGGAGATACTGGGCGATGGCGGTATC
>JBDRGD010000071.1:0-5345 GCA_043818095.1 Chloroflexota bacterium
TCGCGACCTCCTCCTTGGCAAGGAGGCGTTCTACCACTGAACTACTTCCGCCCGTTTGGTGCCGAGGCCCAGAATCGAACTGGGGACACGCGGATTTTCAGTCCGCTGCTCTACCGCCTGAGCTACCTCGGCAGCAAGTAAAATTATAGGCGGAATTTAATGAGGTTGTCAAACATGCTTCCCCGGAATACCCATCCAATATTGATTGTTCATGGATGCCACCCCCTTGCCCCCTCTCGTCTAAAATACCCCTTTCCAGCCCGGAATAGAACGTTTTACATGATGTTGCCGGCTGGAGAGGGGATAGGGTGAGGTGCGCACCACCAACCGGCCAAGGGGTTGACAATTACCCCGGCGTAACCTATAATTCTATTAACTCACCAGTTAGTAGAATAATTCGGGCAGCCCGCCGAGGAGGGGAAAATGAGCACGAGGACCGTGGAACTGAAAAAGAAGCATATCCACAAGGCCATTTGCGCCCGGAGGGAAGCCGGTATCCGCACCGAGCTGGGCTACCGCCCCGAGGTCAAGCTGGACATCGAACGGCCCCGCCTCTTCACCGAGTCCCACCGGCAGACCGAGGGCGAGCCGGAAGCTGTCCGGCAGGCCAGGGCGCTGGCCCACTTCCTCGCTAACCGCACCGTCTTCATCTTCGAAGACGAGCGTATCGTGGGCAACTACGGAAACGTCCAGCCGGCCATCACCTGCTACCCCGAGCTGGAGGAGCGGGAAATCGCCCGCGGGGTGACGGAAGGCGATATCCGCGACATGCTGTCCGAGGAAGACAAGCGGGAGTTCGTGGAAATCTGCCGCTACTGGGAGGGCAAGAGCATCGGCGACCGCGTGAAAGCGGTCATCCCGGAAGATACGAAAGATTACTATTATGTCAACGGCGCCTGCGAGACCCTGCACCACCGGCGGGACAAGCTGCTGCTGGTCAACTTCGAGAAGGCGCTGGCCGTGGGACTGAACACCCTGGCGCAGCAGGCGGAAGACAAACTCGCCGCGCTGAAAGCCCGGGCCCCGGAGGACATGGACACCCGCCGCTATATCGAGGCACAGCAGTTCCTGGAGGCGATGTCCATCAGCCTGCGGGCGGCGGTACGCTTCGCGGGGAGGTATGCGGACCTCGCCCGGGACATGGCAGCCCGCGAGACCGACCCCCGGCGCAAGCGAGAACTTGAGGAAATCGCCGCCGCCTGTGACCGCGTCCCCGGCGAGCCGCCCCGCACCTTCCAGGAAGCCGTGCAGGCGTGGTTCTTCATCCACCTGATTGTCAACTACTTCGAGACCCTGGGACAGGGCGGCGGCTGCCGCCTGGACGTCGTTCTCTACCCCTACTATAAGAAGGATATCGATTCCGGCAGGCTCACCCGCGCGCAGGCCCAGGAGCTGCTGGAGAACCTCTGGATAAAGATTAACGACGGCGTTGTCGCCAGCACCCCGGAGGAACACGCCTCCAGCCAGGGCGCCATCCGCCTTTTTCACTTCACCATCGGCGGCGTTGACAAGGACGGCAATGACGCCAGCAACGAGCTCTCCTCATTGATGATTGACGCTTCGATGGCACTACACACCCTGGAACCCCTGTTTGCCCTGCGCTACCACCCCCGGATGAGCGAGGACCTGCTGATGAAAGCCATCGACTGCATCCGCACGGGCGTCGGCTATCCGTCCGTTTTTAATGACAGCGTGATTATCCCCTGGCTGACGGAGCGGGACATCCCGCTGGAAGACGCCCGGGACTACGGCATCCCCGTCTGCGTGGAGCCCATCCTGCCCGGCAAGGCTTTCACCACCACCACCAGCCCCAGCATGGGCGTCCTCAACCTGGCGAAGTGCTTCGAGCTGGCGCTCTACCAGGGGAAAGACCCGCTTTACGGGGCGCAGCTGGGGTGCGTCACGCCCCCGCCCGAGACCTTCCAGAGCATCGATGACGTCATGGACGCCTATCTCCAGCAGGTGCGCTATGTCTCCGGGAAGATGGCCCAGATTAACCGCTGCGCCGAGGTTATCATCCAGGAATACCGCCAGCGGCCCTTCGCCTCCGCGCTCATCGACGACTGCATCGAGACCGCCCAGACCTGCATGAACGAGTTCTACGCCCACACCGCCATGATTACCGCCGTCGGTCCGGTGAACGTCATCGATTCCCTGGCGGCCATCAATAAGTTCGTCTTCGACGAGAAGAAATTCACCATGACCGAGCTTATCGATATCCTGAAGAACGACTGGGGCGGCGACGAAGCCCTGCGCCAGGAGTTCATCAACAAGGCGCCCAAGTTCGGCAACGACGACGACTACGTGGACCGGTTCGCCCGCGAGGTCTTCCACCGCTCCCAGGAGGAGGTCGCCAAAAGCAAGGACATCCACGGCAGCTCGCTGACCCTCGACGGCAGCATCGCCAACGGCTACTGGCTGTGGGGACGGAAGGTGGGCGCCACGCCGGACGGGCGGAGACGCAAGGAGACCCTCGCCGACGGCAACGGCTCGCCGATGGCGGGGCGGGACCGCAGCGGCCCCACCGCCGTGCTCAACTCCCTCGGGAAGATTAACCAGCCCGTCTGGGCGACGCTGGTCAACCAGCGCTTCATGCCCCAGTTCCTCGAAGGGGCCAACAAGCAGGTCTTCGCCCAATACCTCAAGACGTTCTCGGACCTGGGGGTCTGGCACATACAGTTCAACGTCATCGATGACAAGACCCTGTTCGACGCCCAGAAACACCCGGAGAACTACGACGACCTCATCGTACGGGTGGCGGGCTTCAGCGCCTATTTCGTGGACCTGAGCAAATTCAGCCAGGACCAGATAATCGGGAGGATGGCGCAGTCCTTCTAGTTAGCGGGGCAAGTTTTCAGGAGCGGTTTTGGAGAGCGCGCAAGATACCGGGCTGATTTTCAATATCCAGCGGTTTTCGTTGCATGACGGTCCCGGCATCAGGACGACCGTGTTCTTCAAGGGTTGTCCGCTGCGCTGCAAATGGTGCTGCAACCCCGAGTCCCTGAACGCCTACCCGGAAATCATGACCTACGATATCAAGTGCATCAAGTGCGCGCGGTGCGTCAAGGCCTGCCCGGTCGGCGCCATCAGCATCGTCGGCGACAACCGTATCATCGACCGCGCAAAGTGCGACCGCTGCCTGGCCTGCGTTGCCGCCTGCCCCACCGGCGCCATCGAGAGGGTGGGCCGGGAGATAAACCTGCCCGACTTGATGAAGGAAATCGAGAAAGACCGCCCCTTCTTTAAGAACTCCGACGGCGGCGTCACCTTCTCCGGCGGCGAACCCCTGGTGCAGGGAGAGTTCCTCCGGGAGGTCGCCCGCCAGTGCCGGGAAAAGGGCATCTCCACGATACTGGACACCACCGGGCACGCCCCCTGGGAGACCATGTCCGCCGTTCTCGATAACATCGACCTCGTGCTCTATGACATCAAGCATCTCGACCCGGAAAAGCACCGGGAAGCCACGGGCATCGACAACAAGCTCATCCTGGAGAACGCGGCGAAAGCCGCGCAGAAAGCCCGCATCTGGCTGCGCGTCCCGCTCATCCCCGGCTTCAACAACTCCCCGGAGTATATCCGGCAGCTGGGCAGGTTCGCTGCGGAGCTCGGCGTGGAAAAAATCTCCCTGCTCCCCTACCACACCTGGGGGGAACACAAGTACGAGAAGCTGGGCCGGACCTATCCCCTCACCGGCACCGACCTCCTCCCGGAGGACTCGCTGCCGGAACTGAAAGAGATTATCGAGTCCTGCGGTCTCGCCGCGGAACTCGGTCGCTAGCGCGGCGGCATCCCGGGATGAAAAACCGGGGCAAACATATTATAATAGGACTTAGTCCAACCCGCAGGAGGTCTGACGCTTGTCCGGGAAATCTCTCATCACACCGGAAATGGAATGCATGGTGGGCATGGAGTTCGGCCCCGATATCTACGATATCGAAAAGGGCATGGTCCAGAAATACGTCGCGGCGCTGGAGGACCTGAACCCGCGCTGGCTCAGGGAGACGCCA
The DNA here is from genome assembly GCA_043818095.1 of Chloroflexota bacterium. GTDB lineage: Bacteria > Chloroflexota > Dehalococcoidia > Dehalococcoidales > RBG-16-60-22 > JBDRGD01. Next base: position 4,008 of record JBDRGD010000071.1, read on the forward strand.
CCCACCTACGTGATGAGCGCCTGCCACCTCGTCCCGATGGAAGAGTGGCTGATGTCCCTGAGACACCTGCCCAACATGCTCAACGGCGGGATGGAGATGGAGAACTTCCTCCCCGTCAAGCCCGGGGACGTGATTACCGTCACCGGCAAACTGCTGGAACTGGTGGAACGCACCGGCAAGACTATCGAGCGGATGGTCGTCGCCGTGTTCGAAAACAGCTTTTTCAACCAGCGCGGGGAACTGGTGGCGCGGGGCCGCATGACCTTCATCAAGTATTGAGGTAAAGATGGCGGGTAAACTTAACTACGATGACATCCGGGTGGGCATGGAAATCCCCACCCTGGTCAAGAACCTGTCCCCCCGGCAGCTGGTAAAATGGTCGGGGGCGACCGAGGAATACTACGAAATCCACTACGACAAGGACTTCGCCATCAGCAACGGCCTCCCCGGCATCGTCGCTCCCGGAGCGATGGTCTGGTCGGCGCTGGGACAGATGCTGACGGACTGGCTGGGCAATCAGGGCGACGTGCGGGTGCTGCGCGGCAGTTTCCGCGGCATGAACCTCCCCCGGCAGAACCTCTACTGCAAGGGGACCGTCACGGACAAGTACACCCGGGACGGCGCGCAGCTGGTGGCCTGTGACGTGTGGGTGGAGAACACGGAGGGGCAGAAGACCATCACCGGCGATGCCGTGGTCTCCGTAAACCCCTGAACCACCACGACAGGCGCCCCCGCAGCGAATCCGACAGGAAAGGTGGCATGATGACGGCAGACCCCCAATTCCCGCTGGCAGACCTGAGGGTCATCGACCTCGCGGATGAGAAGGGCGTTTTCGGCGCCAAGCTCATCGCAGACCTGGGCGCGGACGTCATCAAGGTGGAAAAGCCCGGCGGCGATGCCACCCGGAACATCGGCCCTTTCCAGGACGATGACCCCCACCCCGAGAAGAGCCTCTACTTCGCCTACAATAACACCAACAAGCGCGCCATCACCCTCGATATCACCCACCCCGACGGTGCGGATATCCTGCGCCGGCTGGCGCGGGACGCCGATGTTATCATCGAGACCTTCCGCCCCGGCTACCTGGGGGGGCTGGGGTTGGATTACGCCAGCCTGAGCCGGGAGAACCCCCGGCTGATAATGACCTCCGTCACCGGCTTCGGGCAGTACGGGCCTTACGCCCGTTTCAACGCCCCGGACATCGTCAGCTTCGCCATGGGCGGGCTGATGTTCCAGACCGGCGACCCCGACATGCCGCCCCTGCTGGCGGGGGGGATGCAGACCTACTACGTCTCTTCCCTCTTCGCGGCGGCGGCGACGATGGTCGCTATCCAGGCG
>JBDRGD010000072.1:0-22813 GCA_043818095.1 Chloroflexota bacterium
GAAAAGAGAGCAGCCCGGCCCCGAATGCCGCCAGCACGGAAACATTATCCATACTGCTATTGTATAATTTGTCCGCTGCCGAATTCCAATAAAAAAGGGGAGAGAGGGGTCTCCTCTCTCCCCGGGCACACCGGCCTGTTCTGCCGGATTATTTGCCCCCGAAGTGTCCTCCCCTCATCTTGCCGCCGAAGCTGTGTCTGCCGAAAGGTCCGGGCATGGGTACGTCCGGTCTGGCCTCCTGCCAGTCTTTAAACTCCGGCGGGACGGGCGGTCTTGTCTGCTGCCAGTCTCTCAGTTGCTGCTGGTAAGCTCCCGCGTCAGGCCTTGCCTGGAGCCATGCCTTATACTGGTCTGCCTGTTCCTGGGTGATGGTGCCCTCGTCGACCTGCTTCTGCAGGCGGGCGTCCAGGGCCTCGGCCTGCAGCTCGCTGCGGGCTTCGGTGAAGGCGTTTTCCAGGTCGGTCTGGTTAATGCCCAGCTTTTCCGCGACCCGGGCCATGAGGGTTTTCGCGGGGCTGTCGGTAGCTGTCCCGGCCTGCGCCATGGCAACTCCTCCGATGCTGCCGCCGATGATGGTGACGAGCATAATGCCGATGATGATAAATTTCTTTTTGCCCATTTTCGTATTACCTCTTATACCTCTTGCGATATTTCAAACTGGTGAAATTCGCGGTGCGGTTTACCTCCTTTCTGGTAAAAAGGATAACAAACGACTTTTAAGATGTTATTAAGATTTCGGGCATGAAATAAAAAAATCCGGGATTTTAGGGGAAAAGGCAGGCAGCTACCGGCCCGCGTGGTACCGGTAGCTGCAAAGTCGCTAACCTGGCTAAAAGTATCGGACTAAGTGAAAGCGTTAATGCCCGTCATGTGCCTGCCGATAATCAGGCGGTGGACCTGGGAGGTGCCTTCCAGGATGGTGCAGACACGCACGTCGCGCAGGTGGCGTTCCACGGGATAATCGTCGCAGTAGCCGTAAGAGCCGTGAATCTGGATGGCGTCATTGGCGGCTTTGAAGGCAATCTCGGAGGCGAAGAACTTCGCCATGGAGGTCTCGATGGTCGCCGGATTGCCGTTGTCTTTCATGGTCGCCGCCCGGTAGACCAGCAGGCGGGCTGCTTCCGTCTCCACCGTCATGTTGGCAATCATTTCCTGCACCAGCTGGTAGTTGCCGATGAGCTTGCCGAACTGCTTGCGGGTCTGGGCATAAGAGACCGAGGCGTCGATACAGGCCTGCGCCGAGCCGACGCAACGTGACGCCACGCCGAGGCGGGCGCTATCGAAAGCGGAGAGCGCCACGGACATGCCTTTCCCCACCGGGCCCAGCATGTTTTCCCCGGGGATGACGCAGTCTTCAAATACCAGCTCCGCCGTGTTGGAGGCGCGCACGCCCATCTTGTTGTGCAGGTCCTTGGAGGAGAATCCCGGCGTGTCCCTGTCCACGAGAAAAGCGGTCAGGCCCTTACCGCCGAGGCTTTTGTCCGTCTGGGCGATGATAACGGCGACTTCCGCCACGCCGCCGTTGGTAATCCACATCTTGCTGCCGTTCAGGACCCACTCGTTTCCTTTCTTGGTGGCGGTCGTCTCGATCGCGGAGACGTCGCTGCCGACGTTAGGTTCCGTCGTTCCGAAACAGCCGAGGGCACCGCTGGTGAGGCGCGGCAGGTATTTCTTCTTCTGCTCCTCGCTGCCCCAGCCCAGGATGCTCTTGCAGGCCAGGGAGATGTGGGCGGAGAGGATAACCGCCACGCTGTGGTCCGCGCGCGCCAGCTCTTCCAGCATTACGCAGTATGACACGTAGTCGGCGTCGCCGCCGCCGTACTCACCGGGGATATTGAGCCCGTTGAGCCCCATTTCCGCCATCTTCTGCACCAGGTCCGCCGGGAAGTGCTCGTTCCGGCTGTTATCCCGCGCCACAGGCACGATTTCCTTCTCCGCAAAATCTCGCACCATGTTGCGTACCATGATTTGCTCTTCAGAAAGCTCGAAGTTCATCGTCGGATTACCCCCTTTTTCCTTAAATAGTCCCGAAGCACCGGTCACGGCGGGCAGCCGGTCTGCCGGTGCGATAATAGTTGGAAATCGATAGGTCGGTGGTCTGATGCAGCGGAAAGTTGCCGGTCATCATCGATTTGCGCCGAGAAATTTTAGCATGTTGCCCTGCTGAAAGCAAATTAAAAAAAAGTGAGGGTTAGCACCATGCCGAAAACAAGGATAAAGCCCTGTTAACGGCACGCCTGCCGACGTAATCTGGAGTTACGCGGCGCGGAAATAGGTTAACAGTGAGCAGGCAGAGATATTACGTATTTCTGGCCCTGGTCCCCCTTATGGTACTTGTGGGGGGCTTAGGTGCCCTTCCCCAGGGCTCCCTCATGTCCGGCGTATCAATGCCGGCATATGCCGCCGGATCGGCGGAAAATCTCCCTGACCTGACGGTCACCGCCCTGACGTGGTCGCCGGAAGAACCGGGTATCGGGACGGAAGTCACTTTCACCGCGACCGTCCGTAACCGGGGCAGCGGGGCGAGCGGGGCGACCGTGCTGGAAGGCTACCTGGACGATGGTCTCCTGCTCACTTTGCCGCTGAAGGCGCTGCCTCCCGGCGCGACCGCCACGGAGAAATTCAGATGGAAAGCGGCGGCGGGCGACCATGCCGTCAGGATAGTGCTGGACGGCAGCCAGGCGGTGCCGGAGAGCGACGAAGACAACAACACGGGCACCTACGCCCTTTCCGTGCTGGCGCCGGACCTCATCGTTTCCGGCATCGACTGGTCCCCCGCGGAGTCTTCGGTGGGCGGGCGGGTCGATTTCACGGTCACGGTGCAGAACCAGGGCAGTCTTGCGGCGAGGCTTTCGCGTGTCTATTTTTCCATAGACGGCGCTTCCCGCGGCTATTGCGAGATAAGTCGCGTGCCGGCCGGGGCGACCGCGAACGTTACCTTCAGTTGGGTCGCCCTTGTGGGGAGCCACTCCCTTACCGCGATTGCCGACGGCTTCGGGCAGGTTGCGGAAAGCGACGAATCGAACAACACCGGCACCGCGGCCTACACCACGCTGGCACCGGACTTCATCGTCGATGCGATTACCTGGTCCCCGGCGGAACCCGAGGAAGGGGACGAGGTGACCGTGACGGTGAAGCTGAAGAACCAGGGCGGCGGTAACGCCCTGGCGTCCCACGTCTCTTATTATCTCGACGACCAGTTTTACGCAAACGAATATGTTGCCCCGCTACGGGCCGGTGCCACCAGTACGCGTACCCTGACCCTGGATGCGGCGGCAAGGCCGCAGGTTATCCGGGTAATTGCCGACGCCGCTAAAGAGGTGGCCGAAATCGATGAAACGAATAATGAGAAAACGGCCGCTCTGCCTTCTCTGGCGCCGGATCTGGCGGTATCAAGCATAAGCTGGTCACCGGAAACACCGCTGGCGGCGCACCACGTGACTTTTACAGTTACGGTGATAAACCGCGGAAAATGGCTGTCAACTCCTTCCCTCCTCCATTTCTTTATCGACGAGGAAATGCGCACCGTGCATATCGGGGATTTAGAGGCGGGAGCCAGCGAAAACGCCACTTTTGCCTGGACGGCGCTGAAGGGGACACACACTCTCCGGGCGGTGGCGGACGGCGGCGACTATGTCGTGGAAAGCAACGAAGCCAATAACACGACCTCGGTGAAACTTGTGTCTGCCGAGCTTGCCGCGGCGGACCTGCGCGTGAGCGGAATCAGCTGGTCTCCGCCGAGCCCGGCCGTCGGGGATGAGGTAACCTTCATCGTCTCTGTCCGGAACCAGGGCAGCGGACAGTCCGCCTGGACCAATCTCGATTTTTCGCTCGACAGCGGCTTCCATGACACTGCTTTGCTGAGTCCCATAGTGCCCGGCGGGGAGGGCAGCGTGATGTTCATCTGGAAAGCGCAGCCGGGGAAACAGCGCGTAACCGCTGTGGCCGATACCGAGGAGAGGCTGGCGGAAAGCAACGAGGACAATAACACCGGGACGGTGGATATTTCCGTGGCCGCGCCGGACCTGGCCATCACGGACCTCAGATGGGAACCGGCAGACCCTGCCCCCGGAGATGAAGTCAGCCTGACCGTGACCATCAGCAACCGGGGCAGCTACCGCGCGGCGCCGTCCTACGGCAGCTATTTCCTGGACGATGCCCCCCGGGGGCGTCACTATATCGAGGCCCTGGTCCCCGGGGCGGAGGTTACCCGGATTTTCTCCTGGACGGCACCGCCCGGCCCCGCGGTCTTCCGGTCGGTCCTGGATGCCGAGGAGAGCATCACCGAACTCGACGAGGAAAATAACGTCGTGGTGGTACGCTTCCCCGGCTATGATTTGCTTATCGATGACGTGAGCTGGTCGCCGAAAGAACCGGAGGAGGGGACCCGCGTGGTCTTTCGCGTCCGCGTGGGGAACGGGGGGCAGGGTGATTCCCCGCCGTCAGTGCTTTCGTTTTACCTCGGCGACACCCTGGCGGACAGCCGGAAGCTGCCGGCGCTCGTTCCCGGGGGGCAAGTTGCCGTGGAGTTTTCCTGGAATGCGGTGCCGGGGGTACATCAAGCCCGCGCGGTGGTGAACGGCGATACGCCGTATTTCGAGCGTGACTTGGCCGATAATACCAGGACGGTAGCGCTGCTGGCGAACGCGGCGCCCGCAGAGGTTGTTTCCACAGAGAGCCCCGCCGTGACGGTGGAAGACAATAAAGAAGCGGCTTTGCCTATCGAACCGGGGGTCATCTTCGAGGTGGAGAACGATAAAGTAGTGGTAGGACAGGATGTTGTCCTGCGGCTGTACCTGCAGAACCCTTCGCCGGAGGTGCTGATGCTGGTGGAGGTGGCCCTGGACGTGCCCCTGGCGCTGGGCAGTCCCGCCGCGCCGTTCCTCAGGGACGGGAACGGACAATTCCGGACAACCCTGAAGCTGGAGCCGGGGGAGGTCCGTGCGGAAGAAGTCTATCTTACCGCCATCCAGTCGGGCGTTTATCAGGTGAACGGGAAGATACTCGCTTACTTCACCGGGGAGAAGTCCGGGGCGCAGCCGCAGGAGATTTCCCTGCCGGTCATCGTTGCGGGAGGTATGCTGGATAAAGCTGCGAGTATGCTTACCGGCCTGCTGCCGGATAAAGCCGCCAACTTCCTCATCGGCCTGCTGCCGGACCAACTGGAACAATACGGGAAATTCCTCCCTTGGGGTGGCGGCCTGCTCGTGGCAGTAATCGTTTTCCTGCTTGTCCGCACGGTGCGCCGTCGGAATACAAAGGACGGCGCGGAACCCGGTGGGGAGGCGGGCGCGGTAAAGCCGGCCTAAAGCCGGATTAAGATTCCGGTGAATCCGGGGCGGACAGGGGCAGGCGGAAGCGGAAGGTGGCGCCTTTGCCTTCCTCGCTGATGGCCTGGATGTCCCCGCCGTGGGCTTCGACGATATGCCGGGCAATCGCCAGGCCCAGCCCGGTGCCGCTTCCCGAGCGGGCTTTGTCCGCCTTATAGAAGCGCTCGAAGACATGGGGCAGGTCCTCCGGGGAAATTCCCATACCGCTGTCCGTCACCTGCACGGCGGCCGTGTCCCCGGCGAGCTCCGTGCTGACCGTGATTCTGCCGCCGTCAGGCGTGAACTTGATGGCATTGTGCAGCAGGTTGGTGAGCACCTGGCAGAGCCGGTCCCGGTCCGCGGGAACGGGCGGCAAATCCGCGGCGGGTTCCTGGTTCAGCGAAATACCCTTCCTCTCCGCCTGGGGGCTCAGGTCGGCAATGACCTGCCCGGCAAGCCGGTTAAGGTCCACGGGTGCCCTTTTCAGCGCCACGCCGCCGGTCTCGATGCGGGAAAGCTCCGTCAGCTCGGCGACCATCTGCGTCAGGCGGTCGATTTCCCCGTTAATCCTGCCCAAGAAATCCATGGCGGCGGCGCGGTCGTCGAGGGCGCCGCTCTGTAAAGTTTCGACCATGGCTTTCAGGCTGGCCAGCGGCGTCCGGAACTCGTGGGAAATGTTGCCGACCATCTCTCGCCGCATGGTCTGCAAAGTGCGCATCTCGGTGAGGTCCTGGAAGAGGAGGAGGACGCCGCCGGGCTGTCCGGGAGCGCCGGGGATAGCGAACGTTCGGAGGAAACGCTGGGAGAGGCTGGCTTCAAAGTGGGCGGCCTGCGGCTCACGGGATTGCAGGCACCGGCGCCGCAGTTCTTCAATCTCGTGGTCGCGCACCACCTCGATAACCGGTCGTGAGATCATCGCGGCCGCGCTGAATTTGAAGAAACGCTCAGCCGCCTTGTTCGCCAGGGTAACGTTACCATCGCTGTCCGTCATGATGATGCCGTCCGTCATGTTGTCCAGTATGCTGGCCAGCTTCGCCCGGTCAGTATTGATGGTATCTACCATTTCCTGGAGGTTGCCCGTCATGTTGCGGAAAGCCTGGGCGAGCTGACCGGCCTCGTCGCTGCTGCGGATGGGAATCCGGGGATTCAGGTCACCGGAGGTCAGGTGCTGCGCCGCGCCGGTAAGCTCCCGGAGGGATTGTGTGGTGGTACGGGTAACCAGCCAGGCTGCCAGGATGGCGAGAATCCCGGCGACGGAGATTGACGCGACCACCGTCCCGGTAAGCAGATTGGCGAAGTTTTCCAGATAGACCAGCGGCAGGGCCACACGGGCTATGCCTAAAACTACGCCGCCGTCGTTGATGCTGACCGCAACGTACATCATCCTCTGCTTCAGCGTGGTGCTGTAACGGGTGCTCTCTCCGTAACCGGCAGCTAAGGCACCCCTGACCTCGGGACGGCCAAGGTGGTTTTCCATGACGGCGGGATTTTCCTGGGAATCAGCAATAACGGTGCCGTCAACGGCAATGATGGTAATCCTGGCGCTGATTTCCTGACCGAGCTCCTGTGAAAGAGATTGAAGCTCCGTCTGGTCCGGGCCGGCAAGGTGGGGACGGGCCGTGGCGGCCAGAATCCGGGCTTCGCTCGAAAGCTGGTCATGCAGGTTCCGCATCTGCATGTCGTGGAAGGAGCGGATAAGGAAGGTTCCCAGCGCGCCCATGCAGACCAGGACGACGATGACCAACCAGATGGTAATACGACCCTGAATACTGCGAAACATCAACCCTCCGGCCTGCCGCCGCCGTCTCCTGCGGTCACCGATTGATGTATTCAGTATAGAACACCGCTGGCGTGGCGTAAACCGTGGGGAGAATGTCCGGATGCGTCAGTCTTCCCGGGGCTGCCACCGGGCCGGAATGCGGCAGATGCGGTTGGTGCCCAGAAAGACCCAGCGGTGGCCGGGATACAGCCACGCCCAGGGATAGATGGGCAGGGGGGTGATGATAAAAACATTCTCGGCGACGCGGTGCAGCTCGCTGAGGGCGGCATCCGGGTCGGGTACGTGCTCGAGGACGTGGGAGGCATAGACCGCGCCGAACTGCTTGTCCTGGAACATGTCCAGGTGCTGGATGTCGCCCTGAACGAAACGGGGGGCTGGCCGGGGCACGATATCCAGGTTGACATCGCTCATTTCCGTGAAAGAGGCCTTGCAGCCGGCGTTGAGCAGGGGCTTGTTCGCCGCCCGGGCGGCGTTTCGGGCTTCACGGAAAACCAGCCCGTTATAACCGACCGCCGCCAAAATTACACCGAGAACATGGAGGATTCTGGTTTTTATGGTCCGGCGTGGGTGCCTCATTATTTCCGGGGTTCCTTCCGTGGTACTGTGCATTGATATTATAACGCAAAAGGGGCTGGTGGCAAGTGCCTTCCCAGCCCCTCGAACGAGCGAATTTACAAACGATAGTACTATTTAACTAATGGCTACCGCCTTGGATGATTCCCAGAGACCGTGGATGTTGCAGAGGGCGGTGGCGTAGATTACCCCCGGCTTGCTGATTTTTACCGTAGTGGTAATCTCGTGATTGGTGTACACCGGCCCCTGGTTGGGGCCCTCGGTGGACTCACCGTGTGCGGTGAACTCGTAATGTCCCACCTGGAAGGGGAATTTCGCCCCGTCGGGGAGGAAGTATACGGAAATCCAGCGGATATGGTGCTCCGTGGTGTTGGGATGGGCCACTTCCTTGCCCAGGACAACCTTTACGGGGAACATCTGGTCGGCTTTGACCTTGTCCGGACAGTCAATCGCCGGGACATGCTTTTCCGTCTTCCAATCGGCGGTCTGGAATTTTTCCCCAATACCTGGCATTTTCGCCTCCTTAAAGCTATGCGGTCTCTGTAAAAAGAAGAAGCATCCGGCCTCCCCGGGCTAGTTCCCGGGGGGAAAGGTTCCCTTATCCGGCAGAGACTTCTTTTTCTTTTCTTCCTTTTCGCGTTCGGCTTTCTCCTGGGCCATACGCTCTTCGAGCTCCCTAATGAAGCTCCAGTCTACCGTCCCTCAACCCATGTGAGTTACCCTCCTTTGAGAATTATTATATCACGGATATTTTAATCGTTACACGGCGCGATGTATGTGATAAAGGTCGCACCCAACGCCTCTTGACAGGAGGGGCGGGCGCAGTCCAGAATATTAACTTGGGAACAGCACGAGGGAAACGACATGCCGGATAAATTTAAGGTAACCTTCCTGCCGGACAACAAGGTAGTCACCGTCCCGGAGGGAACGACCCTCCTGGAAGCTGCCGAAGAGGCCGGTGTCTTCGTAAACAGCGTTTGCGGCGGACAGGGCCTCTGCGGGGAGTGCCGTCTGCAGGTGGTTTCCGGCCACGCCAAGGCGGACAAACACGCCATCGGGTTCTTCTCCGGCGAAGAGGTCCGGCGGGGCTTCGTCCTGGCCTGCCAGACCCCGGTGCGGGATAACCTGGAGGTCATGGTCCCCGCCAAGTCGCGACTTGAGATGGAGAAGATTATCACCGAGGGCAAAGATTTCACTTACAGCGAGCCCTTGAAAACCGCCTTGCACCGTGTAGACCACGACCCCGCCACCCTTTTCGAGCCGCTGGTGACCAAGGTTTACCTGGAACTGCCGCCGCCCGTGACGAACGATAACGTGGCGGATATCGACCGCGTGGTGCGGGAGCTGCGGAAGAAACTGCCTTACCCCGGTTACGAGGTTTCCCTGGGATGCCTGCGGCAGCTCTCCGGGGCGCTGCGCGACAATCACTGGAAGGTAACGGCGGTAGTGGCGAGGCGTGGTGGTGGCGGGGGGCGACTGCTGGCGGTGGAGCCGGGGAACACCACGGAGCAGAGCTACGGCCTGGCGGTGGACGTGGGGACGACCACGGTGGTGGTGCAGCTGGTCCAGCTGAAAACGGGGAAGGTTATCGGCGTGGAGGGGAACCATAATCTCCAGGCGCGTTACGGGGAGGACGTTATCTCCCGGATGATTTTTGCCTGCGGCAAGGGCTCCCTGGAATCCATGCGGGAAGCGGTCGTCACCAATATCAATACCCTGACGCGGGCGCTGACCCAGGAGAAAGGGATTAAGTCCAGCGATATTTACGGCATGGTGGCGGCCGGCAATACCACCATGAGCCACTTCCTGCTGGGCCTCACGCCCTGCTCCATCAGGCTGGAGCCTTACGTGCCCACCGCTACCGTTTATCCCCAGGTGACGGCGAAGGACGCGGGGCTGAATATCAATCCCGATGGTGTCCTGGAGGTGATGCCCAGCGTGGCGAGCTACGTGGGCGGGGACACTGTCGCCGGTATCCTTGCCTGCGGGCTGGCGGACCACCCGGAGGTGCGCTGTCTTATCGATGTCGGCACCAACGGGGAGATTGCGGTAGGTAACAACGAGTGGATTGTCTGCTGCTCCGCCTCGGCGGGGCCCGCCTTCGAGGGCGGGGGGACGCGGTGGGGGATGCGCGCCACGAAGGGGGCAATCGAGAAAGTAAAGATAACCCGGGGAAAGGCCGAATACCAGACCATCAGTAACGGCAAACCGCGGGGTATCTGCGGCTCCGGGCTGATAGATGCTATCTACGAGCTTGTCCGCAACGGCATCATCAGCCAGGACGGTAAGTTCACCCTTTCCTCCCGGAGCAAGCGCATGCTCAAAACGGGCAGAGCCGCCGAGTATGTCCTGGCTTTCGGGGAGGAAACCGAGACCGGGGAGCCGGTCACGATTACCGAGACGGATATCGCCAACATCATCAAGTCCAAGGGTGCTGTCTTCGCGGCGCTCAAGTCCCTGATGGACTACATCGGCATGAGGTTCGACCAGCTGGACGCCGTTTACCTGGCGGGCGGGTTCGGGGCTTCGCTGGACATCGAAAAGGGTGTGGCCATCGGGCTGCTGCCGGATATCGACCGGAAACGTATCCAGTTCATCGGCAACAGTTCGGTCATGGGAGCGCGCATGGCCCTGCTGTCCACCTCGGCATTCGAAAGAGGGGTAAATATCGCCAAAAAGATGACCAATATCGAGCTTTCGACCTATGCGCCCTTCATGAACGAGTTTGTGGCGGCGCTCTTCCTGCCCCATACGGACGGCCGGCTCTTCCCCACGGTGAAGTTCTGACCTTGGCGTCCGGTTATTCAGGGGGTCAGGAAAGGTCTTTTTTCAGCTGCTCGAATTCTTCCCGGGAAATCTCACCCCTGGCATAGCGTTCCCGGGCGATGTCCAGGGCGCTCCTGTTATCTTTCCGGCCGTCCGCCGGCTGGGCCAGCTTGCGGACCACCCAGACAACCAAAAAGATTACCGCTCCCCAGAACACCACCATCGAGATACCGCCGAAGAGCCACCAGCCCATACCGTCTCCCCAGAACATCATACAGCCTCCTTAACGCTGTCGGACTCCTGATATTATTCTACGGCAAACCAGAGGGCGACACCAATTCTCGGAGAACACCGTGAAATACCATGTGGATATCAGCCTTATTGACAGGTCCCGTTTTTATGGTAGGATTTAACTGAGCGGCCCACCGCCGCACCGGGAGACAGGAGCAGGTGAGCGAAAAAGTCCAGCAGAAAATAATCGTTGCCATGCCCGCCTACAACGAGGGAAAATACATCGGCAGCATCGTCCTCCAGGCGAAGAAACAGGCGTCACTGGTAGTCGTGGTCGATGACGGCAGCGCCGACCGCACGGCCATGATTGCCGAGCTTGCCGGCGCCCGCGTTGTCCGTCACGGGGAGAACCGGGGCTACGGCAGCGCCATCCAGAGCATCTTCGCCGCCGCCCGTGAGGAAGACCCCGATGTCCTCGTTATCCTGGATGCCGATTCCCAGCACAATCCCGAGGAAATTCCCCGGCTGGTGGATGCGGTGAACGCCGGTGCGGACGTGGTCATCGGCTCCCGGGAAAAGCATCAGGAGGCCATTCCCCGCTACCGCCGGGTGGGCCAGAAGGTGCTCACCACGATGACTACCATCGCCTCCCGGGAGAAACTGAAGGATACCGAGTCCGGTTTCCGGGCTTATTCCCGCAAGGCAGTCAAAGAGCTGGAGCTGCGGGAAAATGGTATGGCGGTCTCTTCGGAGATTGTCACCGCGGCTGCTAGGAAAGGCCTGATAATCACCGAGGTGCCCATCTCCGTCTCCTATTCCCCGGACAGCTCCACGCTAAACCCGGTGATGCACGGACTGAGCGTATTCAGCCGTATCGGCTACATGATTTCGGAGCGAAGGCCACTGCTCGTCTTCGGCGGCATCGGCACGGTCTGCATCATCTTCGGCATTATCATCGGCTTCCTCGTGATACAGACCCTGAGGGCAGAGCAGGTAATGCAGGTGGGCTCCGCGCTGGTCTCCATGCTGCTGATTACCACCGGGCTGCTCAGCATCTCCACGGGGCTTATCCTCAGCGTCCTGGTCCGGCGGCTCGGCAATGCCCCGGTGCCGCGGGGACGTTCCCGGCAGGCGCCCGGCTAGAGGTACTGGTAGCGTCCCTTCTCGGTGTGCAGGCAGAGGAAAGTCTCGCTGTCCTTCAAGCCATCGATTCTCGCCAGCTCTTCGCGCAGGAAATTCGAGAAATCCGCGGACGTCGGGAAATGGGCGATGGCGATAACGTCGAATCGCCCCGTGGTCGCGCAGACCCAGATTACCTCCGGACGGGATGCCAGCGATTTCAGGGCGTTGTCCAGGCGGTCGTGACTGACGTCCAGGGCGATGATGGCGGTAAAAGGCAGGCCGGCCTTGTCCGGGTCCACCAGTCCCACGATACGCAGTAGTCCGGCCTGTACCAGTCTTTTGATGCGTCTCCGCACCGTCGCCGAGCTTACGCCCAGCTTTTTGGCAAGCACATTGCTGCTCTGCCGGCCGTCTTCCTGTAATAGTTGAATCAGTCTTTCATCAAGTTTGCTGTTCATCATACCGCTATTATATTACTTTTCGTTTAATGACACAAGCAAAATGTGCAGCTATGCGGTCTTATCGGCCATCCCCAACGCGATATTTGAGTTATATACTGCCTCTGGTAAAAATTGACAACCGCCGAGGGCTGGCGATAATAATGATTATCCGGTAAACTGGAATAAAGAGGAGGTGCGAGATGTCGATACATTTCTCCGAGTCGGACCTGCTGAACATCGCCACCGGCAACGAGAGGAGAGGCATCGCCTTCTACGAGGTGATGGCGAGGTCCGTTGATGACGAGACGGTGAGCCACACCTTCCTGCACCTGGCGAGCATGGAGAGGGAACACATCCTCATTTTCGAGGAAATGCTCCCGGAAGTGGGGAAAAGCAGTCCCGCCGACATGGACCCCGAATACCGGGAATACCTCCAATCGCTGCTGGACAGCGCCGTTTTTACCGATGACCTGCTGACCAGCGAGCTTACCGTGCAGGCGGACACCGTGGCGAAGGCCCTGGAGGTAGCTATCCGGGCGGAAAAGGACGCCATCCTCTTTTACTACGAGCTCCGGGACCTCCTGCCGGCGCGTCTGGGAGCGATAGACCGCATTATCAGTGAGGAAAAATCACACCTGCGGCAGCTATCGGCGCTGAAGCAAGGACTGGGCGACTGAATGCCGGAGAATTCCACGGAGGCGAAGATTCTGCGCCGGTACCGGGTTATCGCTATGGTGGGGGCTTCCGCCAATCCCGAGCGCCCCAGCTACCGCGTTAACGAGTATCTCACCGGCCAGGGCTATCAGGTCATTCCCGTGAACCCCGGGGAAAAGACGGTACAGGGCCGGACCAGCTATCCCAGCCTGAGCGCCGTCCCGGAGACAGTGGAGGTGGTGGACATCTTCCGTAAGCCGGAAGACGTTCCGCCGGTGGTCGACGAGGCTATCCGCATCGGCGCGAAGGCGGTATGGATGCAGGAAGGGGTTATCAGTGAGGCAGCCGCCGCCAGCGCCCGGAAAGCCGGTCTGCTGGTGGTCATGGATCGCTGCATGCGCAAGGAGCATATGCGCCTTTTCGGAGGTAAAGAATGAGTAATGAACCGTTGACCCTGAATGAAGTTCTCGCGGGAGCAATACAGAAAGAAATTGAAGCGCATCGCCTTTACGAGGGCATGAGCGAGTCCGTTACCGAACCCGCCGTGAAGGATGCCTTCCGGGACCTGGCGAAACAGGAGGACGGGCACCGCAAGCTGCTGGAGGAATACTGGCGGGGCGAGATTAAAGAAGGCGCGCTGCATTCCGGCCAGCGTATCGACTACCGCATCGCGGAGGCCCTGGACCAGCCCGCGGTTACCCCTGACATATCCCTGAAGGACGCCTTCCTGCTCGCGGCTAACCGGGAGAAGGTCTCTCACGATTTTTACCTGGCGCTGGCGGGCATTCACCCCGAGGGCAGGATAAAGGGGCTGTTCCTGGAGCTGGCGGACCAGGAGATGGGACACAAGCACCGGGTGGAATACCTTTACACGGAGGTCGCCTTCCCCCAGACGGACGGGGGATGATGAGATATCGCCAGCTGCGTCCGGCGTGAATGGTGCTATCCCGGATTCCGGGCGCAGGAGGAAAACGATGAAGCATTACGACATGATTGTTATCGGCTCCGGGTCCGGCATGACCCTGGTGGACGAAGGCACTCACCACGGCTTAAAGATTGCGCTGGTGGACCGCGGCCCGCTGGGAGGCACCTGTCTCAACGTGGGCTGTATCCCCTCCAAGATGCTTATTTTCCCTGCTGACCGGATAATGGAAATCCGGGAAGCCGCCAGGCTGGGTATCAAGGCGGAAATCAAAAGCATCGATTTTTCCGCCATCATGCGGCGTATGCGCAAGATTATCAGCGAAAGTCAGCGTCACATGAGGGAAGGCCTCCGCAACGCGGAAAACCTGGACCTGTACGAGGGAGAGGGCCGCTTCGTCGCCGACTACACGATGGAAGTGGGCGGTAAAAAGATAAAGGGAGATAAAATCATTATCGCCTCCGGCTCCCGGCCTTTCATCCCGCCGCTGAAAGGCATTGATAAAGTGGACTACCTGACTAACGAGACGTTACTGCACCTGCGGAAACTGCCGGAGAGCCTGATAATCATCGGCGGCGGCTATATCGCCGTGGAATACGGGCACTTCTTTGCCGCCATGGGCACGAAAGTGACCATGCTGGAAATGGCAGACCGGCTCGTCCTCGCCGAGGAGCCGGAAATCGCCGAACTTCTGCGTAAAAAGCTGGCGGAACGCATGGAGATTGTCACCGGCGTCCAGGCGGGAGAGGTGCGCCCGCACCGTGACGGCGCCAGCGTCACCGTCAAAGACCGGAAAACCGGCGCCCCCGGGGAGTTCCGGGCGGAACGGATACTGATGGCGGTGGGGAGGAGGTCAAACGCCGACCTGCTTGACGTGGAGAAAACCGGGGTAAAGACCGACCAGCGGGGCTTCATCCAGGTCAACGAGCACCTGGAGACCAGCAAGAAGGGGATTTACGCTATCGGGGACGCCAACGGGCAGCAGATGTTCACCCACGAGGCCAACCAAGAGGCAGCCATCGTAACCCATAACCTGCTGTACGATGGGAAGCTCGTCGTTGACTGGAGCACGGTGCCCCACGCGGTCTATTCCCATCCCCAGATTGCCTCCGTAGGTCTTACCGAGGCCGCCGCCCGCAAAGACCACGAGGTGCTCGTCGGCGTGGCGCACTACAGCGATGTCGCCAAGGGTGAAGCGATGATGGAGACCGAGGGCTTCGCCAAGGTCATCGTCGATAAGAAGAGCGAGCATATCCTGGGTTTCCACATTATCGGCCCTTATGCCCCCATCCTCATCCAGGAAGTGGTCAATGCCATGGTCTCCGGCGGTCATATCGATGAGATTAACGGGGGGCAGCATATTCATCCCGCCCTGTCCGAGCTGGTCCAGCTTACGGTGAACAGCGCCGAAGAGCCGGAGGGCTATCGGCGGAACGCCGGGCGCCACTTCCCCAGGGAGTAGAGCCGGGGGAAGAAGACCTTGCGCAGCTCTTCGATGATGAAGAGGCTGATGCCGGGAATAACGATAACACCCCATTGTTCCAGACCCAGCGGCACCGTGTGGAACGCCATGCGCAGGAAAGGAACGTAAATCACCGCCATCTGGAGCAGGATAGCCAGGGAAATGGTGCGCAGCAGCCAGTAGTTGCGGAAGACCCCGATACGGAAGATCGTTACTTCATCGGAACGGGCGTTAAAGGCGCGGAACCACTCGAAGGTGACCATCGTGCAGAAGGCAATCGTCCTTGCCTCTTCCAGGCTGAACCGCGCCAGAGCCCAGTTAAAGACCAGCAGGATGCTGGTACCCATAATCAGCCCCAGGACGCCGATGCGTATCAGCAGCCCCGGATAGACCAGCCCCACCGCGGAGTGACGCGGCATCTGGCGCAGCTCATTACCGCTCTTCGGCTCCAGTCCCAGGGGAATCGCGGCTGCCGTGTCCGTGACCAGGTTCACCCAGATAATCTGCACCGCCAGCAGCGGCGCCTTACCGATGAAAAAGATGGTGGAGATCAGCGCCAGCAGTTCCCCGATGTTGGTGCTGAGCAGGAAAAAGACAACGTTACGCAACCGGCTGAATATCGCGCGTCCCTCCTCGACTGCCGCCACTATGGAGGCGAAGTTATCGTCGGCGAGGATCATATCCGCGGCTTCCTTGGCGACGTCGGTGCCGGTAACCCCCATCGCTATGCCGATGTTAGCCGCCTTGAGCGCCGGGGCGTCGTTCACGCCGTCGCCGGTCATCGCCACCACATGGCCGCGGCTTTTCAGGGCGGTCACGATGCGCAGCTTCTGCAGTGGCTCGATGCGGGCGAAGACGGAGATATTCTCCACCTCGGCGGCAAGCTGCTCGTCGCTCATCTCCCGCAGTTCCGAGCCGCTTATCGCCTTTCCGACGGGCAGTTCCAGCTGGCGGGCGATGGATTCGGCGGTGACCTTGTAATCGCCGGTAATCATGACCACCCGTATCCCCGCCTGGCGGCAGAGCTTGATGGCGTTTTTCGCCTCCTCGCGTGGCGGGTCCGCCATGCCCGCCAGCCCCACGAAGATAACGTTCCCTTTCATATCGGCGTCTTCCAGGTCCGCCGGCTCGCGCTCCAGCTCGATATAACCCAGTGCGATGACCCGCATCGCGCCCTGCGCCATCGCCGTGCTCGCCGCCATTACCTCCTCGACGTCCGCCGCCTGAAAGGGGAAGGTTTCCCCGTCCTTGCGGATGCGGGTACTCAGGGAAAGGACTTTTTCCGGCGACCCCTTGACGTAGACCACGCGTCCGCCGTCCCGGGGATGGAGTGTCGCCATGTATTGCCGCTCGCTCTGGAACGGAATCTCGTCGAGCCTCGGATAGCTTTTCTCCAGTGTCTCCTTGTCCATGCCGGCTTTTGCCGCCGCCACGACGAGCGCCCCCTCCGTAGGGTCCCCGACGATGTCGCAGCAGGTATCGCCGCGGCTGAGCAGGGAATCGTTGCAAAGCGCGCCGATTCTCAGCAGCAGGGCTAAAGAAGTGTCCTCCGCGGGTCTTACCATCTTACCGTCTACCAGAAAATCGCCCTCCGGCCTATAGCCTTCCCCGGTTACCTCCACCCACTGTCCATCCAGGTAAAGACGGCGCACGGTCATCTGGTTCAGCGTCAGCGTCCCGGTCTTGTCCGAGCAGATAATCGTGGCGGAACCCAGCGTTTCCACCGCCACCAGTTTACGTATGATGGCGTTGCGGTTCGCCATTATCCGCAAGCCGATAGCCAGGGTAACCGTCACCACGGCAGGCAGGCCTTCCGGTATCGCGGAAACGGCGGCGGCGACCGCCAGGAGGAACATTTCCAGCAGCCCCAGCCCCCGGAACACGCCGACGAATACCAGCAGCCCGCAGATGCCCAGGAACAGAAAGACCAGGAAGCGGCTCAGCTTGCTGATGCTCTTTTGCAGAGGCGTTTTTTCCGGCTTGACTTCCTGGATACCGGTGGCAATCCTTCCCATTTCGGTGGTCATGCCGGTCTGCACTACCACCGCCGTCGCGCGCCCGCTGGTAATAATCGTTCCCAGGTGCACCATGTTCTTCTGCTCCGCCAGCACGACCTCCTCGCGGATAGGGCGGGTATGTTTGTCCACGGGAATGGATTCTCCGGTAAGAGAAGATTCATTCACCTTCAAATTGGACACGTCGATAAGGCGGGCGTCCGCGGGCACCTTGTCCCCGGTCTCCAGCAGGACGATATCCCCCGGCACCAGCTCACGCGCGGGCATCAGGCGCAGGTTGCTTTCGCGCCGCACTTTGGCTTTGGGCGCCGCCATCTCCAACAGGGCGGCCATGGCCTGCTCCGCCCGGGTCTCCTGGAAATAGCCGATAATGGCATTGAGCACCAGTACGCCCAGAATCACGACGGCATCCAGGTAGTGCTGGACGACCAGGGAGACCACCGCCGCCACCAGGAGCACGTAAATCAGGGGGCTGAGAAACTGCTGGAGAAAGACGATTATCGCGGGGGTCTGGGGTTTCCCCTGTAGCTCATTGGGGCCGTACCCCTGGAGCCGCTCTGCAGACTCGGCAGCCGTCAGTCCGGAACGCCGCGTCTCCAGCAGCTGGAGGACTTCTCCGGGTTCCCGCTCGTGCCAGCGTATCATTGATTCCATGGTTCTGCTTCCATATTAGCGGTTTAAAGGTCGGCAGGCAACCCTTTAGCGGGCACGCTCTATCTGCCGAACAATTTAAGCAGGAGGTTGATGACGACGGTCAGCAGCAGGCTGATGATGAGGGAGGTGCCCAGGGGGAAATAGAAGTGGAGATTCTCCCGGTTAATCGCGATGTCACCCGGCAAACCTGCCCGGGAAGGGGATATTAGAGCCGAAAAGCAGCGCCAGCCCCAGGACGGTAATGAAGATACCGGTGCTATCAGCAGGATGGCCAGCGGCTTCAGGGAAAAGGTTTTCACGCCTCTTCGGGGGGTGGGGCGCTCTTGGGCAGGAGGACGCCCACCGGGCACCGCGCCATGCATTCTTTCCCGCAGTCGCTGCACTGAGTCTCATCGCCGAAATAGGCAATCTTGGTGCCGTAGCCCCGTTCAACGAAGTGCAGCATGCTCTCACCTTGGCGCTGCGCGCAGGTCTGCACACAAATGCCGCAGAGGACGCAGCGGTTGGGGTCGTAATCGAAGCAGGGACTGGAGGTATCCAGCGGCAGCTGTTTGTCGGGCAGCTTCAGCCGGCGTACGCGCCGCCGGTCGATGCGCAGGTGTGCCATGACGCGCTGCAGCTCGCAGTGCCCGCTGCTGGGACAGCCCCGGCAGCTCTCGTGGTGGTCTGCGATGAGCATCTCGATAACCGGGCGCACGAGGCGGTCAATCCCCGGGCTCTTCGTCCGGATGACCATCCCGGCGGCGACCGGCGTCCGGCAGGACATGACCATCTGTCCCTCTCCCACCTCCACCAGGCACATCCGGCATGCCCCTGCCGCGGGCAGCGCGGGATGGTGGCAGAGATGCGGGATGTAGATGTCATTCGCCAGAGCGGCCTCGAGGACGGACGCTCCCGCCGGGGCGGTAATCTCCTGCCCGTCAATGGTCAGCTTTACCTTTTTTCTGCGTCTTATTACGTTCATAAGAATGCGCGGCAGGTGCCGGCGGGGCACCTTTTCTCATGGATATGGGCCTCATACTCGTCACGGAAATAGCGGATGGTGCTCAGCACCGGGTTCGCCGCGGTCTGTCCTAGGCCGCAGATAGAGGTGCGTGACATGGACCGGCCCAGCTCTTCCAGGAGCTCGATGTCACCGGGACGGCCCTCGCGGTTAATAATGCCGTCCAGGATGGCGAACATCTGCTTGGCGCCCACCCGGCAGGGGATGCACTGCCCGCAGGACTCTTTCCGGGTGAAGTCCAGGAAGTAATGCGCCACGTCCACCATGCAGGTGTCCTGGTCCATCACCACCATACCCCCGGAGCCCATCATCGAGCCTGCCGAGTTAAGCGACTCGAAATCGACGGGCATGTTCAACAGGCTTACGGGAAGGCACCCTCCGGACGGCCCACCGGTCTGTATCGCTTTGAAGTCCCTGCCGCCGGGAATGCCGCCGCCGATGTCGTAGATGATGTCCCGCAGACGGGTGCCCATCGGCACCTCGATAAGCCCGTGGTTGACGACCTTGCCCGTCAGCGAGAAGATGGCGGTGCCCTTGCTGTTCTCGGTGCCCCGGCGGGCGAACCATTGCCAGCCGTTTTTCATAATCAGGGGAATATTGGCGAAGGTTTTCACGTTGTTCAGCAGCGTCGGCTTACCCCACAGGCCGGCTTCCGTGGTGCGGGGGCGCGGGAACGGCTTGGGCCAGCCCCGTTTTCCCTCGATGGAAAGCGTCAGCGCGGTGGATTCGCCGCAGACGAAAGCGCCCGCCCCCTGGAAGATTTCCACTTCGAAGTCATAACCGCTGCCGGCGACGTCTTTCCCCAGGAACCCCTGTTCGCGCGCTTGCTCGATGGCCACCTTCAGGCGTTTCACCGCCAGGGGATACTCGGCACGCACGTAGACATAGCCCTGGTGCGCACCCACGGCGTAGCCGGCAATCGCCATCCCTTCCAGGACGGAGTGCGGGTCGCCTTCCAGCAGCGAGCGGTCCTGGAAAGCCCCGGGGTCGCCCTCGTCCGCATTGCAGATAACGTACTTGGGCTTGCCCCTTGCGCGCCGGGCGGCTTCCCACTTTGTCCCGGTGGGGAAACCGGCGCCGCCCAGTCCCCGCAGGCCGGAGCGCTTTACTTCGGAGACAATCTGCGGCGGGGTCATATCATGCAACGTGCCCCTCAGCGCCTGGTAGCCACCTGCGGCAAGGTAATCGTTAATGTCCTCGGGGTTTATCCTGCCCAGGTTCCGTAGCACCGTGCGCTGCTGTTTGAAGTAAAACGGGACGTCGTGATAGGTAAGCGCGGGACGGTCAATCACGGAATCGTGATAGAGCAGGCGCGAGACCGGCTTTTCCCCCGGGATGAGGGAATGGGCAATCTCGGGCACGTCTTCCGTTTTCAGCTTGGAGTAGAAGATGCCCTGAGGCTCGACGACAACGATGGGGCCGCGCTGGCAGAAGCCGTGACAGCCGGTGGGCTTGACCTCGACGCTGCCGTTAAGGTTCAGGCGGGTGATTTCCGCTTCCAGGGCCACCTGGATTTCCTGGGCGCCGCAGGAAACGCAGCCCGTTCCCTGACAGACGATGAGGGTCTGGGGCTCAGGCGGCACGCTTGCCCTCCTCGCGGCTGGGGACGACCGCTTTCACCCGCTGTGGGGTCATCTCAGCATGGACGGCGCCGTTAACCTTCACCACCGGCGCCAGGGCACAGCAGCCGACGCAAGCCACGGATTCCAGGGTGTAAGCCATGTCTTCAGAGGTTTCACCGTCCTTAATGCCGGTCTCTTTTTCCAGTTCCGTCATTATCTTCGGGGCGCCGTGGATATAGCAGGAGGTCCCCAGGCAGACGGTAAGGCGGTGCCTCCCCACCGGCTTGAGACGAAAATGGGAATAAAAGGAAGCCACCGAGTAAATCTGGCCCACGGCCGTTCCCAGGAAAGAGGCAACATTACTGATTATATCAGCGGGGAGATAGCCGAAGCTGTCCTGCACCTCGAGCAGAACCGGAACGAGCTGTCCCGGCTCCGGTCTGTGGCGCCCCAAGATATCGTTCAGGGCTGTTTCGCTGGCGGTAGCCTCTGTTACGGTCGTTCCTCTCGGCGTCAAGACATACCCCCTGGAGTGTAATCCGGATAACTCTGGCTCCGACTGATGAGGCGGGACCGGTGCCATGCCTATTCTAGCACAAGAGAGGCGCCGACCACAAAAATACCCCGAGAATAGTCAATACGGCTGCGTAGACACCGGCCACCGGATAGATTAAAATGGGGGGAGCTTTTTTCCCGGGACCCCTAAGCAGGAGGAAAAGAAAGATGAGGATAGAAAGCCCCCGTTATACCGAGCGGTTCGGCTCGGTGCGGATTAACGAGGTCCAGAAAGTCCTGGAGTTGGACTCAGGCCGGAGCAAGGACACCCCGGTAGAGGAGAAAATCGCGGCACAGCAGGTAACCGAGGATGTCATCAAGGACATCGAGGAGAAGATGGTGATTGTCATCCCCACCAAGGACGAGAAGCTGAAGCTTTTCGAAGGGGTAATCAGCGGGGTGCCGCACGAATGCCTGATAATCGTCGTGTCCAACAGCCAGCGGAAGCGCGTGGACCGGTTCCGCATGGAGCAGGACTCACTGAGCCAGTTCTGTCATTTCACCCGACGGCAGGCTTACATCATCCACCAGAAAGACCCGCTGCTGGCGCAGGCGCTGGCGGAGTCCGGTTACCGGGACTTGCTGGGCGACGACGGACTGGTGCGTAACGGCAAGGCGGAGGGGATGGTGGCCTCCATCATCATGGCGATGGCCCTGAAAAAGGAATATATCGGCTTTATCGATGCTGATAACTACTTTCCCGGGGCGGTCTGGGAATACGTCCGCTGTTTTGCTTCCGGCATCAGTATGGCGAAGTCCCCGTACGTCATGGTGCGGATTCTCTGGCGCTATAAGCCTAAGGTCGAGGCCGGTATTTTCTTCCGGCGCTACGGCCGCGTATCCGAAATCACCAACCGCTGCATGAATGCCCTGATTTCCAGCAAGACCGGCTTTGAAACGGAGATTATCAAGACGGGGAATGCCGGGGAACACGCGATGAGCCTGAAGCTGGCGGAAATCCTGCCTTACGCGTCCGGCTATGCCGTGGAGCCCTACGAGCTGGTATCTATCTTTGAGGGTTTCGGGGGCGTGCTCCCGGTGGGACAGCCCGCTGTGGCCAAACAGGGCATTGAAATCTTTCAGATTGAAACGAGGAACCCCCATCTGCATGAAGAAAAGGGCGGAAAGCACGTACTCGTGGAGATGCTCCTGCCGGGACTGGGTTCCATTTACCATTCCCCGCTCTGCGAGAAGGATACCAAGAAGGTTATCATCGCCGAGCTTATGCAGCAGAACGGTCTGAAGCCGGGAGAAAAGGTGGCCAAGCCCCACATCAGCAACCCGCCCCGCAAAGTCGACCTGAAGAAGTTCAGCGAGATTATGGGGGACAGGCTGGAGTCTTACTCGGCACTGGAAGTGAAGACTTGAAGGTGGTGATTCTCATCGGCGGCGAGGGCACGAGGCTCCGTCCGCTGACCTGGAAAATCCCCAAAGCCATGGTGCCGATACTGAACAAGCCCTTCCTGGTGCACCTGCTGGAATACCTGAAGCTCCACGGCGTGGACGAGGCGATTCTCGCCCTCGGGTATCTGCCCGACCCCATCCAGAGCCACCTCGGTGACGGGGCGCAGCTCGGGGTGAAACTGGTCTACAGCGTGGAGGACCAGCCGCTGGGCACCGCGGGAGCGGTGAAACTCGCGGAAGCCCACCTGGACGAGCCCTTTCTGGTCTTTAACGGAGACGTCATTACTGAGATTGACCTGACCGAGATGCTAAAGCAACACCGGAAGGTCAAACCGAAGGTCAGCATCGCCCTGACGCCGGT
>JBDRGD010000073.1:0-29847 GCA_043818095.1 Chloroflexota bacterium
CACGGAAGCAAAAATCCCCATTATCATCCAGCGTGATTACGACCTGCCCGCCTTCGTCGATGACAAAACACTGGTCATCGCCTCGAGCTATTCGGGAAACACCGAAGAGACCCTCAACGCCTTCGAGCAGGCGCTCAAAACCGGGGCGAAAAAGCTGGTTCTCACCACCGGCGGTAAAATCAAAGAGATTGCCGAGGACTGCGAAATCCCCGTCTGGACCATCACATATAAAGCCCAGCCCCGCGCCGCACTGGGCTACAGCTTTCTCCCCGTCCTCGGCTTCCTCCAGAAACTGGGCTTCATCGGGGACAAGTCCGCCGAGGTCGACGAGATGCTCGAGATTCTCCCCGATTTGGGCCGGAGAATCGGCGCGGCGGTGCCCGCGGCGTCCAATCCCGCCAAGCAGCTGGCGCAGGGCTTCTTCGACTGCCTGCCGGTGATTTACGGCGCCGGCGTCCTCGCCGAGGTCGCCCACCGTTGGAAGACGCAGATTAACGAGAACAGCAAGGCGTGGGCTTTTTACGAGATTTTCCCGGAGCTGAACCATAACGCCACCGTCGGCTTTCCCCTGCCCGAGGAAATCGTCAGCCGGGTGAGGGTCGTCCTCCTGCGCGCCCCGTCCTTCCATCCCCGGGTGCAGCTGCGCTACCGCGTCACCTGCGAGCTGCTGGACCGCGCCGGGGTCAGTTATGACTTCGTCGACGGGGAAGGCAAGGGCGCCCTGAGCCAGATGATGAGCCTGGTGCACTTCGGGGACATGGTCAGTTACTACCTGGCGCTCCTCTACCGCACCAACCCCTCCCCCGTGGAAGTCATCGACTACCTGAAAGAGCAGCTGTCCCGCGGTTAAAAAGAAACGGCGCGGGTTTTTCGCCCGCGCCGTCTTTTGTTCTCCTGTCGTCAGATTAACGCTTGGTGTACTGCGGTGCCTTGCGCGCCCGGCGCAGACCGACTTTCTTCCGCTCCTTGACCCGCGCATCACGGGTCAGCAGCCCGTACTGGCGCAGCAGCGGCTTCAGGCGCTCGTCCGCGACCACCAGCGCCCGGGAGACCCCGTGAGAGACCGCCCCGCTCTGGCCGCTGACGCCGCCGCCCTCCACCTTCACCACGGCGTTATACTTCCCCGCCGTCTCGGTGACCTGGAAAGGCTGTAAGATCACTCTCTGCTGTTCCAGAGAGGGAAAATACTCTTCAAGGGGACGATTATTGATGATGAAAGCGCCGTTGCCGGGAAGCAGCTTTACCCTGGCGACCGCCTCCTTGCGCCTTCCCGTCCCGTAAAAATAAGCCTGCTTGTCCATTGCTTTCTCCTTTCCTCGACCCAACTCTTATGTCAACTACTTCTCCGCCGCTTCCGCCTGCAGCTGGGCCAGGTGCGGGTGTTCTGCGCCGGCATAGACCCGCAGTTTCTTTATCATGGCGGCGCCCAGCCGGTTCCGGGGCAACATCCCCTTGACCGCATGCTCGATGATCCTCGTAGGGTCCTTCTGCTGCACCTTCTCCAGCGACGCCACCTTCATTCCCCCGGGATAACCGGAATGACGGTAATACAGTTTCTTGTGCTCTTTATCCCCGGTCACCTTGACCTGGGCCGCGTTCACCACCACCACGTAGTCCCCCGTGTCCTGGTTGGGGGTAAAGATGGGCTTATGCTTGCCCATGAGCAGGCGGGCGATGTCCACCGCCATTCTCCCCAGAATCTTCCCGGAGGCATCAATCAGGTGCCACTCGCGCTTGATGTCCCCCGCTTTCACGCTATAAGTCTTCATGTCCTGTCTCCTCGCTCAACTCCGGCAGGGGCACCGCGTAATTCACCCGCCGCAGACGCAGCCCGCAGGCGGGAGCCCTGGGACCCCCTTTTCCCGGGGACCGGGCTTCCAGTATATCACCAAACTCCCCTACCGTCATCCTGTGCTGCCCCACTTTCAGCAGCGAACCTACGATATTCCGTATCTGGTGGCGCAAAAAGGAGTCCGCCACCATGCTGAAGGTCACCACCACCCCTTCCCGTTTCACGCCCGCCCGGTAGACCTCCTTTACCGGACTCCTCAGCGCCAGCTCGCTCTCCGGGACGAACGAGGCGAAATCCTGTTTCCCCGGCAGCAGCTGGCTCGCCGCATCCATCATCGCCTCGTCCAGGTCTCCGGAGACCCGGTAATATCTGCCCCGCCGCAGCGGCGCCCGCGTGGGGCTGTTATCAATCCAGTACTCATATTCCCGGCTGACGGCGTCCCTCCGGACATTAAATCCCTCCGCCACCGGGTACGCCGCTTTCACGGCGATGTCCTCCGCCAGGTAGTGGTTCAGACCCCCGACAAAGGCCGTCAGCGGCACTGCCGCCTCCGTCCGGAAGCTGACCACCTGTTCCTCGGCATGCACCCCGGCGTCCGTCCGGCTGGCGGCCATCACCCGGCGCTTTTCCCCGGTCAACCGGTAGAGCGCCGCTTCCAGCGCTCCCTGCACCGTGGGTTGCCCTACCTGCAGCTGGAAGCCAGAGTAATCGCTCCCGTCATATTCCACCACCAGGACAATCTTGCGGACTGCCAAAGCTGCCGTCCTGCGTCCGGCGGGTTACTCTACCAGCTCCAGTTTCACCTTGAGCGCACCGTCACCCGGCCGGTATCCCAGCTTGACGATGCGGGTATAGCCCCCGGGGCGCTCCTTATAGCGGGGCGCCACATCCGCGAATAGCTTCTCCGTGACCTTCTCGTCATAAATATAAGACAGCGCCTGGCGGTAGTTATGCAGGCCGCCCTTCTTGCCCAGGGTAATGACGCGCTCCGCCAGGGGCTTCACTGCTTTTGCCTTGGCTTCCGTGGTCACTATCTTGCCGTGGTCCAGCAGGTCCGTCACCAGATTACGGTAAAGCGCCTTCCGGTGCTCCGAGGTCCTGTCCAGTTTTTTCCCGGCAATACGGTGTCTCATGACACTTCTTCTCCAGATTCAGATTCAGATTCAGTTTCACCAGGTTCGGATTCGGGCTCGCCCCCGGTTGCGGGCTCTTCCGCCTCCGCCGTGGCGGTGGCTCCCGCTTTCTTGGCTGACTTTTCGGGATTATCGCCCTCCTCGACCTCCGCCGAGGCGTTCAGGGACAGCCCCATGCCCTCCAGCTTCTCCTCGATTTCCAGGAAGGATTTCTGCCCGAAGTTACGCAGCTTCAGGAGCTCCTTGGCGCCCTTGCCGATGAGCTCTCCGACGGTAGCGATGTTGGAGCGCCGCAGGCAGTTCATGGTGCGCACGGAGAGGTCCAGCTGCTCCACGGGCATGTTGTACTTCTCGTCCGGGATTGACATCCGGATGAGCCGCTCCTCTTCCTTCATCTGGGAGACCTTGGCATAGTCCACGAAGGGTGTCAGCTGCTCGATAAGAATCGTCGCACCCTGGCTCACCGCATCCACCGGAGATATCGTTCCGTCCGTCCAGACCTCCAGGGTCAGCTTTTCCCGGCTGGTCTCCTGGCCGAAATGCACCTTCGACACGTTATAATTGACTTTCCGGATGGGCGTGAAAATAGCGTCCACCGGAATCGTGCCCACCGGCATATCATTGCTGGATACCGCCGTCTGGTAGCCCACGCCCAGCTCCACCTCAAACTCCACGTACAGCTTGGCCTTCGGGGAGCTGAGGGTTACCAGGCAAAGCTCGGGATTGGCGATTTCAAAGTCCGCCGAGGGCTTGATGTCCGCCGCGCTGACCTTCCCGTCTCCCTGGACCTCGAGAACGAGATTACCGGGCCGCCCGGTAATCGGCTTCAAGCGCAGTTCCTTGACGTTCAGCAGGAACTCCATGACGTCCTCTTTGGCTTCCGGTAAAACGGAAAACTCGTGCTGGATGCCGTCCACCTTCACCCTGGTCACCGCGGCCCCCGGCAGAAATCCCAGCAGCGCCCGGCGCAGCGAGTTACCCAGCGTCACCCCGAATCCCGTCTCCAGTGGCTCGGCGACGAATCTCCCGTAGTTATCAACGGACTCGACACAATCAATGTTAGGGACAACTAGTCGCGACAAAACAAGCCACCTCCTCTTTTCTTAACCTTTACCCGCAATTACCTGGAATAGTGCTCGACGATGGCTTTACCATCGAACTTGACTTCCGCATCCTCGATGGTCGGCAGGGAAATGACCCGGCCCACCAGCGTCTGCCGGTCCAGGCTCAGCCAGTTCGCCACCGTTTTGCCGCCGATATTTTCGGCAAGCACCTTGTAATATTCCGTCTTGGTGCTGCCTTCCCGCCAGCGGATTTCATCCCCTTCCTTGACCCAGCAGGAAGGGATGTTGGTCTTGCGTCCGTTCAGCAGGAAATGCCCGTGACGCACCAGCTGGCGCGCCTGGGGACGGGAGTCCGCAAAGCCGAGGCGGTAAATCACGTTGTCCAGACGCCGCTCCAGGAGCACCGCCAGGTTATCACCGGTAATCCCCGCCTGCCGCTCCGCCAGCGCAAAGAAACGCCGGAACTGGCGCTCCAGCAGCCCGTAGGTGTAGCGTGCTTTCTGCTTCTCCCGCAGCTGAAGGCCGCGGTCGGAAATCCTCGGGCGCCGCCGGGTCATCCCCTGTCCCGGGGGCTTGGGGCGTTTTTCCACGCCGCACTTGGGCGTGAAACAGCGGTCACCCTTCAGAAACAGCTTGGTCCCGCTGCGCCGGCACAGCCGGCAGACCGCATCCGTATATCTCGCCATATTTACACCCTTCTCCGCTTGGGCGGGCGGCAGCCGTTGTGCGGCACGGGGGTAACGTCCCGTATGCCGGTGATGTAGAGGCCGGAACTCTGCAAAGAACGGATAGCGGCTTCACGCCCGCTGCCCGGTCCTTTCACGTAGACCTCCACCTGCCGCAAGCCGTGCACCATCGCCTTCCGGGCGGCATCGCGGGCGGCAAGCTGGGCGGCGTAAGGCGTCCCCTTCCGCGAGCCCTTGAAACCGGATGTGCCGGAACTGCCCCAGGCGATGACGTTCCCTTCGGAGTCGGTGAGCGTCACGACGGTATTATTGAAGGTAGACTGGATATAAGCCCGGCCCACCGGAATCGATTTCCGTTCTCTTTTCCGCGTTTTTGCTCGCTTCTTCTGTGCCATAGTTCCCTCCTAAACGGTTATCCCGGCTTACTTCTTCGCCATGCCGCGCCTCTGGCCCCTGCCCGCCACGGTCTTGCGCGTGCCGCGCTTGGTGCGGGCATTGGTGCGGGTGCGCTGCCCGTGTGCCGGAAGGCTGCGGCGGTGCCGGGAACCCCGGTAACTGCCAATCTCCACCAGACGCTTGATGTTGAAGTTAATCTCTTTCCGCAGGTCGCCTTCTATCCGGTACTGCTTGTCAATGATTTCCCGGAGCTTGTTAATCTCCTCCTCGCTGAGGCTGCTGACCTTGGCATCGTGGGCTACCCCCGCGCTATCCAGTATCTTCCGACTGGTCGCCGGCCCGATGCCGTAGATATACTGCAGGGAAACCCAGGCCTGCTTGTTTCCCGGAATATCAACGCCCGAAATACGTGCCATCTTCTGCCTCCTTGCGCTCCTAACCCTGCCGCTGCTTATGCTTCGGATTGGAGCAGATAACCCTCATCACGCCCCGCCGCTTGACTATTTTACATTTTTCGCACATCGTTTTCACAGAAGCCCGGACCTTCATCGCTCATCCCCCTCTTACTTGAACCGGTAGGTAATCCGCCCCCGATTGAGGTCATACGGTGAGAGTTCAATCAGCACCTTGTCCCCGGGCAGGATACGGATGTAGTGGATGCGCATCTTACCCGAGATGTGCGCCAGCACCTCATGCTTCGTGGGGAGCTCTACCCGGAACATCGCGTTGGGCAACGCTTCCACCACTGTGCCCTCGACCTCAATCGCCTCTTTTTTAGGCATAAACCCCTCTGGTCAACACCTCCGGCTCCTCGTCAGTTATCGCAATCGTATGCTCGAAATGCGCGGAAAGACTGCCGTCCGCCGTCCTTACCGTCCAGCGGTCCGCCTCCACCCGCGTATGCCAGTCCCCTGCGTTGAGCATCGGCTCCAGCGCCAGGGTCATTCCTTTCGCCAGTACCGGCCCCGTGCCCGGCGTACCGAAATTAGGCACCTGGGGCTCCTCATGCATCTCCCGCCCGATGCCGTGCCCGGTGTATTCCCGGACCACGGAAAATCCGCGGGACTCCGCGTAACGCTGTATCGCCACGGAGACGTCACCCAGCCCCGTGCCGGGACGGGCGGCGGCAATGCCCGCCTGCAGCGCCCCGCGCGCGGCCGCGACGAGCTTTACCGCCGGGGCACTGGTTTTACCCACCGCCACGGTCACCGCCGCGTCGCCGTGAAAGCCCTGATAAATCGCGCCGAAATCCAGCGAGATAATATCGCCCTCCTCGATTACCCGGTCTCCCGGTATCCCGTGCACAATCTCGTCATTGATTGAGGCGCAGATGCTGGCGGGAAAGCCGTGGTAGCCCTTGAAAGACGGCACCGCATCCAGCTTCCTCACCTCCTGCTCCGCAATCGTGTCCAGTTCCCGGGTCTTCATTCCCGGTCTCAGTTTTTTCACCATCGTGTCCAGTACCCGGGCGACTATCTGTCCCGCCCGCCGCATGGCGGCAATCTCCTCCGGAGACTTGATGATAATCCCCATGCCTTACCGGTTCTCCGGCAGGGCGGCGGCAATGCGCTGCCCCACCCCGGCCACCGTGCCCACGCCGTCTACCTCCACCAGTTTCCCGGCCTTCCGATAATAATCAATCAGCGGCGCGGTCTCGGAGAAGTACACCTTGAGCCTCTCCCGCACCGTTTCCACCTTATCATCGGCGCGCTGGTAAAGCTCGCCGCCGCACCGGTCGCACTCGCCGGGCGTTTTCGGCGGTGAGTCCACCTCGTGGTAGGGCGCCTGGCAGTTGCGGCAAATCCAGCGCCCGCTCAGCCGTTTCAGCAGCTCCGCTTCGGCCACGGCGATGTAGACCACCCGGTCGATCGCCTTGCCCTGGCTCTTCAGCGCCGTGTCCAACGCCTGCGCCTGCTCCAGGGTCCGCGGAAAGCCGTCCAGCACCGCCCCCCGGGCGCAGTCGGGTTTCGCCAGCCTCTCCAGCACCATTTTTACGGTAATATCGTTCGGGACCAGCTGTCCCTTTTCCATATAAGACTGGGCCTGCCGGCCCAGCGGCGTTTTTTCCGCCAGCGCCTTCCGGAAGAGATCGCCGGAGGCCACCTGTACCACTCCCAGCCTCTCCGCCAGGTTTACCGCCTGGGTACCTTTCCCGGCTCCGGGCGCACCCAAAAGAACAAGATACACGCTGCCCCCTACCGGATAAATCCCTCATAGCGGCGCATCACGAGCTGCGCCTCAAGCTGTTTCATCGTATCCAGGATAACACCGACCATAATCAGCAGGCCCAAGCTGGAAAGCTGGATGACCTGGACGTTGGTCACGGTCCGCGCTACGAAGGGCATTATCGCCACCCCCGCCAGGAAGAGCGCCCCCGCCCAGGTGATGCGGTTAATCACGCTGTTAAGGTAACTGGTGGTATTCTTCCCCGGACGGATACCGGGGATGAACCCCCCCTGCTTCTGCAAAGTGCCCGGCAGGTCCTGCTGCTGGAAGACCACCATGGTATAGAAAAAGGTGAATGCGACCGCCAGGATGAAATAAAGCAACCAGTAAAAGAAACCCGCCGGCAGCGCCGCATTGGGGTCAAACAGCCGGACCACGGTATCGGCAAAGCCGGGCGCACCGGGGCTGACGAAGTAGCTGGCGACCACCCCCGGAAAGAGCACGATGGACATGGCGAAGATGAGGGGGATCATCCCGGCGGCGTTTACCCGCAGCGGGATATGGCTGGAGCCGGACTGCCGGTACATCCTGCCGCCCCGGAAAACGCTGCGCGCGTACTGCACCGGAATACGGCGGTGCGCCTCGGTAAAGATGACGATGACCACCATCGTCACGATGACGATAATCCCGTAGATAGCGAGCCCGCCGAAGTTTTCCTTCGCCAGGAAGCCCTGCCCCACCAATTCCGGCAGACCGGCGACAATGCCCCCGAAGATAATGATAGAGATACCGTTGCCGATGCCGTAAAGGGTAATCTGCTCTCCGAGCCAGACCAGGAACATGGTCCCGGCCACCAGCGCCAGCACGGAGGCCGTGGTGGCGAGTACCCCGGTCTCCATCAGCACCCCCTGGCGCTGCAGGAAGACCAGCTGTCCGTAGCCGTTCAGTGCCGCCAGGGGCACGGTCAGCCAGTGGGTTATCAGGTTAATCCGGTTCCGGCCTGATTCCCCTTCCTGGGAAAGTGCCTGCAGGCTGGGGATAATGGGCACCAGCAACATCATGATGATGGAAGAGGTAATGTAGGGATAGACCCCCATCGCCGCCACGCTGAGACGCCGCATCGCCCCGCCGCTGAACAGGTCGAGCATGCCGAGCAGAGCATTACGCTCGAAAAGGGCATTCAGCGCCGTGAGGTCTACGCCCGGCAGGGGCACGTGCGCCACGAAACGGAAAATAGCGAGGACAGCCAGGGTAACGATGATACGCCGCCGCAGGTCCGGCAGGCTGAAAGCATCAATCATCGCCTGAAGCAGGCGGGGCCTACTCTGCCGGGGACGCATGAACTACCTCCTCGGCCTTCCCGCCGGCAGCTTCAATCTTGGCTTTCGCCGCGGCGGAGAACCGGTCGGCTTTCACCACCAGGGCCTGAGTTATCTCGCCCCCGGCCAGGACCTTTACCGGCTGCCGTAATGATTTCACCAGTCCGGCAGTCTTCAGTGCCTCGGGCGTAACTTCCGTCCCGGCGGTAAAACCGCTGAGCTCACCGACGTTGACCACGCTGTATTCTATGCGGAAGATATTGGTAAAGCCGCGCTTCCGGGGCAGACGCTTGATCAGGGGCAGCTGCCCGCCCTCGAATCCGGGACGTATCTTGGCGCCAGC
Source organism: Chloroflexota bacterium (assembly GCA_043818095.1). GTDB lineage: Bacteria > Chloroflexota > Dehalococcoidia > Dehalococcoidales > RBG-16-60-22 > JBDRGD01. The sequence goes on from JBDRGD010000073.1 coordinate 8,900, forward strand.
GCGGGACTTCTGGCCCTTGCTGCCCTTTCCCGAGTAGCTGCCGTGACCGCTGCCGTCGCCCCTGCCAACGCGCTTGCGCGCCTTCTTGGAACCGGGTACCGGTGATAAACTACTTTGATTAACCACTGACCGCTTCTACCTTTACTAGATGTCTTACTTTCTGTATCATACCGCGCAGCGCCCCGCTGTCATCATGCACCACGCTCTCGTGAAGCCGATGGAAACCGAGCGTGCGCAGGGTCCGCGCCTGGCTCCGCTCGTACCCCGCGGCGCTCTTTATCCAGGTTATCTGCAGCTTAGCCACTGGACTTCGCCTCCTCCGGGACTACCGCCGCCTTGCGCCGGGCGACCGCTTCCTTAGGGTTGCGCAGCTGCTGCAACGCTATGATGGTGGCTTTGGCGACGTTGATATGGTTGGAGCTGCCCAGGGACTTGGTGAGGATGTCCTTGACCCCACAGGCTTCCAGCACGGCGCGCGTGCTGCCGCCGGCGATGACCCCGGTACCGGGGGCGGCGGGTCTCAGGAACACCTTCGCGCCGCCAAACCTGACCATAATCTCGTGCGGGATGGAGCCGCCCTCCAGGGGGACTTTCACCAGGGCCTTTTTCGCCCGGGCGCCCGCTTTATTAATCGCCGCCGGGACCTCGTTCGCTTTACCGATGCCCAGACCCACGTGTCCCTCACCGTCACCGGTCACCACCAGCGCGCTGAAGCGCAGCCGCTTGCCGCCCTTCATCACCTTGGCGACGCGGTTGATGAAAATCAACTTGTCATTGAGGTTCAAATCGGTCGGGTCAATTCTGCTTATCGCCTCTTTCATGATTCTCCTAGAACTTCAGACCACCCTTGCGCGCGGCCTCCGCCAGGGCTTTCACCCGTCCGTGATACTGGTAGCCGCCGCGGTCAAAAGCCACCTGCTTGACGCCCTTCTCGATGGCGCGCTTCGCGACCAGGGCACCCACGAGCTCCGCTTTCTCCTTTTTCGCCTTGCCGTTGGCCTCTGCTTTCACCTCTGTGTCCAGCGTGGACGCCGCCGCCAGGGTATGCCCCTGGACGTCATCGATGACCTGGGCATAGATGTGGTTCAGGCTGCGAAAAACAGCGAGGCGAGGGCTATCGGCGGTGCCGTGCACCTTACGCCGCACCCTCTGGTGCCTCCGCAGACGTGCTTCACGATTTTTATTCTTCTCCATCTTACTTCTTGCCCACAACCTTTCCGGCTTTGCCCGGTTTCAGGCGGACCACCTCACCGGCGTAGCGGATGCCTTTGCCCTTGTAGGAGTCCGGGAGACGGATGGCGCGGATTTTCGCCGCCATTTCCCCCACGGCTTCCTTGTCGATACCCGCTACCTTGATGCGGCTGAGGCCCTCCGTGGCCAGGGTGACCCCCGCGGGGGGGGTAACATTCACGGGATGAGAGTAGCCCACCCGGATGGTCAGGTTTTCCCCGCTTTTCTCCGCCCGGTAGCCCACCCCCACGATTTCCAGGTGTTTTTCAAAGCCGCGGCTCACGCCTTCCACCATGTTCGCCAGGAGAGAGCGGGTCAACCCGTGCATCGCCCGGTGTTTCCGGTTATCGCTGGGACGGGTAACCGTCAGCTTGTTCCCTTCCTGACTGATAGTCATCTCCGGGTCGAAGCTGCGCTTCAACTCTCCGTGGGGACCTTTTACCGTGACCTGTCCGCCTGCGATTTGCACCGAGGTCCCCTGAGGCAATTCAATGGGCATCCGTCCGATACGAGACATTACAAACTCCCCGAAATCTCTACCAGATATAGCACAGCAGTTCCCCGCCGACGCCCTGTTTCCAGGCTTCCTGCCCGGTCCTCACCCCTTTCGAGGTGGACAGGACGGCGATACCCAACCCCCCGTAAACCCGGGGGATTTCCGTCTTTTGCACATAGACCCGCAGTCCCGGCTTGCTGACCCGCTTCAGGCCGCTGATCGCGGGCTCGCGGTTTTCGTAATACTTGAGGTGGACCTTAATCTCCCGGTCAACCTTGCCTTTCACCACCTCATAATCGGTAATAAAGCCTTCGGCTTTCAGGATGCGGGCGATGGACATCTTCGTCCGGGAGGCAGGCACCACCACATTGTCATGATGGCCCATGATGGCATTCCGTATCCTGGTCAGCATATCGGCAATCGGGTCAGTTATCGGCATCTTTTTCCCTTCACTCCTGCACAGCTATTACCAGCTTGATTTCCGCACGCCCGGGAGCTGTCCCACGAGCGCGAGCCGGCGGAAACATATCCGGCACAGGCCGAACTTGCGGATATAAGCGCGCGGGCGACCGCATATCTTGCAGCGATGGCGTGCCTGCACCTTAAACTTGGGGGTCCGCTGTGACTTGATGATTTTCGATTTCTTCGCCATTTAGTCCCTTCTGAAAGGCATGCCTATCAGCTCCAGCAGGTTCCTGCCTTCCTCATCGGTTTTCGCCGTGGTCACGATAGACACCTCCAGGCCACGGGCTTTATCAATCTTGTCATAGGCTATCTCCGGGAAGTAGACCTGCTCCTTAAATCCCAGAGTATAGTTGCCGCGTCCGTCGAAAGACTCCGGGTTGACCCCCTGGAAGTCCTGAAGACGGGGCAGGACGGAGTTCACCAGCCGTTCCAGGAAATCATACATGCGCTTGCCGCGCAGCGTCACCTTCAGCCCGATGGTCATGCCTTCGCGCAGCCGGAAGGCAGCAATGGACCTGCGGGCGCGGGTGATGACCGGGTGCTGCCCGGAAATGGCGACGAGGTCCGCCTCCGCGGCTTCCATCGCCTTGGCGTTGGTAATCGCTTCCCCTACGCCGATGTTCAGACCGACTTTTACCAGGCGCGGCACCTGCATGATGTTCTGGTAACCGTGGCGCTCCATCATCGCGGGGACCACTTCCTGGCGGTACTTTTCCAGCATGCCAGCCATTAATCAATCACCTCTTGGCAGTTACGGCAGAAGCGCACCTTCCGCCCGTCGTCCAGCGTGCGTGAGCCTATCCGGGAGGGCTGATTGCACTTATCGCAGAGGAACATGACATTGGAGACCTGTAGCGGGGCTTCCAGGTCAATAATCCCCGCCTGGCGCACCTGCCCCTTCGCCCGGGAATGCTTCTTGATGAAGTTTACCCCCTCGATGATTATCTTCCCTTTCTTGGGATAGGCAAAGCGCACCTTGCCCTTCTTCCCCCGGTCTTTACCGGCAATCACCATCACCGTATCGTTTTTCCTGATTTTCATCTTTTTCCTCAGAGCACTTCCGGCGCTAGGGAGATGATTTTCGTGTAATTTTTCTCCCGGAGCTCCCGTGCCACCGGACCGAAGATGCGCGTCCCCTTGGGATTGTTCTTTTCCGTCAGGATGACCGCCGCATTCTCATCAAACTTGATATAAGAGCCGTCCGGGCGCCGGTATGGCTGCGCCACGCGGATAATCACCGCCCGCACGACGTCCCCCTTCTTCGTCGTCGCTCCCGGGATGGACTTCTTCACGGAAGCCACGATGATGTCCCCCACCCCCGCATAGCGTCTCTTGGTCCCCCCCAGGACGTTGATGCACATTATTTCCCGGGCGCCGGTATTATCCGCAACTTTGAGCCGACTGTACGTCTGTATCATGGTGAGCCCTACTGAATCTCCTGGGGCTTGATTTCGGCCACTTCCCCGCGGGTAATTACTTCCACCACCCGCCACCGTTTTTCCCGGGAAAGCGGACGCGTCTCTGCTATCTTCACCACATCCCCGACGCGGTACTCGTTCTTCTCATCATGCGCCTTATATTTGTTGAGGCGCTTCAGGGTCTTATGGTAGATGGGATGACGCCGCGTGGTCTCTATGGCAACGACCACCGTCTTGTCCATCTTGTCCGCGACGATGCGCCCAATCATGGTCTTACGTTTGCTCTCCATGCACTAACCTACCTTATCCCCAGGGCTCTCTCCCGCAGCACCGTCTGCAGCCGGGCGATTTCCCTCTTCATCCGGCGCAGTTCCCGGTGGTTTACCAGCTGCCGGGTCTCCAGACGGAAGCGGAGGTTAAAAAGCTCCTGATGAGCCTCCTCAAGCTGCTTTGTCAGGTCAGCATCACTCAGCGTCCGGACATCTTTAGCTTTCAATTCTTCCCTGCTCCTCGCTTATGCTCCAGCCGCCTCGGCGACGCTCTCCCGCGGGACAAAGCGTGTCTTGATGGGCAGCTTGTGGGACGCCAGACGGATCGCCTCCCGGGCGACCTCTTCTCCCACACCACCCAGCTCAAACATAATCCGTCCCGGCTTCACTACCGCCACCCAGTCTTCCGGGGCACCCTTGCCCCCGCCCTGGCGTGTCTCCGCCGGTTTCTTGGTTACCGATTTATCCGGGAAGACCCGTATCCATACCTTGCCTCCGCGGCGGAGGTGCCGCGTGATGGCACGCCGGGCAGCTTCAATCTGCTCGGCGGTGATCCACTGTGTTTCCAGGGCCTGCATCCCGAAATCGCCGAACGTCACTTCCGTGCCCGCCTGGGCATCACCCCGGCGACGTCCGCGGTGCATTTTCCGATATTTTACCCGTTTAGGCTGCTGCATCTTTGTCCTCTGCTGCCGGCTGCGCTTCTTCCGCAGTTACCTCGCCGGTGTCCGCGGAGGCTTCCGGAGTTGCCTTTTTCCGGCTCTTCCGCGCTGGTTTGGCCTCTTCCGCAGCCGCCGGCTCGGCGGTTTCCGCGGGTGCCGCCGGTTCTGCCGGGGCTGCCGCGCGGGTCTTTCTCGCCTTCGGCTTGGCCGCTTCCGCTTTTGCGGCGGGCCCCGGCTCTGTCTTACCCGTCTCCGGGGTTGTTTCCGGTTCGGCTTTTTCGGCGGCTGGTGCCTTCCGCGCTCTCGCCGGGGCTGACTTGGGTGCGGCTGCCGTCTCCTCCGCCGGTTTCCCGGCGGCGGCTTCTTCCGCCTCGGGAGGAGCTTCAGCGCCCGCTTCCGCCGGTGCCTCGGCAGTCTCCGTTACCCGGGGTTCGGGGAGGACCTCTCCCTTGTACACCCAGACCTTCACCCCGATGCGCCCCAGCTGGGTATGCGCCTCGGTAAATCCGTAATCGATGTCCGCCCGCAGGGTGTGCAGCGGCACCTGGCCTTCATGCATCGTCTGGCGGCGGGCAATCTCGGCGTCGCCAAGCCTGCCGGCGCAGCTGATGCGGATGCCCTTAGCGCCCGCCTGCATCGTGCGGAAAATAGACTGTTTCATCGCCCGCCGGTAAGCCACCCGCCGCTCTATCTGGTCAGCGATGTTCCGCGCGACGAGGTAAGCATCGAGTTCCGGCTGGCGGATCTCGTTGATATTCAGCCGCACTCTCTTGCCGATTAGTGTTTCCAGGAGCACCCGCATCTCATCGACGCGTGACCCGCCCCTCCCGATAACGATGCCGGGGCGGGCGGTGAAAAGGTTGACCGTCACGTCCTTGGCCTGGCGGTTAATGTCCACCAGAGAAATCGCAGCTTCCCGGTAGTTGGACCGGATGGCGTTCCGGATTTTCACGTCCTCCATGAGAAACTCGCTATAGTGCCCCTCGGCATACCACTTCGCTTCCCAGTCCCGGATAACCCCGAGTCGGAACCCCACCGGATGTACTTTGTGCCCCATTAGGCCTCCTGCTCCGCAACAATCACGGTGATGTGGCTGGAACCCTTGCGGATGTTGCTGGCCCGTCCCCGTGACCGGGGTACGTAGCGGCGCAGCGGCCGCGCCTCGTCCGCAAAAATCTGCACTATTTTCAGGCCAGATGGTACCATCTGGTAATTGTTCTCCGCATTTGCCGCGGCGGACTTTACCGTTTTCGCCACCGCCTGGGCGAGCGGAGACCGGTGGAACCGCAGCATGCTCAACGCCTCGTCTACTTTCTTTCCCCGCACCATGGTTACCATGGGGCGCAGTTTGCGCGCCGACAGGCCGGTGTTCTTGGAGACTGCTTTAACTTCCACTTCTGCTTACTTCCTGCTCTTACTTCCGCTTCGTGGCGGCTTTCTCAGACTTGGAGACATGTCCCCGGAAAACACGGGTGGGGGCAAACTCCCCGAGCTTATGGCCGACCATGTTTTCCGTGATGTAAACGGGCAAGTGCCTTCTGCCGTCATGCACCCCGATAGTCAGCCCGACCATCTGGGGCAGTATCGTCGAGGAGCGCGCCCAGGTCTTGATGACCGCTTTCTGGTTGGAACGTATCAGCGCATCCACCTTTTTCATCAGTTTCTCGTTGACGGCCGGTCCCTTTTTTATTGACCTTGACATTACTCCCCCGCTTTAACCTTTCCTTTTTCGGCGCCGCCGGACAATCAGCCGGTCGGAAGCCTTGGGCTTACGGGTCTTGTAGCCCAGCGCCGGTTTGCCCCAGGGCGTCTTCGGCCCGGGCATCCCGATCGGAGAGCGCCCCTCGCCACCGCCATGGGGATGGTCACGCGGGGTCATCGCCGAGCCGCGCACCGTAGGGCGCCAGCCCATGAGGCGTTTCCGCCCCGCCTTTCCCAGGCTGATGTTGGCATGGTCCTGGTTTCCGACCTGCCCCACCGTAGCCAGACACTCGCTGCGGACCCGCCGCAGCTCGCTGGAAGGCAGCCGTATCATGGTGTAGTCGCCTTCCTTCGCCATGAGCTGGGCGCCGGCGCCGGCGCTGCGCACCAGCTGCCCGCCCCTGCCCTTCTGTAATTCGATATTATGGATGAAGGTCCCGGAGGGTATCTGTCCCAGCGGCAGGGCGTTGCCCGGCTTGACTTCCGCGCCGGCACCCGCCATCACGGCATCCCCCACATTCAGTCCCTGGGGAGCCAGGATATAGCGCTTGTCCCCGTCCGCGTAATGAATCAGCGCGATGTACGCCGAGCGGTTCGGGTCGTACTCAATCGCCGCCACCTTACCGGGAACTCCGGCCTTGTCCCGCTTGAAATCAATCACGCGCAGCAGGCGCTTGGCACCGCCGCCGCGATGGCGCACGGTGATTTTCCCCTGGTTGTTCCGCCCCGCCCGCTTCTTCTTGGATACCAGCAGCGACTTTTCCGGATTACTCTTGGTAATCTCCTCAAAAGTAGCCCCGCTCATCCCGCGCCGTCCGGGTGATGTCGGTCGGTATAATTTTAACGCCACGCCATCTCTCCCTTAGTTAGACACCTTCAAAGAATTCTATCTTGTTCCCCGGCTGCAGGGTCACGACCGCCTTTTTCCAGGGCGCGGTCTGCACCCGCCGCCGGCCTACCATCCGGGTCTTCCCCGGGGTATGAATGATGTTCACTGCGGTAACCTTTACGCGGAAAGCCTTCTCCACCGCCTGCTTGATCATCGGCTTGGTGGCTCCCTCCGCTACCTCGAAAGCATATTTGTCCTGCTCCTGGAGCAGCGTGTTCTTCTCCGTAATCAGGGGGCGGCGCAGCACCTCATACAGATGCATCTTTCCCTCCCTGGTTTTCTCCCCAGAGTTCCTCCGCCCGGCGCACCGCGGTCTCCGTGATCAGGACCATCTTGCTGGCAAGCAGGTCCATCACGTTCAGCAGGTTCGCCGGCATGGTCTTTATCCCCGGGATATTCCGCGCGGACTTGATGACGTTGATTTCCGGCTCCCGCGTCACTACCAGCGCCTTATCCAGCGCACCCAGCGTCACCAGAGCCTGTGCCATCCGCTTGGTCTCCGGCTCCGCGAAAGCCAGCTCATCAAGCACTTTCAGGGTGCCCTCGCCCACCTTGCTGGAGAGCACGCAGCGCAGCGCCAGTTGCCGCATCTTCTTCGGCAGTGCCTGGTTATAGCTGCGGGGGTGCGGACCGAAGGTGACCCCGCCACCCCGGCGCAAAGGTGACTTGCGGCTGCCCGCGCGGGCGGAGCCGGTCCCTTTCTGCCGGAAGAGCTTGGCCGTCGAGCCCACCACCTCGGCACGCGTCTTGGTATCCGCGCTGCCCTGGCGGCGGTTCGCCTGCTGCCGCAGCAGCGCCTGGTGCACCACGCCCTCATTGAAAGGGGTGTTGAACAGGCGTTCGCTCACTTCGATATTCCTCACCACTTCCCCGGTGAGACTGTAAACTGGTACCTGCACTTACTTGCTCCCTGCCGATTTCCGAATCATTAACAACTGGGACGGGCTTCCCGGCACCGCCCCCTTGACCAGCAACAGATTGCGGGCGGGGTCCGCCTGATAGACTTCCAGCTTGCGCTGGGTGACCCGGCGCTGCCCCATGTGCCCCGCCATGCGCATCCCCTTCACGACCCTGCCGGGCGTCGTTCCCGAGCCGATGGAGCCCGGGGCCCGCCAGCGGTCGGACTGGCCGTGGGTCTTGGGCCCGCCGCTGAAGCCGTGGCGCTTGACCACGCCGGCAAAGCCCTTGCCCTTGGAAATCCCGATGATATCCACCTTGTCCCCTGCCTGGAAGAGGCTGACGTCAACCTTCTGCCCCACCTCCAGCGCGGCGGTGTCGTCCACCCGGAACTCCCGCAGGTACTTGAACTTCCCCAGTCCCTTCAGGTGTCCTTCCTCGGCGGAATTCAGCTTCTTCACCGAGTTGAAGCCCAGCTGCGCGGAGTTATAGCCTTCCCTGGCCGTGGTCTTTATCTGCACCACGGTGCAGGGCCCGGCCTCAATCACCGTGACCGGCACCACCGTGCCGTCCTCACGGTACGCCTGGGTCATCCCCAGTTTCTTGCCCAGAATCCCTAAAGCCATCGTAATGCCGTTTTCCTTACAATTTAATATCTATCTCTACCCCGGCGGGGAGATTCAGCTTCGTCAGGGAATCGATGGTCTTCGACGTCGATTCCACGATATCAATCAATCGTTTGTGGGTGCGGATTTCAAACTGCTCCTGGGAGTTCTTGTCGATAAAGGGGGAGCGGATGACGCTGTATTTCTCGATGTGCGTCGGCAGCGGCACCGGTCCCACGACGATGGCGCCGGTGCGTTCCACCGCCTCGACAATCTGCATCGCAGACTGGTCCACAATCTTGTGGTCGTAACCCTTGAGCCGGATCCTGATTTTCTGCTTAGCCATATTTCTTGCCCACAGCCTTTTCCACGATTTGCTCCGTCACCTGCGGTGGCGCCTGCTGATAGCGGGAGAATTCCATGGAGTAGGTGGCTCTGCCCTGGGTGATGGAGCGCAGCCTGGTGGCATAGCCAAAGGTCTCCGCCAGAGGCACGTAACCGTGAATCACGTAGAGGTCAGCCTGGGTCTCCACGCGCTCAATGTGCCCGCGACTGGAATTCAAATCGCCGATGATGTCCCCCATGAACTGCTCGGGGGTGACCACTTCCAGTTTCATGATGGGCTCCAGCAGTATCGGCCCGGCTTTCCGGGCTCCGCTCTTGAACCCGAGAGAGCCCGCCATGCGGAAGGCAAGCTCGGAGGAGTCGACATCATGGTAGCTGCCGTCGTACAGGGTGGCTTTGATGTCCACCATGGGATAGCCCGCCACCACGCCGCCGTCCATCGCCTCCTTGACACCGGCTCCCACCGGCGCGATGTACTGCCGCGGGATGGTGCCGCCCTTGATGCCGTCCACGAACTGGAAGCCGCTGCCCCTCTCCAGGGGCTCAAGCTCCAGCCAGACATGACCGTACTGGCCATGCCCGCCCGACTGCCGGACGAACCGCCCCTCCGCCTGGACGGAACGGGTAATCGTCTCCTTGTAAGCGACACTCGGCTTGCCTATCTTGGCGCTGACGCGGAACTCACTGATGAGGCGGCTGACGATAACATCGAGGTGGAGCTCGCCCATCCCGGAAATAATCGTCTGGCCGGTCTCTTCATTATAGGTCACCCTGAAGGTGGGGTCTTCTTCCGTCAGTTTCTGGAGGGCTTCACCCAGTTTGTCCTGGTCGGCGCGTGTCTTCGGCTCAATGGCAACGGAGATGACCGGCTCCGGGAAGCGGATGGATTCCAGGAGTATCGGCTTGGCGAAGTCGCAGAGCGTATCCCCGGTGAAGGTCTCCTTGAGTCCCAGCGTCGCGACGATCGCGCCGGTGTCCGCCTCGGTGACCTCTTCACGGTGGTTGGCGTGCATCAGCAGGAGCCGCCCGATACGCTCCCGCTTGCCCCGGGTGGAATTATAGACCTGGGCGCTCACCTTTACCTTCCCGGAATAAACGCGGAAATAGACCAGCCGCCCCACGAAGGGGTCGGAAACGACCTTGAAAGCCAGCGCGCTGAAAGGGGCATCGTCCCGGGCGGGGCGGGTAATCTCGTCGCCCTTGGCCACGCCCACCGCCATCACGGGCGGCGTATCCGAAGGCGCGGGGAGATAGTCCACCACGGCGTCCAGCAGACGGCGGATGCCCTTGTTCTTGAGGGCGCTCCCGCAGAGAACGGGGACACCCTTGTTCGCCAGCGTCACCCGGCGCAGCGCCTGCTTCAGCTCCGCGTTGCTGATGTCCTTACCTTCCAGGTAAGCCTCCATGATGACATCATCATCCTCCGCCAGCTTTTCCAGCAGCGTCTGCCGGGCCCCGGTGGCGCTGGAGAGTTCCGACGCGGGGATGGCGGTCTCTTCCGGCGTGCTGTCAACGTCGCCGCTGAAGCGCCACGCTTTCATCTCCACCAGGTCGATTATCCCGTTGAAGTGTTCCTCCTTGCCCAGGGGGAGCTGTACTACCAGCGGCTTGGCTTTCAGCCGGCTGACAATCATGGCGACGGTGCGCTCGAAATTGGCGCCCACGCGGTCCATCTTGTTGATAAAGCAGATACGGGGCACCCGGTAGCGGTTCGCCTGTCTCCAGACGGTCTCCGACTGCGCCTCAACGCCGGCGACGGCGTCAAAAACGACGACCCCGCCGTCCAGCACCCGCAGGCTGCGCTCCACCTCGGCGGTGAAGTCCACGTGCCCGGGGGTATCGATAATATTGACGCGGTGTTCGCGCCAGTAACAGGTCGTCGCTGCCGCGGTAATGGTGATACCACGCTCCCGTTCCTGCTCCATCCAGTCCATGACCGCGGTCCCGTCGTGCACCTCACCGACCTTATAAGTCTTGCCGGTGAAATAAAGGATACGCTCGGTGACCGTCGTCTTCCCGGCATCGATATGGGCAATGATGCCGATGTTACGGATATGCTCTAAGAGGAAGCTTCTCTCCGTCACCTTCTCCTCGACCGCAGCTGTTTTCTTATTAATTACCGTGCTAATCTTAGTCTCTCCTACCAGCGGTAGTGCGCAAAGGCGCGGTTGGCCTCCGCCATCTTATGCGTATCTTCCCGTTTCTTAATCGTGACGCCCTGGCCCTGGAAGGCATCTCCCAGCTCCACCGCCAGCCTCTCCGCCATGGACTTTCCCTTCCTCGCCCGCGAGGAAGCAATCAGCCAGCGTATCGCCAGCGCCAGCCCGCGGTTGGGCTCGACCTCCACGGGAACCTGGTAGGTAGCGCCGCCAACACGGCGGGGTTTTACTTCCAGCAGCGGGGTGGCGTTTCTGACCGCCTGCTCCAGAGCCGTCACGGCATCCTTACCGGACTGCTGCTCCAGTATCTGAAGGGCATCGTAAACGATACTCTCCGCCGTCCGCTTCTTACCGCAGGACATTATCTTATTCACAATCTTGGAGACCAGGGTGCTATGGTACCTGGGGTCCGGCATGGCTTCTCTTTTTTCGGGTCTATTTCGTCTCGGCATTTCCAGCTCCGTCCGGTTAGCTTATCTCAGCCTTGTCCTTGGCACGTTTGCTTCCGTACTTGCTCCGCCCGCGGCGGCGGTTCGCCACGCCGGTGGTATCCAGCGCCCCCCGGACGATGTGGTAACGCACGCCGGGCAGGTCCGGGACGCGCCCGCCGCGAATCAGCACCACGGAGTGCTCCTGGAGTTCATGGCCTTCCCCGGGGATATAGGCGGTCACTTCCATGTGGTTGGTCAGCCGCACCCGGGCAATCTTGCGCAGCGCGGAGTTGGGCTTTTTCGGCGTGGTCGTCTTTACCTGGACACAGACACCCCGCTTCTGGGGGGAACCCTTGCCCTGCGTCATCTTATTCTGCAGCGCGTTGTAAACAAAACGCAGCGCCGGCGTCCTCGTTTTCTTTCCCATCTGTTGGCGCCCCTTGCGGACCAGCTGATTAATTGTCGGCATCTTTAATTATTTTTCCCCCTACAAATTAAAGGGATGAGCCTAGGCTCATCCGTCTATGTCCAGCGGCGAAAAGGGTATCAAATTCCTCTTCAGCCGCTAAAGCTGAGCACTGTGCAACCAAGTTTAAAGTCTATCATAAGCGGTATTGCGCTGTCAACAAGAATCACACGAAATCCAGAGTGAACTTAGGAGAAGCCCGCCGGTACGGAAAATTTTCCCCCTGACCCCCTGCAAATTCCTCCTTTCCCGGTTCTTCTCCCTTAATATATAATGAAGGTAGGGAATAGAATCGACCAAAATGAATGTTGCCGTATTCAAGGCTGTTGACAATCCGGCAGGGAAAGTGGTATATATCAATCGGGAATTAAGGAGATACATCACAGAATGTCCGGCAAAGCCTATTTCTGGAGCTACTATTTTAGCTACCCCTTTGCGGGGGAGGGCTTGGCCGTGACGTGCGGATGAACCGATAAAGAAATACCGTAAAGACCAGCGAGCCCTCTGAGCGCAGAGGGCTTTTTCATTATCTAAAACAAATACAGGGGGATGAGATGATAATCATGAAAGCCGAAGCCACCAAAGAGGAAGTCGAGAACGTCGTCCGGGAAATCCGGAAGGCCGGCCTGAAAGCGGATGTCTCCGTGGGGGAGTTCCGCACCATCATCGGACTTATCGGTGATGAGACCAGGGTCTCCTTCTCCCGCCTCGCCCTGTTGCCGGGGGTAAAGGAAGCCCGCATGGTGGAGTCCCCCTACAAACTTATCAGCAAGGAATACGGCAAGCGGTTCGCCGAGGAGTCCGGCGAGTCCCGTGTCGTCAAGGTGGGCAATACCAGCATCGGCAACGGCGGCCTGGTCTTCATCGCCGGACCCTGCGCGGTGGAAAGCCGGCAGCAGGTCATGAAAATCGCCGAGGGCATCAAAAAGGCCGGCGCCCAGATCTTACGGGGGGGCGTCTTCAAGCCGAGAAGCTCCGTCCACGCCTTCCAGGGGCTGGGCGCCAGCGGTCCGGAGAGTGCCGAAGAAGCGCTGCACTGGCTCCGAGAAGCGGGCGACCGCTTTGAGATGGCCGTGGTGACCGAGGTGCGCGGAGAGACCCAGGTGCCGCTGGTGGGCAAGTACGTGGACATGTTCCAGATCGGCACGCGCAATATGTACGACCAGGACCTCATCACCGCCGTCGCCGCCCAGCATAAGCCCATCCTCTACAAGCGTCATTTCGGCGCCGGCATCGACGAGTTTCTCGGTTTCGCCGAATATATCGCCGCGGAGGGGAACAAGGACATCGTCCTCTGCGAGCGGGGAATACTGCCGCTGGGCAAGGGCAGAAACTACACCCGGTACACCTTCGACCTGGGCTCCATCCCCGCCATCCAAAAGGAGACATATCTGCCCGTGGTCGCCGACCCCTCCCACGCCACCGGGCGGCGCGACCTCATCTTCAATATGAGCTGTGCCGCCGTCGCGGCGGGGGCCTGCGGGCTGATGATTGAGAGCCACTACAATCCCGCGGAGGCGCTGGTGGACGGGCAGCAGATGATTACCCCGGATGAGTTGAAAGAAGTCATTGATGCCTGCCAGCAGATTCGCCGGGTGCTTGCATCCCGGAAAGATAAGGGTTAAACTGCGGGCAAATGCAACAGGTCAGGGTATCCCTCGGGAAGAAAAGTTACGATATCCGCATCGGGCACGGGGCGCTCGCCAGCGCTGACGGCTGGCTGCGGGAGCTGGGCTTTAGCGGCAGGCTGGTCATCATCACCGACGACACCGTCCGCAAACTTTACGGCGACCGGCTGACGGCGGACCTGAAGTCCGCCGGGCGGGAGGTGACGCTGCTTTCCGTGCCCGCGGGAGAAGCGCAGAAGTCCCTGGACACCGCCGGGGGGCTTTACCGGCAGCTCGTTGAGGCGCGCGCGGAGAGGCAGACGCCGGTCCTCGCCCTGGGAGGCGGGGTCATCGGGGACATGGCCGGGTTCGTGGCCGCCACCTACCAGCGCGGCGTCCCCCTTGTCCAGGTACCCACCACCCTGCTGGCGCAGGTGGACAGCAGCATCGGCGGCAAGGTGGCGGTGGACGTCGGGCAGCTGAAAAACATGGCCGGGACTTTTTATCAGCCCCGGCTGGTCATCACGGACACGGCGGTGCTGCGGACGCTCCCCCCCAACGAGCTCGCGAACGGGCTGGCGGAGGTGATTAAAAGCGCCGCCATCCGGGACGCGCCGTTTTTCCAATACCTGGAAGAGAACATGGCAAAAGCGAAAAAACTGGAGGAGCACGTTATCGAGCAGGTGGTCTTCCGCACCGCCGGCATCAAGGCGGCGGTCGTCAGCGAGGACGAGACCGATACCGGCTTACGCAACATCCTCAACTTCGGCCACACCGTCGGCCACGCCATCGAGGCGGTCTCCGGCTTCGCCGTCCCCCACGGCCACGCGATAGCCGTCGGCATGACTGCCGCCGCCCGTATCTCCCGGCGCATGGGATTATTAAAAGAAGAAGAGGCTGAGCGACTGCTCTCGTTGATTGAAGCCGCCGGTCTGCCCAACAGCCTGCCCGGCATGGACGCGAAGGCGGTGCTGGCGGCGATGCAGCACGACAAGAAGGTCAGGGACGGAAAAATGCGTTTCGTCCTGCTCCGGTCCATCGGCGATGCGTTCGTCACCGCCGACGTCAGTCCGGAGATGGTGAAAGAGGTGCTTTCCGGTGAAGCGTAAACCGCGCATCTGCGCCTCCATCACCACTGATGACCCCGAAGCCATCGCCGCGGTCGCCCCGCTCGTAGACCTCTTCGAGGTGCGCATCGACCTCCTCGGCGAGGGCTGGCGGGAGGTCGCCGGCGGGCTTTCAAAGCCGTGGATTGCCTGCAATCGCTGCGCTGACGAAGGCGGGCAGTGGGCGGGGACGGAGAAAGAGAGAATCGACCGGCTGTTAAAAGCCGCCGACCTCGGCGCCGATATTATCGATATCGAGCTAGGCACGGAGGACCTGAAGGCTGCGGTAGCCGCCATCAAAGAAAAAAAGAAAGAGTGCCTGATTTCTTTCCACAGCCTGGTGGGGACGCCCTCCCCGGAAACGTTGCGGGACATCGTGCGGAGCCAGCTGGAAGCTCGCGCCGATATCGGCAAGGTGGTCACCACCGCCCAGGCCGTGGGCGATAATTTTACCATGCTGCAGCTTCTCGGAGACTTCCCGGGAAAAAGAATCGTCGCCTTCGCCATGGGGGACCTGGGGCACATCAGCCGGGTCTTTTCCCCGCTGGCGGGGGCCGATTTCACCTACGCCGCGGTGCAGGAAGGCGGGGAGGCGGCGCCGGGACAGCTGACGGCGGCGGCACTCCACCGGCTTTACGGGATGCTCGATTAGAATGGATACGCAGGATATCACGGGAAAAACTATCATCTGCGGTGTTATCGGCGACCCCATCGGGCACACGCTGTCGCCGGTGATGCATAATGCCGCTTTCCGGGAGATGGGCATCGACGGCATCTATCTCCCCTTCCGGGTGACCCGGGAAGCCCTGAAAGAGGCCATCAAGGGGATGCGCGCCCTTAACCTCCGGGGGCTGAACGTGACCATCCCCCACAAGGAAGCCGTCATTCCCCTCCTCGACCGGCTCGACCCCGCCGCGGAGAGCATCGGCGCGGTCAATACCATCGTCAATGACGCCGGCAGACTCGTCGGCTACAATACCGACGCCGACGGTTTTTACCAGGCGCTCCTGGAGTCCGGGACGGCGCCGCGGGACAAAAACGCGGTGCTGCTGGGCGCGGGGGGCGCCGCGCGGGCCATCGGCTTTATCCTCGCTCGCGAGGGCGCGCACCTGACCCTGGTCAACCGGAGCCAGGAACGCGCCCGGGAACTGGCGCGCTGGCTCAAGCCCGTAGCGGGCAGGCCGGTAAAGACGCTCGCGTTGAACAATATTGACCTCGCGGCGGCGCTGCTCGGCGCCGACCTCCTGGTCAACGCCACCAGCGTGGGCATGGCGCCCCACGGCGAGAAAACACCCGTTCCCGCGGAGCTGCTGAAGACCGGGCTGGCGGTCTTCGATACCGTTTACCGTCCCCGGCAGACGCGGCTCCTACGGGAGGCGATGGTGGGAGGGGCGGCGGCCACCGGCGGCATCGAGATGCTCATCTGGCAGGGGGCGCTGTCGTTCGCGCTCTGGACCGGGCAGAAAGCCCCCCTGGAGATGATGCGGGCAGCGGCGCTAAAGGCACAGGAACAGGAAGATGAAAAGTAATATCGCGCTCATCGGTTTCATGGGGACGGGCAAGTCCGCCGTGGGCATGGCGCTGGCGAAAAAGCTGAAAAAGGACTTCATCGAGCTCGACCGCCTGATTGAGCAGCAGGTCGGCAAAAACATCACGGAAATCTTCCGCAAGGACGGGGAGATTTACTTCCGGGCCATGGAAATCGAAGCCACCAAGGAGGTCGCCGGCCGGAAGAACGTGGTCATCGCCTGCGGCGGCGGCATCGTCCTCAACCAGATAAACGTGGAACGCCTCAGGGAGGAGGCGGTCATTGTCCTGCTCTCCGCCACCCCCGAGGCCATTCTCAAGCGCGCCTCCGCAGAACCGGGCAAAAGGCCGCTGCTGCAGAGCATCACCAAGCCTTCCCAGGTCCGTACCATGCTGGACCAGCGCCGTCCCTTCTACGAGCGCGCGGCGGACATCCGCATCGACACCACGGACCTTACCGTCGCGCAGGTGGTCGACAAAATCACCGGAGCCCTGGCGGAAAAGAATAAAGAAGAAGAATGAACGTCTCCCTGGCAAAAAGCGAAATCAGCGGCACCGTCCGTGCCCCTTCCTCCAAGAGCTACACCATCCGGGGGATGATGTGCGGCGCCCTCGCCCCCGGCACGAGCGATATCCGCCACCCCCTGCTCGCCGACGATACGGAGGCGGCGGCGGAGGTGCTGGGCAAAATCGGCGTGGCCGTGACGAAACAGGAGGATGTCTGGCAGGTCTGCGGCGGCTCTCTGCGCGCCCCCGCCGGGGAGCTTTTCTGCCGGGACTCCGCCGCCACCCTGCGCTTCCTGACCGCCCTCTGCGCCCTGGTCCCCGGGGAATGCCGTCTCACCGCCGGACCTTCCCTCGCCCGGCGCCCGGTAAAACCGCTGGTCACCGCCCTGCAGAAGCTGGGCGTCAAATGCTCCAGCGAGGGAGAATTTCCCCCCGTCACGGTAACCGGCGGGCGGCTGGAGGGGAACAGCACGGAGATAAGGGGAGACATCAGCTCCCAGTTTATCTCCGCCCTGCTTCTCATCGCGCCCCGGGCCGCCCGGGGAATGAATATCCGCCTCACCACTCCCCTCGTTTCCCGGCCCTACCTCGAGATGACCCTGGACTGTATGCAGACGTTCGGGGTGAAAGTGACCGCCAGGGACGACGGCTTCACCGCGAAGCGGCAGGACTACCGGCCCGCGCGCTATGACGTGGAAGGCGACTGGTCGTCCGCGTCCTACCTGCTGGCGCTGGGCGCTACCGGCGGCGAGGTCACCGTGACCAATCTCGAGCCCGCCAGCCGGCAGGGCGACCGCGTCCTGCTGGATTTTTTACAAGAGATGGGCGCGCCGGTCAACGTAAACCGTCGCGAGGTAACGGTGCGGAACGCCGCCCTGCGCTCCCTGAAAGCGGACCTGAGCGACTGCATCGACCTGCTGCCGACGATGGCGGTTTTAGCGGCCGCCGCCGACGGCACCAGCGAGCTTACCGGCATCCGCCGCGCCCGCCTCAAGGAGTCGGACCGGGTCGCCGCCGTCGCGGAGGGCTTGAACCAACTGGGCATCCGCAACACCGTCGAGGAAGACCGCATGGTCATCACCGGCGGGCGCCCTCACCGCGGCAGCATCAGCTCATGGGGCGACCACCGTATCGCCATGGCCTTCAGCGTCCTGGGCGCCGCCTTCGGCGGGGTAACCGTCAAGGATGCCGAAAGCGTGGGCAAGACATTTCCCGATTTCTGGGCTATACTAGAGAAAATGGGAGGCAGGCTGACCCGCGATGAGCAATAGTCTGGGAAAACTGTTCACCGTCACCAGCTTCGGGGAGAGCCACGGCGCGGTCGTGGGCGTCATCGTGGACGGCTGTCCCGCCGGGCTGCCCCTCACCGCGGCGGACATCCAGCCGGACATTGACCGCCGCCGCCCCGGCCTGACGCCGGGCAGCACTCCCCGCGCGGAAAAAGACCGGGTGGAAATCCTCTCCGGCACCTACCACGGCTTCACCACCGGCGCACCCGTCGCCATGCTCATCAGGAACGAAGACGCCGATTCCTCGGCTTACCTGAAAAACCAGCACCTGCTCCGACCGGGACACGCGGACTTTACCGCCCGGATGAAATACGGCGGCTTTAACGACCCGCGCGGCGGCGGACGCTTTTCCGGCAGGATTACCGCGGGCTTCGTCATGGCGGGCGCGCTCGCCCGGAAGCTGCTCGTCCTGCGGGACATCGAGGTGCTGGCGCACACCGTGGCCATCGGGGGCGTCGCGGCCAAACCGCCGTCGGACTTTACGGACATCAGGAAGCGGACGGAGAAAAGCCCCCTTTCCTGCGCCGACCCCGCCGCGGAGAAAGAGATGGCCCGGCTGATTGAGCGGGCGGCGGCGGAAAAGGACAGCCTCGGCGGCATCGTCGAGGGGATTGCCGTGAACCTGCCGCCGGAACTGGGCGAGCCCGTTTTCGACAACCTCGACGGCGAGCTGGCGAAAGCCCTTTTCGCCATCCCCGCGGTCAAGGGGGTGGAGTTCGGGTCGGGCTTCGCCGCCGCCCGGATGCGCGGCTCCGAGAATAACGACCCCTTTACGATTCAGAATGGAAAGATTGTCACCGCCAGCAACCACGCCGGCGGCATCCTCGGCGGCATCAGCAACGGCATGCCGCTGGTGGTCCGGGTGGCAGTAAAACCCACCGCCTCCATCGCCCGCCCGCAGGAGACGGTAAATATCGCTGAGATGGCCCCGGCGGAAATCAGCGTCACCGGGCGGCATGACGTCTGCATCGTCCCCCGGGCAGTACCCGTGGTGGCGGCGATGCTGGCCATCACGCTCTGCGACCTGGCACTGAGGGCCGGAATAATCCCGAGGGTAGTCAAATGAGTCTGGAAGAACTGCGCCGCCAAATCGACGAGGTCGATACCAGGATAGCCGAACTGCTGGTGCAGCGGCTGCAGGTTGCCGGGGAAATCGGCAGGCAGAAGCAGAAAGGGAACCAGTTCATCGAGGACATCGAGCGGGAGCAGAAAGTCCTGGAGCACGTCAAGGACATCGCCCGCCCGCACCATATCAACGAGGACGATATCGAGAAGGTCTACCGCCAGATAATGACCATCTCCAAGCACGTGCAGCAGGTGGACGTAGCTTTCCAGGGGGAACTCGGAGCGCACAGCGAGGAGGCGGCGTTCCGCTTCTTCGGCTCCCCCCTCAAGAGCCACCCCTGTGAGAGCTTCGAGGAGGTCTTCCGGGTTGTGGCGGTGCAGGAGACGCAGTTCGGCGTCGTGCCCATCGAGAACTCCCTGGAGGGCAGCATCAGCCGGGTCTACGACCTGCTCCTCGATTCCGCCCTGATGGTCTGCGGGGAAATCGAGCACCGCGTTATCCACTGCCTCATCGGCAGCCCGGAAGCGGGACTGGACACCATCAAGAAAGTCTATTCCCACCCCCAGGCGCTGGGACAGTCCCATAACTTTCTCCGCCATCTCAACGCGGAACTGGTGCCCGCCTACGATACCGCCGGCAGCGTCAAGATGGTCCAGGAGATGGGACGGAAAGACGTGGCGGCGGTAGCCAGCGCCCGCGCGGCGGAAATCTACGGCATGAAAATCCTCGCCCGGGAAATCGAGGACAACCCCAACAACTACACGCGCTTCTTCATCCTGGCTAAGAAAGACACGCCGCCCACCGGCAACGACAAGACCTCCATCGTTTTCTCCGCCAAGGACCGCCCCGGGGCGCTCTACGAAAGTCTCAACGAGTTCGCCACGCGGAAAGTGAACCTGACCAAACTCGAGTCCCGCCCCACCCGCCAGAAGCCCTGGGAATACAACTTCTATCTCGACTTCTCCGGCCACCGCGAGGATAAGCCCTGCCGCGAGGCGCTGGCGGCCCTGGAAAAGACGTCAATTTTCGTCAAGGTGCTCGGCTCCTACCCGAAAGCACGGAGGCAGGGGTAAGAATGCCGTTCCGTATCGGACCGCTGGAAATCATACTGGTCCTGGTCGTAATCACCGTCGTGCTGGTGCTCTTCAGGATACTGAAAAAGCCGCCGCAGGATGGGCAGGACTGACTTGAAAGTCGCGATTATCGGCGGCTCGGGGAAGATGGGGCGGTGGTTCGCCCGCCAGCTGAAGCAGGACGGCTACGAGGTCGTCATCAGCGGACGCGACCCGCAGAAGCTCCACGCCGCCGGCAGCGAGCTGGGCGTCGCTACCGCGGACAACGTCAGCGCCGCCCGGCAGGCGGATGTCATTCTACTTTCCGTAGCCATCGACAGCTTAACGGACGTGGTCCGGGAGCTGGGCCCCCACATCACCCCGGAGCAGGCGGTCATCGATGTCACCTCCGTCAAGGAGATGCCGGTTACCGCGATGCACCAGCACCTGCGCACCGCCAAGATACTCGGCACCCATCCCCTCTTCGGCCCCGGGGCGAAAGGCCTCTCCGGGCAGAACTTCGCCCTGACCCCCACCGGCGAGGCGGAAAAAGTCCTTGCCGCTAAAGTGACGCAATACCTCCGGGAAAAGGGCGCGCAGGTTACCGTGATGACGCCCCGGGAGCATGACGCCATGATGACCGTCATCCTCGGCCTGGCGCATTTCATCGCCATCGTCTCCGCGGACACCGTGCTGGCAGCGGAAAACCCGCGTAACCTGGAAAAAATCAGCGGCGTGACCTATAAAGTTCTGCTAACGCT
>JBDRGD010000074.1:0-16111 GCA_043818095.1 Chloroflexota bacterium
GTCTGCTTACCTGTTTTCGCCGATTACTTCCAGGAAAGCCTGCACCCTGGTGCGCAGCTGCCCCAGGGCGGACGGGCTGTAGTCCAGTTCCAGGTAGAGATGGGGGATACCGGCGTGGTCGAGAAAATCGCCGATTCCGGGCACCTCGTAGGCATGGCTGTCGCAGTAGCGCAGCGCTTCCAGGATAATGCCGTTTGCCCGCCACTCGCGGGCGTAGTCGGCAAGGTAGCCGAAGCGGCTCTCCAGGTCCGCCAGGTAGTCCTTGCGCCGACCCGAGGGGTCGAGAACGGTCTCGCGGAAGGTGCGGGGATTGCGCACGTCCACGAGGTAGTGCCGGGCCAGTCCCGCGATAGGGTCGTCGGTGGCGGGGACATCGGAGAAATAAGCGCGGCTGCCCAGCGCGTTATCGTCCATGACCACGCTCGCGCCGAGGCTCTCAATCATCCCGGTGAGGGCGGTGTTGTCCATGATGCTGCCCCAGACGAAGAGCCGGGCATGTCCTTCCCCGGACTGCTCCGGTCTCTCGCGGACTTCGGCGATGACCTCTTCCAGCAGGGCGCTGCCTTCCGCCACAGGGAGGCTAGCGAGGGCGACCATCACCTGGAGGGTCTCCGTCCCGGATATCCGCGGCGGGTCCGGTTTCCGCAGGTCGTAGAGCTCCCGCACCAGCGCCCGCTGGCGGTTGTGCCTGGCGATAGCGTCCCGCAGCTTTTCCGGGGTAAGTTTGCTGCCGGTGTAGGCTTCCAGTGTTCTCTGGAAGTCTTTTAAAAGCTGCTCGTGCTGGGCGACGGCGGCCTCGTGGGTGGTGTGGGGGGTGTCGATAAAGTGGGCATAGTTGCCGCCGATATACATCCGCCAGATGTGCGCCATCTTTTCCCCCACCTCGCAGGTATGGCTGAAGACGGAGCCGTCCAGGAAATCGTAGCGGTCCTTCAATCCGAGGTCCATGACGCTGCGCAGGAAAGGACAGACTACGGTGGGCAGGCAGGTGTCCGCCCGGGTGATGGGCTCGCTGATGTCGCCCAGCAGGTGATAGGGCACCAGTACCGCCGCGGTGAGCATCTCGATGGGGGTGTGGACGTCGAGATAGCCGATGACCCTCCGTCCCTGTTTCTGGAGCTCGCGGGCGCGTTGGGAACGCTCCCGGTAGATTTCCCGCACCCGGTCCAGTCCCCCGGTGGCCGTGGCGCTCACCAGTCCTTGCCTTCCTTTTTACGGAGCTCGCGGTAGTAGTCCATCGTTTCGGCGAAGGTGTCCGCCTTGCGCAGCGCATCAGCGGGGTCGAAAAGGTTGAGGTCGACGATGTCCCCCTCGATGACCAGCGAGGGGACGTTCAGGCGCTTCAGTGCCTGGTCCTGGACCACCATCAGGTGGTTGGTGGCGGTGCGGCAGGTGAGCAGGGGGTGCAGCAGGATGCCGTCGCACCGGTACTCCCGGAGATACTCGATATAGGGGTGCTCGAAATAGCCCCACCAGTTTTCCTCGGCGCAGGCGCCGGGGAAGAAGCCGGTGAAGTACTGGTAAGTGAGCCGGGCGATTTTCTCCAGGGGGTCCCTGACGCCGGAGAGGTCGATGGGCTTGGGGGGATGGTAAGCCCAGCTCTCGATGACGAAGTTCCAGCCCTTTTCTGCCAGCTGGTCGAAGAACTTCAGGCTGTGCCAGGGGGGCAGCTCCGCGAAAGCGAGGCGGTACTTCTCCTCGGCAATCGCGCCGGTATGGCTGTCCACGAGTTCTTTTACCTCCCCGTACATGTCCCGGTAGAGGCGGGTGGTCTCCTTGGGGTCGGCCGCCATGTAAAGCGAGGCGGGCATGGAGCTCCAGAAATCGCGGGAGTGCATCGGGCAGGGGATGGCCTTGCGCAGCTCGTTGACCTCGTACCAGGCGCGGTTCATCTCGATGGTATCGTCCACGATGACCGCCAGGCGGTCATAATCCAGCTTTTTCCCCAGCAGCTTTTCCACGAAGGCGGCGAGCTCGCGGAGCTCGGCGACGAGGAAGCGGATGTCGTGCTCCCGGGCGCCTTCGAGCTGGTTTTCCCGCACGCCGGGGTGGGGCATTTCCAGCACCCAGAGGGGGGCGTCCAGGTAGCGTCCCAGGGACTGGAACCACTTGTAACGCGTGTCGCAGAAGTAAGAGGAGCCGAGGAGCAGGGTGGGCGGGGGCATACCGCTCATCGGGGCATCCGGGGGGATGCCGCCCGTTTCCCGCATGATGGCGGCATAGCCCAGGGTATTGCGGGCGTAGCCGCACATGTGGGTGGGAAAGCCCTCGGCATCGCAGCGGGAAAGGTGGGCGGGCGCCGCGCCGAAAGCGGCACAGACCGCGCCGTAGTCCTCAGGGTAAATGCAGGCGACGTCCATCGCCCGGAGAATGACATCGCCGCCCCACCAGTTGACCATGCACCACGCCACGGGTCTGCCCTCGGCGCTGGCCTCGATGGCGCGCTCGTACATGCCGTCGACCAGCGCTCTCAGGGGGTACATCGTCTTGAGGCGGCTGATGGGTTTCTTCTTCGTTTCCTGTGTCATGAGCAGGACGTTTCCCTTAAAGAATCCGCGGGCGCAGATTTACATAATATTGAACAAAGAAAAAGCAATAACGGCGTACGTTACCAGGACGGCCGTCTTTCATGAAACAATCTGAAAAATGGGGCGGGCGCCCTCACCGGCGGAATACTTGTCCCCGGGGAAGACCTGGGCCTTCTCCATCTTGACGCGGTGGTCAATCAGGGCTTCCATCGTCGCCCTGGCGGGGTCAATCCCCATCAGGTTGCCCATAATCCAGGCGCCCTCGTCCAGTTCCACGAGGACGATGGTGTAGGGGATTTCCGCTTCGCGGCCCTCGGAAGCGACGTTGACCGTGGTGAAGGTCTGGATTTTCCCGGTGCCCTTCAGGGTGACCACCTCCAGGTTGGGACTGGTACACTTCCGACAGACCATCTTCGGCGGGACGGTGATGGAACCGCAGTCCCGGCATTTCAGACCGAGCAGCCTGTTGTCCTTGAGCGCCTCGTTGTATTCCTTGAAGGTCAGCTTATATTCCATCGTCCTGCCTCCGTGTGAAAGTCGTTACCAGCCCTTTTGCAGAATCATGTTGACCAGGGTGCCGCCGTCCCCGCCGAGCGTGTCCGTCATGCCGATTTTCGCACCCTCCACGCGGCGCTCCGGCTCGGTCTCGCCGCGCATCTGCTGCACCACTTCGTAGACCTGCCCGGCGCCGGTCGCCCCGATGGGGTGCCCCTTGGACTTCAGTCCCCCGGACGGATTGATCGCTACCTTACCGCCGATGGCCGCCTCGCCCCTGACCCAGGCGGCGCCGGAAGTGCCGTTGGGGAAGAAGCCCATCGCCTCGGCGGCGATGAGACTGGCAATGCTGAAACAGTCGTGCAGCTCCACGAGGTCGATGTCTTCCGGCTTGACCCCCGCCATGTCGTAAGCCCTCTGGGCGGATATCTCACGGGCGCGGATGCGGGGCAGGAACTCGTCCTGGCTGGCCAGTGGCCCGGAGGAAGCCTGGCCGGTCCCGATGATATAGACCGGCTTGCTCGTAAGCTTTTTGGCAGCTTCTTCGGAAGCCAGCACCAGCACTGCCGCACCGTCGGAGAAGGGACAGCAGTCGTGCAGCTGCAGCGGCGTGCTTACCATGAAAGATTTGAGAACGTCCTCGACGCTGACCTCCTTGCGGAGGTGCGCCTTGGGATTGTGCATGCCGTAGCGGTACGACTGCACGGAGACGTGGGCGAGCTGCTCTTTCAGCGTGGGGAGGGGGATGCCGTATTTCGCGGAGTAGAGATGGGTGAGCATGGCGAAAACGGCGGGGAAAGTGATGCCGGCGGGATATTCGTAGCGGGCGTCGCTGAACATGGCGAAGGTGCGCGTTGCCAGGGCCGTGCCCATGGTGGCGGCCCTTTCTACGCCCCCCGCCAGGACGATGTCATAAAAACCGGAAGCGACCCACATGAAGGCGTCCCGGACCGCCATGCTGGCGGAAGCGCAGGCGCCCTCGTAGCGGCTGGCGGGGATGTTGAAACAGCCGATGTTCTCCGCGGCGAATGCCTGCACCATGCCCTGGCCTTCGGAGAAGTCGCCGAGGACGTTCCCGAGGAAGAGCGCCTGGATGTCCGCCGGCTTTAGATTGGACCCGTTGATGGCGTCCATCGCCGCCTCGGCAAAAAGCTCCACGGAGGTCTTGGGCTGCGCCCCGCCGAACTTGGTCTCGCCGATACCAACAACCGCAACTTTTCTCATCTCATTTCTCCTGTCTGCCCAGGTCGCCCCCGCAGCCCGTTTTTTGCAAGAGAGTAATCGGCTCAGGTTTGAGAAAGGGCGTTCCAGATGATATAAAGGTTACTTTACTTTTAGCCCGTTGTCAAACCTGCCGGCAGACGGTTTATCGGTAGAGTTGTCATGTCATTGCGAGCGAAGCTTCGTCGCGGTGCTCCTCGCAATGACAACCTTTCCAACCAGAAATGAAAATGGAAAACCCGGCAGGCACCGGGTCAGCGCAGTCGGCTTGCCGCGAGATATATCCCCAGCCCCGCGGAAAGCAGCCCCAGCAGCAGGCTCGTCGGGCGAAAGAAAAAGAGACCGGCGGGGAAAAAGACGCTTATCGCGTAGGCGCCCGCCACGGCGCTACCGGCGATGACCGCCAGCCACCTCCCCCGCTTGCGGTTGACCGCCAGGCTGGTGATCTCACCGATGACGTAACCGGCGCCCGCCCCGATAGCGAGGTTCAGCAAGAAAAAGGGGATAATCGCATTAAACAGCCCCCAGAGGATTCCGCAGATGATTGCCATGCCTGCCGCGGTGCCGGTGGCCCGCAGGTAATAGACCGGGGTCACGCGGTAGGTGGGCGGTGTGTAGAGCCGGGCGCACTGGCGGCAGCGGGCGCCCACCGGCGTCTCCACCATGCATCTGGGGCAGATGGGCTTGTCGCACTTGCCACAGCAAAGGTTGGTTTCCACGCCCGGGTGCGTGGCACACTTCATTGCACTGCCCCGCCTTCGGGCTTACGGGCCATCCAGGCTTTGCGGTCCCGGATATCCCGGTCGAAGAGAAGGCGGTTCAGCGCCAGCGTCCCCTTATTCAGGGAGCGGGCTTCCGGGGACACGGGAATGAGCACCCTTTTCATGGCGACGATGAGCAGGAGCAGCAGGTAGCCCGGGGTGACCGACGCCGGGTCCTGCGCCAGGAAACTGATGACCGGCAGAAGGGCGATGCCGATGATTACCGGCAGCGGGGAGCTCTTGAAAATCAGCAGGCCCAGACCGCCGATGGCGACGAAGGAAAGCATGCCCCATATCGTCACGTCGTTGAGAAGGGGCAGGATAAGGATAACCCCGCCGGTGGTGCCGATACCGCGCCCCCCGCTGAAGCGCAGGAAAACGGACCAGTTGTGCCCGACGAGAGCGGCGATGCCGACGATGAGCTGCTGCCCGGCGCTGAATCCCAAAGCGTGGGCGACGGCTATCATGATGATGCCCTTGGCGATGTCAAAGAGGGCGACGGTGAATCCCAGCTTCCGGGAGGTGGTGCGGTAGAGGTTGCCCGCGCCCACTTGCCCCGTGCCGTATTTCCGCAGGTCGATGCCCTTCGCCCTCCGGGCGGCGAGGTAGGAGAGGGGCATCGCCCCCAGCAGGTAGGCGGCGGCGATAAGCAGCGCGAAATAAACGGTATTCATGTTATTCTCTTAACCGGCGTTACTTTTTCAGTCGGCTGTTCGGGCGGTCCTTTACCTGCGGGTTCACCAGGTCCTTCGGCCAGCGCCCGCTGAGCGCGTCCAGCACTGCCGTGACCGTGCGCTGTCTCACTTCCGCGCCGGACTCCCTGGACAGCCAGGCGCTGTGCCCGGTAATCATCACGTTGTCCATCTTGAGCAGGGGGTTGTCCGGTTTGGGCGGCTCGGGGTCGGTCACGTCCAGGCCGGCGCCGGCAAGGTAGCCCTCTTTCAACGCGGTAGCCAGCGCGGCTTCGTCCACCAGGCCGCCGCGGGCGGTATTCACGAGAAAGGCGGTCGGTTTCATCTTCTTGAACTGTTCCAGGCCGAGGAGGCGCCGGGTCTCTTTGGTCAGGGGGGCGTGCAGGGAAACGTAGTCCGATTCCTTAAGGAGCTGTTCCAGTTCCACTTTCTCCGCTCCTATCTTGCTGATGTCCCCCGCGGACATATAGGGGTCATAAATGATGACTCTCAGGTTGAAGGCTTTGGCCTTCTGGCAGGTCAGACTGCCTATTCTGCCCAGACCGACCAGCCCCAGCGTCTGGTTGCTTAGTCGCGTCAGGGCGCCCCGGAGCGGGTTCAGCTCCGTCCGGCCCGGCGCCCAGGCGCCGTCGCTGACCGCCCGGCTGATGGGCACGAGGCGCCTGCCCAGGCAGAGGACCAGCGCGATGGTCTGGTCGGAGACCTCGTGGATGCTGGCATCGGGCACATAGGCCACGGGGATGCCGTACTCCGTGGCGGCTTCGATATCGATATTGTCGTAGCCGATGCCCATGCGGGAGATGACCTTGCATTTCTCCAGTCCCGCGATGGCTTTCCGGGTATAGGGCTCCATGGCGCCGACCATCACGGCATCGGCGTCTTTTGCCGCTGCGATGATGTCGTCCTCGGTCTTGAGGGGCACCGCCACGTACTCGGCCCCTATCCCGGCCAGTTCGGGTATCTCCGTTCCCATCATTCCCGCGCGCGCGACCACTTTGTAAGCCATTTGACCCCCTTCTTTTCTTACGAATTTCCGTTATCACCGGTGCCTGATTTTTCGGGAATTCCCCGATTTACCGGCAACGCCTTTCTATCTTACCACCCCCCGATTAAGAGATAAAGCAAGCAGCGCCCTGAGGCCGCGGCTTGACAAGGTAAGGGCTTTATCTTATCTTTCCTACGGGAGATTATCTTCGGGTTCGGGAGGAAAACATGCCCATTGGCTGGGGAATCATCGGCATCGGAGCGCACGTCCGCCAGCGCATCGTGCCCGCGCTGAAGAAGGCGGCGGATACGGAGCTGGTGGCGGTGTGCAGCCGCAGCCTGGAACGCGCCCGGGAATTCGCGCGGGAGCAGGAAACGCCGCACGCCTATGATTCCCTGGCGGGGCTGCTGGCCGACCCGGCAGTGGACGTTCTCTACGTCGCCAGCCCCAACAGCCTGCACGCGGAGCAGACTATCCAGGCGGCGGAGGCGGGCAAGCACGTCCTCTGCGAAAAGCCGATGGCGCTGACGGTGGAAGACTGCCGCCGGATGATGGACGCCTGCCGTAACGCCGGGGTAAAGCTGGGTGTTGACTTCCAGAACCGCTATCACCCGGCGCACGTGGAGGCCCGCCGCCTGATACAGGCCGGGGAGGTGGGCGAGATAACGCTGGCGAGAGCGCAATATTGTCCCCCGGCGCGCCAGGGCAGGGTGCAGGGGTGGAAGACCGACCCCAAAGTGGCGGGCGCCGGGGCGCTCATGGGTAACGGTCTCCATGCCATCGACCTGCTGCGCTTTTTGCTGGACAGCGAGGTGACCGAGGTCGTCGCCCGGCGCGACCCGGAGGCTGCCGACCGCGTCGAAAAAATGGTCTATGTCATGCTGAAGTTCGCGAACGGTGTGCGTGGGATAGTGGTGGCCGGGGGCCAGGTACCGCGCTCCGATAACGATGCCGTCCTTTACGGCACGAAAGCAAAGATAACCTGTCAAGGGACGGTGGGCATGCCACTGCTGGGAGAGCTATGCGTCGAGGGCGAGGGCTTTAACCTGAAGATGGACTTTCCTGTGGAAGACCCGGTCTCCGGGAACTACCTGCGCGTGGTGGAGGCCTTTAACCGGTGTGTCCGCGAGAACACCGGGCCGGACATCCCCGGGGAAATCGGGCTGCAGATGGCCGTCATTACGGACGCCGTCCTGGAATCGAGCCGGAGCGGGCAGGTGGTGGAGCTGCCGCCGAAATAGCGGAGAATATTTATTCTGCGGATAACACGAGAGGGGGCCGGGCCCCCTCTCTTTTTTTCTGTGTATTGCCGGTCTTATTACGGGTTCAGCCGGCAGTTGGGCTTTTCTCTTACCTGGGGATTGGCCAGGTTCCGCGGCCACTGCCCGGTGAGCGCCGCCACCACCGCTTCCACGGCGCCCTGCCTCAGGTCCCACAGGGACTGGTCTGAGAAGAAGGCGCTGTGTGCGGTGATAAGGACGTTTTCCATCTTGAGTAGGGGGTTGTCCGGTTTGGGCGGCTCGGGGTCGGTCACGTCCAGACCGGCGCCGGCGAGGTAGCCTTCCGTGAGCGCGGTCGCCAGTGCCGCCTCATCGATAATGCCGCCGCGGGCGGTATTAATGAGGTAAGCCGTCCGCTTCATCTTCTTGAACTGCTCCAGGCCGAAGAGTTGCCGGTTGTCCTTGGTCAGCGGGGCATGGACGGAGATAAAGTCCGATTCCGCCAGTAGCCGCTCGAAGTCCACCTTCTCCGCCCCCAGCTCTTTTATCGTGTTCGCGCCGATAAAGGGGTCGTAGATGATGATCCGCATGCCGAAGGCTTTCGCCCTCCGGCAGGTGGCGCTGCCTATCCTGCCCAGCCCGACGAGCCCCAGGGTCTGGTCACCCAGCCGGGTCATCCCTTTCCTGATGGCGGGTATCTCTTTCCCGCCCGGCTTCCAGGCCCCGGCCCTCACCGCCTGGCTTACCGGGATATACCTCCGGGAAAAGCAAAGCACCAGTCCCATGGCGTGGTCCGCCACTTCACTGATGCTGGCATCCGGGACATAGGCGACGGGTATGCCCTGGTCCGTGGCGGCGGCGACATCGATGTTGTTGTAGCCGATGCCGGACCGGCTCAGTATCTTGCAGCGTTCCAGTTGCTCGATGACTTTCCGGTTATACGGCTCGGTGGCGGCCACGATGATGGCATCGGCATCGGCGGCGACCCTGATAATGTCTTCTTCCGTCAGCAGGGCGTCTTCGATGACCTCCCCGCCGATTTCCGTAAACTCCGGCGCTTTACCCTGCAGCAGTCCTGGCCTGGCGACAATCTTGAATTTCATTTTCCCCTTCCGAATATTATTCTTTGCCCGGTCTTAATAAACGCCGGGGAGCCCGCAGGTTATCAGTTCGGCGTACGGGAACCGGTAAAAGATTTCAAAGCCTTTCTCGGTGACTACGCCGCAGTTCTCCAGTTTGGCGCCGTCGTAGGACCAGTTCTGACCGTCCCACTCCGAGGCGCCGACTTCCACGGCGAGGACCCGGCCCGGTTCCATTACCCGGTTGGGGGCTTTGTCCATGGCCCCCCAGCCCGGCCCGCAGTCCCCGGAGGTCAGTCCTATCTCGTGGCCCCCGAAGTGGCAGCTCCAGTATTTGCCCGGTTCCGGGAAGGTAGGACCATTGTACCATCGCCCTTCCCCGGCTTTCATGATGGTCTCCGCGATCTGTGCGTTGGTCAGTCCCGGCTTGATGGCCTGTTCCATGGCAACCTGGCAGTCGTAAGCATCTTTGTAGATTTCTTTCTGGAAGTCGGTGGGCTTGTCGCCGACACAGTACGTCCGGTAGAAGCAGGTCCGGTAGCCCTCGAAGCCCACACCGTTGATATCGACGACGACCATGTCGCCGGGGCGGATGGCGCGGTCCGTGGCGGTCCGGGGATTATTCTGTCCCGCCCTGGGACCGGAATGCACCACGAAAGAGGGACCCTCCATGTCCTCGGCGCCGTGGTCGTAGCAGGCCTTGGCGGCAATCCCCGCCACCTCCATCTCGGTCATCCCCGGCCGGAGCGCCCGGGCGACCTCCCAGTGGGCCGCCTCGGCGATAGAGCCGGCGACCCGGTGGCATTCTATCTCGTCCTGGTTCTTAATCATGCGGGCTTCGGCCAGGGCTTCCACCCCGGAGACGAGCTCGATGCCGCCCTTGCGGAACGCTTCCACCATGTTCATCCCGCAGACGTCCACGCCGACGGGCTCGCTGGCCACGCCGTGCTTTTTCAGCAGGTCTTTGATAATGGCTATCCCGTTGTCCCACTGTTTGATGTTGATATTCCTGTCCGGGGTAACGCTGTTCTGAAAAAAGGCGCCGCTCAGCACGCCCTTGTCCTTGAACCATGGCATCATCATTTCCCAGGGCATGCGGCCCAGGCGCGGGGCGGAGCAGTAGGGAAAGCCGGCGTCTTTCACCAGCAGCACGAACTCGAGGCCCATCCGGTGCCTCATCCAGCCCCGGCGGGTCTCGAAGGATAAATACCTCTGGTTGTCGAAGTCCATGATGAGCATCGAGCCCAGGCCGTGCTTCTTCAGCATTGCCTGCGCCCGCTCCAGGCGATATTGCCGCATACGCTCCGGATTATAGATGCGCTGCTCGTACTCTACATTGAATTTACCGTAGGTCATCTTTTAAAATCTCCTGAATGTATTTTTCGGGTTGGGTTCCTGCCGCAGATATTATTCCGGTTATTTTCCCCTTCGTATTAATGACGGGCCGCGCAGGCCGCTTTGACACACCCCCTATTTTATAACAAATCGAAATTTTAAGCACGACCGATGGCGGTCAGACTACTATCTGGGCCGGGTTGGTGGCCCGGTATTTTGCCTTGTTTTCCGTGATTCCGGCGGCTTCCGGCAGTTTTTCTAGGCTGTGCACCACGTGCGATATTTGCGGGCCGACCTTCACCCGCCCGGTGGCTACCAGGAAGGCGGCGTAAGCGAGGTCGACGTCCTGGGCGTGAGCGAAGGTGGGGAAGATGTAGCGGATGCAGCGATTGCGCATCTGGACCGCGTCCAGATCAATCGTTCCCTCGAGGTTGGCCCCCTCGATAATCTGCCCGCCCCGGCGAAGCATCAGTATCGCCTGCTGGAGGGTCTCCAGTCCGGCCAACCCGCTGCTGACCCGTCCCCCCGCCAGCTCGAAGACGACATCGGCGCCGACACCGCCGGTCAGCCTTCTGACCTCCTCCACGGGGTCGGTCTCGGCGGCGTTGACGACGGCGGTCGCCCCGAAATCGAGGGCGAGTTGCAGGCTCTCCGGGCGGCGGTCCACCCCGATAAGCTGGCCGGCGCCGGCCAGCCTGGCGATTTGCAGGCAGCCCAGCCCCATCGCGCCCTGCCCCAGCACAACCACCGTGTCGCCCATATTTATCTGCGCATTTTTCACGAAGTTGACGCACACGCCGAGGGGCTGCAGCGCCGCCGCCTCGTTATCGGTCGGGCCTTCCGGAATCTTCACCAGCGCCCGCTCCGGCATGGTCGTGTATTCCGCGAAGGCGCCGAGGGCGTCAAAGGGAATGGTCATGGGGGAAAGGCAGTCCCGGTTCGTCCGGCAGCCGGCGCAGGTCCCGCAGCGGAACGAGCCCGGCTGGCTCACCCGGTCTCCCACCTGCAGTTTCGTTACCCCCTCCCCGATTTCCACTACCTCGGCGCAGAACTCGTGGCCCAGCTGCACCGGCCTGCCTTCCGCCAGCATCTTGCCGATGCGTTCCCGGTAGAGGTGCCCCATGCCGGCAATCAGTCCGGCCTCGGTAACGGCGAACTGGACGACTCTGACTTTCAGCAGCACCCAGCCGGGCCGTGTCTCCGGTACCGGCATTTCCTCCAGCCGGTGGTCCCCGAAGCCGTGAAGTCTCCAGGCTTTCATGTTGGCGGGCTTTGTCATCATCGGCACCTTTTCTGCCCGGCGTTACCCGTCGCGGGTCTCCACCATTCTACAACAAACTCCGTCCGCGGCAAAGTCCCCCGGGGCGTGTTGACGCCGGTTGCCCGGACGTGCTACAAATGCATTACTGTCCGGTATCGCCCCGGGCGGATTATCCATCCTGGAGGACTGCTTATGACGCAGCAAGCCGGCAGCAGCGGCAACCTGAGGTATATCATTTACGGCGCGGGGGCTATCGGCGGCATACTGGGCGGATACCTGGCGCTTTCCGGTAAGGACGTGGTGATGGTGGCCCGGCCCGGCCACGTGGAAGCGATACGGAAGAACGGCCTGAAACTGATGACCCCCAACGGGACACATGAATTGAAGGTTAATGCGGTGACGTCGCCCCGGGAAATCAGCTTTAAACCCGGCGACGTCGTCCTGCTCACGGTCAAGAGCCAGGACACCGGGGCGGCGCTCCGGGACCTGAAGGCGGTGGTCGAGGAGATACCCGTCTTCTGTTTCCAGAACGGAATACGCAACGAGGAGACAACCTCCCGCTACTTCAAGCAGGTCTACGGGGTCAGGGTGGGCATCGGCGGGGTCTTCGTCACTAACGGGGAGGTTACCTCTCGCACTGTTCCGCCGGGCGCGCCGACGATGGGGCGGTATCCCACCGGTACCGACAGCCTGGTGGAGACGGTGGCGGCGGACCTGCGCGCCGCCGGGTTCCGTGTTTTGGTCACGCCGGACATCATGCCTTACAAGTGGGGGCAGATAATCAGCAACCTGGCGAATGCCGTGACCGCGATTACCAGCTCTCCGAACGATGACAACCGGACGATTATCGACGCCGCGCGCGCGGAAGCGCAGGATATCATGACCCGCGCCGGGATAAAATGGGTCTCCGAGGACGAGTTCGTCCGGCAGTGGCCGGACGGGAAGGTAAAAATCGTGCACTCGCGTTTCCAGAACTCCACCTGGCAGAGCCTGACGCGGAGGCAGGGCACTGTGGAGACCGATTTCTTTAACGGCGAGATTGTGCGCCTGGCCGGGAAAGCGGGCGTCCCGGCGCCGGTCAACGGGGGCCTGCTGCGCATCGTGCAGGAGATGGCCTCCCGGAAGGAGACGCCGGGAAAATACGATGTGCCCCAGCTCAGTAAACTGCTGGGACTGGCCTAGCCAAAAGAAAGGGCTCCGGCAATGACTGAAGGCAAATCACGCTTACCGGAAAGCCGGGATGACGCGGCCGATGTCGTGGTCGTGGGTGCCGGCGGGTCCGGTGTCGCGGCTGCCTGGGAAGCCGCTAACGCCGGTGCTTCGGTATTGATAATTGAAAAAACGTCTTCCGGAGGGGGCTCGAGCATCCTGTCGGGGGGGAACTTCGCCATGGCGGGGACGCGCCTGCAGCAGGAGAAGGGCATCAAGGACTCCGTAGAGCTCTTCCGCAAGGACATGCACCAATACACCGGCGTCTGGGCAAGGCCGGAGGAGATTAAGGCCCATGCCCAGGGCAGCCATGACGCCTTTGAATGGCTGGTGGGACTGGGCGCGCACATAACCGAAGTCGGCTGGTACGCGGAGCACAGCGTCCCGCGGAGCCATAAGATAAAGTCCGGCGAGGTCTACAGCCTCGTCCGGCGCGGCGCGCTGGCAAAAGGCGCCCGGCTGTTAACGGAGACGCGGGCGCAGGAGCTCGTCCGGGACGCTACCGGAAGAGTCGTCGGCGTCCGGGTATCCCGTAAGGGGGAGACGGTAAACATTGGGGCGAAAAAGGCGGTGGTGCTGGCCACCGGCGGCTTTTCCCACGATAAAGAAATGCTGCTCAACCACTACGGCCCGGGGCTGGAGAACTTCGTGATTGCCGCCTCGGAGACGCATACCGGGGAAGGCACGCGGATGGCGCTGGCGGTAGGGGCGGACACCACGCGGATGGCGATGGTGGGCCGGTGGGGTACCCCCAAGCACCCCGTGTCCAAGCGGGCGGTCGTGGCGATTCAGTACGGCGCCATCGTTGTGAATGCCGCGGGGAAAAGGTTCGACGATGAATCGGAAGATGTCCATTATTTCCCGGTGCGGGTCCAGGCGCAGCAGCCGCGGGCCCTGGGCTGGCAGGTCTATGACCGCAGGATTGCCGGCGTTTATGAGGGCGGTCAGCCCCACAAGTACGCGCTGGAAGCCTCTACTATCAACGAACTGGCGGCGCAGATGAACGTGCCGCCGGAGGCCCTGGCGGCGACCATCGACAAGTATAACCGCGACATCGCAGCGGAGGGTTTCGATACCGTCTTCGGCAGGAAAAACCTGGAGAAGGGGCCCCCCGCGCGGGGAGAGCTTATCCCTATCGATACTCCGCCGTTTTACGCTATCGAGACCTACCCCTCGCTCACGGAGACGCAGGGCGGCATCAAAATAGACTACCGGGCGCAGGTGATTGACGTCTTCGGCAGGGCCATCCCCGGCCTTTACGCGGCGGGAGAGCTGGCGCAGCCGGTGCTCACCGGGGGCGGGATGTTCCTCGGCGGGGCGTACATCTTCGGGCGTATCGCGGGCAGGAACGCCGCCGCCGAGAATCCCGATTAACCGGGGTTTATTAGTTCCACATCTTGCTGGGCAGCCAGAGTGCAATCTGCGGGAAGAGCAGCAGGATAGTCAGGGTAAGGACATCCATCACCAGGAACCAGCCGGTGCCGCGGATGACGTCCATCAGGGAAATCTCCGGGAACACCGCCTTGATGACGAAGAGGTTAAAGCCCACCGGGGGCGTGATGACCGCGATTTCCATCATCTTGATGAAGATGATGCCGAACCAGATGCCGTTGAAGCCCAGCGCGGTCACGATGGGGTAGACAATCGGCACGGTCACGATATTCAGCGTCGCGGGCTCGAAGAACATCCCCAGGGGAATATAGGCGAGGCAGACCAGGGCCACCGTCCCCAGCGGAGGCAGGGCGATGCCGGTTACAGTTTCCACCAGCGTCGGAATCGCCCCGGAACGCGTCATGAAGAGCGCGAAGATACCGGAGCCGATGAGCAGCGCAAACACCATGCCGCTGATTTTCACGGTGTCCCTTAATGCCGAGGCCAGTTTCGCCCAACTCGACCGTCCCCGCCGGATGGCCAGCAGGACCAGCAGGAGGGTTATCACACATCCCAGCGCGCCCACCTCAGTAGGGGTGGCAATCCCGGAGTAGAGCCCGCCGACCACCACCACGAAGACCAGCACGATGCCCCATCCGTTCACCAGGGAGGTAAACCGGTCCCGCCAGGTAATCGAAAAGTCCGGCGTGGGCGCCAGCCGCGGGTCGATACGGCAGCGGATGGTGACCATCGTCATGTAAATCAGGATGCTGAGGATGCCAGGGATGACGCCGGCGATGAAGAGCTGGCCGATGGACTCCTCAGTCATGATGCCGTAAAAGACCATGCCCAGGCTGGGGGGGATGAGCGAGCCCAGGGTGCCCGCCGCCGCCACCGAGCCGGTAGCCAGCCGGATATCGTACTTGTATTTCTTCATCTCGGGGATAGCTACCGGGGCCATTGCGGCGACCTCGGCGACCGTGGAGCCGGTCGTTGCCGCGAAGAGCCCGCAGCTCCCGATGGTTACCAGCACCAGCGAGCCGCGGAAGCGGCTGAGCCACTTGTGCGCAATCTGGTACGCGTCGCTGGCAATGCCGGAGACTGCGGCCCACTGCCCCATGAGGACAAAAAGCGGGACTACCGTCAGGGCGTACAGGGTAACGCGCGCCACCGGGAAATTACCCAGGGCGTATTCCAGTGTGGGGAAACCCCAGGCGCCGACAATCCCCACTATCCCGGAGATGAGCATCGCAAAGGAAATAGGTACCCCGAGGAGAATCAGCGCCATCACGAGTACGATGGCGATAAGCGTCATATTGGCGGCGTCCAATTCGGCGGCCTCCCTCCATCAGATTTAACCAGGCGGCGCAGCAATTGCGTGACAATGGCGAGTATCAGGCTGCTGAACCCGAGCAGGGCGAAGAAGTATCGTATCCAGTCCGGGATTTCCAGCGTCCCGTAATGAACCGCGTGTTTCTCCCAGGATTCCAATCCCGTCTTGGCCGCGAACCAGAACAGGAGAGCGACCGCCGCGACGATGAGCAGCATGTCAAAGACCTCAACCACTGCCCGCAGTCTGCGGGGCAGGTGTGTTACCATGACATCCACGCGAACGTGAGACCCCTTAAGCTGCGCGTAGCCAAAACCGAGAAAGGCAATCGGTGCCAGCAGGTAAGTGGCGATATCGATTGCCCCGGGAATGGAGTCAAACACCCAGCGCATCATCACGTCCGTCGCGGTAAGCAGAAAGAGCCCGATCGCCCCCACCACTACCCCGGCCGCCGCCACATTGATTGCCATTTCACTTCCCGTGATGAACCGCCTCAATGGTTTCAATCTTCTTTCCCCGGCAGGCTCTGCCGGCAGTTATTGCGCGTTATTGACCGAAAGATACGGGGGAGGACAAGCGGAACCGGGTTGCTTCTTCCCGCCGCGGTCCCGCCTGTCTTCTCCC
>JBDRGD010000075.1:0-27657 GCA_043818095.1 Chloroflexota bacterium
CACCTCCAGGTCGGCATCAAGGCGCACCAGGCCGCTGAAAATCTGCAGGATAAACTCGTGGGAGCTCATGTCCCCGGAAACCGCCGGGTCCAGGGTGATGGGGTCGATGTTATACAGGTTCAGCTCGCCCACCGCCGGGGGAACCACCCTCGGTGCGGGGGCAGGAGCGGGCGCTGGGCTCGGCGGTGGAGTACTCGGCTGTGGTGTTGGTCGGGAAAAGAGGAATATTGCCAGACCACCCGCAATAATCAATAATGCCACAAGCACCACGACTATTTTCTTGCCCATTAGAAACTCCCCTCCCGTTTCAGGCTCGTGAAAGCCCCGTCGCCGATGATGATATGGTCCAGCACGTCGATGCCCATGATGCCCCCCGCCTCCACGAGCCGCTGCGTCAGCCGGATGTCATCCTCGGAGGCGGTCGTGTCCCCGGAGGGATGGTTATGGGCGAAAATGACGGAAGCCGCGCTCGCCGCGACCGCTTCCTTGAAGACCTCCCGGGGATGGACGATACTGCCGTCCAGGCTCCCCACGGAGATTTCCGCGGTCCGGATAAGCTGGTTCCGCGTGTCCAGGAAGAGCGCCAGGAAATATTCCTTCTTTTTCCCCTTGAGCCGCCCTGCCACCAGCGCGAACACGTCCTCCGGGGTCTTTACCACCAGCTTTCGTCCGTCGCCGGCGGTTTTTTCCCGGCGCCGCGCCAGCTCAAAAGCCGCCCGTATCTGGGCCGCTTTCGCCAGGCCGATGCCCCTCACCCCCGCCAGCTCTTCCAGGGAAGCCTCCCCCACCCCACCGAGGTTGCCGAACCGGCTCAGCAGACGCTGCGCGGTGACCATCACCGATTCCCCGGAGATGCCCCGCCCCAGTATCAGCGCCAGGAGCTCCTGTGCGGACAGGGCCTCGACGCCCAGCCGCTGGGCTCTTTCCCGGGGACGGTCCGCCGGGGGCAGGTCATGGATGGTCAGGGCTTTATCCGAGCGTGATTTCCCCGGATTCTTCATAATTTCAGTCTAACACTACCCGTGAAAGACAGCAAGGGGAAAACAGCGGGGGTTAACCATCAAACCATTTCAGGGGAAAGGGACGATAAAGCGGGGGTCTCCCATATTCTAAGCGCACCGCGGGGACCCTAAG
The DNA here is from genome assembly GCA_043818095.1 of Chloroflexota bacterium. GTDB lineage: Bacteria > Chloroflexota > Dehalococcoidia > Dehalococcoidales > RBG-16-60-22 > JBDRGD01. The sequence continues at coordinate 1,135 of JBDRGD010000075.1, forward strand.
ATAGTCTTAGATGAAATACACGCGGGCGGCCGCGCCACGAGGAGAAGAAAGTGATACAATTCCGAGCCTGCAAGCGCTGCGGCGGCGATGTCTCCCGGGAGGAAGACCGCTATGGCGCCTACCTGCAATGCATCCAGTGCGGGGCCATCTGGAACGCCGCCCCCGCGAATGCCGCCCCCGCGGTACCGGCCTCTACCGGCGCCCCTCAAGCGACCCCGCGGAAGGTCATGACGGCAGCAAAGTAAGCGCCGCTTCTCAGCTACTCGATGGGGGCGGCTTTACCGCAGCGTACAGCGCGCCGGACCATTTCTCGTTCAGGCTGTCCATGTCGAACCCGTAGACCTTCTGCAGGGCATCATCATAGGTGGCGCCTTCCTTGAAGGTCTTCAGCAGGTCAAACATCTTCTCCTGACCGTAGGTCCCCACCAGGTAATTAACGATACTGTAGCTCTCGGCATATGCCAGCGCCGATGCCCGCGGGTCCGCCGGGAACGGGCTGGCGATGCTACGCACGGTGTCCAGCGTCTGAGTCGTAATCGCCTGGTAGAGGAGCGCCAGGAAAACGTCCTCCAGGGAGCCCTCGCCGTTCATGGCCAGCCCCTCATCGAGCCAAGTGGGCATTTCTCCGTAGGCGCTGAATACTATCTGGTGAATCACCAGGTGGGTCAGCTCGTGGGCAATCGCCCGCTTGCCCCAGCCCAGGTCCGCCGGGGCGATGCCGATAGCCACCGTGCTGTAGCTGGTGAAGGCTACGCCGCCGGTCCATTCCTGCGGGAAAATCATGGAACCGCGCAGGTCGTCGGCGCTACCGTAGATATAGATGTTAATCGGCTTGTCCGGGCGTGCGCCGGTATTCATCTCCACCCGGGACAGGGCGTCCCGGATAGCCGCCACCAGTTCCCCCACGAAGGCATCATCGCCGCGGTACCAGTGCAACGCCACCAGGCCATCCGTCCGCTGCTTCCAGGAGTAGCGGTTGTCCGCTATTTCCAGGACCTGCGGAGCGGTAATGATGCTGGTGCCGGAGGCATCCTTGACCGTCCACCAGAACTTCACCCGGGAGCCCGGCGGCAGGCCGCCGGTTTTCCTCATGTCCCAGTCCCATTCCGTGCTGACGCGCGTCCCCGGTTGGAAATTAAGGTAAGACTCACTGGTGACCTGCGCCACGGACATGCGCTCCACGGTATAGTGCAGCCGGATGTCATTGATGGCCGCGCCGCTCTCCGCGGCAATACTGAAATAGATATGCATGGGAAAGTCCACCCGCGCGGTGGAACTCGTCACGCGTATGTCGGCGGCGCGCACCGGTGCCGGTCCCGCCAGGCCCGTCAGCGTGCCCAGCAGCAGCGCCAGGGACATTACGGCGAATAACAGCTTCCGTTTCATTTCTCCACCCCCATTAAAGACCTCAGATAGGCCGTGATAAATCCGTCCAGTTCCCCGTCCAGCACCGCCTCGGCATTACCCACCTGGTAGCCGGTGCGATGGTCTTTCACCATCTTGTAGGGATGCAGCACGTAGCTGCGGATCTGGTTACCCCACCCGGCGTCCACCCTTTCCCCCTTGAGCTTTGCCCTTTCTTTCTCCCTTTTCTCCAGCTCCAGTTCCAGCAGGCGCGTCTGCAGTATCTTCAGGGCAATCTCCTTGTTCTGGTGCTGGGAGCGCTCGCTCTGGGAGGTGACCACCAGGCCCGAAGGCAGGTGGGTGAGGCGCACCGCGCTGCTGGTCTTCTGCATGTGCTGTCCGCCGGGCCCGCTGGAGCGGAAGGTATCCACCTTCAGGTCCGCCGGCTCAATCAGGACATCCACGTCCTTTTGCGCCTCCGGCATGACCTCCACCAGCGCGAAGGAAGTGTGCCGGGCATGGTCGGCATCGAACGGGGAAAGCCTGACCAGGCGGTGCACCCCGTGCTCAGATTTCAGATAGCCTTTGGCGTAGTCACCGCTGATGAGGATAATGGCGCTCTTGATACCGGCCTCATCCCCCGGGGAGACGTCCAGCACCTCCGCTTTGTAATCGCTGCGTTCCGCCCAGCGCAGGTACATCCGCATCAATATCTCCGCCCAGTCCTGCGATTCCGTGCCGCCCGCCCCGGCGTGGATGGCTATGACGGCGTTCCGCGCATCATAGCGGCTGCTGAAAGCCTTCTGCAGCTCCAGTTCTTCCAGCCGGATGGCGATTCTTTCCGTCTCGTCTTCAATCTCCGTCTGCAGGGACGAGTCGTCTTCCGCCAGGTCAACAAGCTCGACGAGGTCCGCCACCCTTTTCTCCAGCTTGCGCCACTGCTCCACCACCCCTTTCAAGTCCGCCAGTTGCTGCATGACCTGCTGGGCTCCGGCCGGGTCCTGCCAGAATTCCGGCCGGGCAGACTCCTCCTCCAGTTTCCCGATTTTCTTTTCTCGGCCGGGGACGTCAAAGATGCACCAGCGCCATCGCGATTCTCTCGCGTAATTCGTGCAGCCTGTCTTTCACTTCCGGTAACATCGCTGTTTCTCCGTTAAATTCATTCTCCGGCTGCCCCGGCAAGGCACCCCTCCGGCACCCTGAGATTACCGCCCGCGGCCTGGTGCGCCAGGCGGGTCGGCTCGGGCAGGCGATGTCCCCGGCCGCAGGCCAGCGTCCAGTGAATCGCCGCCGCCAGGTCCACCCTGTGCCCGATGGAAATAAAAAGCGGTTTTACCTCCCGCCGGGTGCGGGTGACCGCCCCGATGACCTCTTCACCGTCTTTAAGATAAGCGTAGCTCCCCGCTGCCGCGGCGGGTTCCGCGTATTCCCCGCACAGGCGCGACTTGGCACAGCCGATAGTCGGCAGGTCCAGCAGCAGCCCGAGGTGCGCCGCCAGCCCGAAACGCCGCGGGTGGGCGATGCCCTGCCCGTCCACGAGGAGCAGGTCCGGCTTTAAGGAGAGCCTTTCCCAGGCGGTGATGACCAGGGGCGCCTCCCGGAAAGTCAGCAGGCCGGGGACGTAGGGGAAAGTCAGCTCCCCGCGGACTACCTGCACTTCCCGCAGGCCGAGGTCCGGATACCCCAGGACAACGACCGCCGCCACCCCCATCCGTTCCCCCCGCCGCACGGAGATATCCGCACCGGCCACCAGGCCGGGGTCTCGCACTTCATTCTCACGCTTTACTCCCTGGGCCAGCCGTTCCTGGATTGCCCGCGCCTCCGCCGTGCTCACCTGCCAGGGATGGAACTCTGTTACCTGCATATTTTGATTATAACTACTGGCAAATGTCCGCGCAACCTGTCCTGGCGAAGCCCCCGGCAGCGGTGGCAACCCAAACCATTGACAGTGATTAACTAATCCTGCATAATGAAAAGAAATAGTCTGTACGGGAAGAGGTCAGGACAGAACATGTTGAGAATCAGATTACGGAGGATGGGGGCGAAAAAACAGCCGCAGTACCGCCTCGTCGTCGCGGACAAGCGTTCGCCACGGGACGGGGCGTTCGTGGATATTGTCGGTCACTACAACCCGCGCACCGAGCCGGAAACGGTGACCATCGCGGAAGAGAAAGTCCGCCACTGGCTCTCAAAGGGAGCCCAGCCTTCAGATACCGTTGCCCGCCTGCTGGGTAAGGCGGGTATAACCGGTAAGTCCATACCAGTCAAGGAGCAGCCATGAAAGAACTCGTAGAATTCGTCGCCAGGTCAATCGTCAACGAACCGGATGAGGTCAAGGTCGAAGAGGAAGAGAACGAAGACGGCATCCTCCTGAAGCTCACCGTCGCCGATGACGATAAGGGCAGAATCATTGGCAAACAGGGGCGCATCGCTGAGGCTATCCGCGCGCTGTTGCGGGTGAAAGCTGCCAAGGCCGGCACCAAGGTCCGGCTGGAAATTATCTAAAGACCGGCTTCTCGCCTGGCCCGATTTTCTAAGATTAGGCGCTCCTGCCGCCACGGCGGCGGCGTTTGGCCTTCTCCGCGATGGAAAGGCGCACCATTGCCCGGCGCAGAGCGGCTTCCGCCTTGATCTGGTCAACGCCATCGAGGCCGCGCTGCTTCAGTCTCTCCTCGGCGCGCTTCTTGGCCTCCTCCGCCCGCGCCACATCAATCTCCTCAGCACGTTCCGCGGCGTCCGCCAGGACAATCACCCGGTCCGGACGCACTTCCAGAAAACCACCGCTGATGACCAGCGTCTGTTCGCTGTCCCCTTTCCGGATAATCAGCTCTCCCGGCTGGAGTATCGTCATCAGCGGGGTGTGCTGCGGCAGAATCCCGAGTTGTCCTTCAACGCCGGGAGCGAGCACCATATCCACGTCTTCGGAAGAAACGGCACGCTCGGCAGTAACGATATCCAGCTTGATGGTAGCCATCACTATTCCTTCATCTTCGCGGCGGCTTCAACGACGTCGTTGATATTGCCCGCCCACCAGAAAGCCTGCTCCGGCAGGCTGTCGTGCTTGCCTTCCAGGATTTCCTTGAATCCGCTGACCGTCTCCGCCACGGGGACGTACTTGCCGTCGCGGCCGGTGTAAGGCTCGGCAACGAACATCGGCTGGGAAAGGAAGCGCTGGATGCGGCGCGCCCGCGCCACGGTCAGCTTGTCTTCCTCGCTGAGCTCCTCGATGCCCAGGATGGCAATGATGTCCTGGAGGTCCTTATAGCGCTGGAGGATGCGCTGCACTTCACGCGCCACCTGGTAGTGCTCCTCGCCGACCACCGCCGGGTCCAGGATGCGTGAGGTGGAGGTCAGCGGGTCCACCGCGGGGTAAATCCCCTGCTCGGCGATGGACCTCTCCAGAGCGACCACGGCGTCAAGGTGACCGAAGGTAGTGACCACGCCGGGGTCCGTGTAGTCGTCCGCCGGCACGTAAATCGCCTGGAAGGAGGTGATGGAGCCCTTCTTGGTGGAGGTGATGCGCTCCTGGAGGTCTCCCATCTCCGTGCCCAGCGTGGGCTGGTAGCCCACCGCGGAAGGCATCCGTCCCAGCAGCGCGGAGACCTCCATGCCGGCCAGGGTGTAGCGGTAAATATTATCGATAAAAAGCAGGACGTCCTGCCTTTCCTCATCGCGGAAATACTCCGCCATCGTCAGCCCGGTCAGCCCCACGCGGAGGCGGACGCCGGGCGGCTCGTTCATCTGCCCGAAGACCATGACCGTCTTTTCCAGCACGCCGGAGTTCTTCATCTCCCACCAGAGGTCGTTGCCCTCACGGGACCGCTCCCCGATGCCGGTAAAGACGGAGTAGCCGCCGTGCACCGTGGCGATGTTGCGGATAAGCTCCTGGATAATCACCGTCTTGCCCACGCCGGCGCCGCCGTAGGCCCCGATTTTCCCGCCCTTGGTGAAGGGGGTAATCAGGTCCACCACCTTCAGGCCCGTTTCCAGTATCTGGATGGAGGTCTCCTGCTCATCGAAGCCGGGCGGCGGGCGGTGGATGGGCCACCGCTCCTTGCTCTTGATGGCGCCCAGGTTGTCCAGCGGCTGCCCCATCACGTCGAAAAGGCGCCCCAGGGTCTCCTTACCCACGGGCACGCGCAGCGACGAGCCGGTATCCACGGCCTCGGCGCCGCGATTCAGTCCCTCCGTGGGGGACAAGGCGAGGCAGCGCACCCAGTTATTACCCATGTGGTCTTCCACTTCAAGGACGATTTTCCCCGCGTCCATGCTGATTTCCACCGCGTTGTAGAGTGCCGGCAGCTCGTCGGGGGGGAACTCGATGTCCACGACGGTGCCGATGACCTGAACGACTCTACCTTTTGCCATGAAAGACCTCCTCAGCTTAAGTCAGGGCGGCGACACCGCCCGTGATATCCAGCAGTTCCGTAGTAATCGCCTCCTGGCGTGCCTTGTTGTAAGCCAGGGTCAGGTCGCCGACGAGCTCGTGGGCGTTATCCGTGGCGTTCCTCATCGCGACCATCCGGGCCGACTGCTCGCTGGCGATAGCTTCCAGTATCGAATGATAAACCTGCATCTCCACGAAACGGGGCAGCAGGCTGCCCAGCACCGCCTCCGGGGACGGCTCGTAGAGATAGTCCACGTTCTGTCCCGCCGGAATCTCCGCCGGCTCCACCGGCAGCAGCTGCTGGATGACCGGGTGCTGCACCGTGGTCGAGACGAAGCCGGCATAAGACAGATAGACCTTGTCCACCACGCCGCTCGTGTAATCATCGATAATGATGTGGGATATGGGCAGCGTGTCCAGGAGGACGGGATAATCCCCCAGCATGGTGAACTCCGCCCGGACATCCCGCCCCGTGCGCACCACAAACTCCAGCCCCTTCCGCCCGACGTTGATAAAGACGGCGGGCAGCGGCTGCTGCAGGACAAAGCTCCCTACACTGCGGTTCAGATTACCGTTCAGGCCGCCGCAGAGACCGCGGTCCGGGGTAATGTGCACCACGGCAATCCGCTTCACCGGACGTTGCTCAAGCAGGGGATGCAGGCGTCCCACCTGCGGCAGCGCCGCCAGAGACGCAATCACCTCACGGATTTTCTCGGAATAAGCACGTCCCGCCAGGCCGCGCTCCTGCGCCTTTCTCATCTTGGAAGCGGCAATCATCTCCATCGCCTTGGTGATCTTGGCGATGTTCTGGACGCTGCGGATGCGGCGGCGGATAGTACGAATGCTCGGCATTTAATCTACCTTGAACGTCTCCTTGAATTCCTTGAGGGCTTTCTTCAAAGCCTCTTCCGTTTCCGGCTTGATATCCTTTTCCTTGAGGATGGCCTTACCCACCGCGGCGTGGCTCGTCTCCAGGAAGCTGCTGAACTCACTTTCAAAAGCCCTCATCCGGTTCACCGGGACATCATCCAGATAGCCGTTGATGACCCCGTACATCACCGCCACCTGCTTTTCCACGGGTATCGGGCTGAACTGCTGCTGTTTCAGGATTTCCGTAATCCGCTCGCCGCGGTCCAGCTGGGCGCGGGTGGCCTTGTCCAGCTCGGCGGTGCCGAACTGGGCGAAAGCCGCCAGCTCCCGGTACTGCGCCAGCTCCAGCCGGAGCCGCGCCGCTACCTTCTTCATGGCGGCGGTCTGCGCCGCGCTGCCGACGCGGGAAACGGAAAGCCCCGCGTTCACCGCCGGCTTGATACCGGCATTGAACAGGTCCGCTTCCAGGTAAATCTGGCCATCCGTGATGGAGATAACGTTGGTGGGGATGTACGCCGAGAGGTCCGCGGCCTGCGTCTCGATAATCGGCAGCGCCGTCAGGGAGCCGCCGCCGTATTCCGTGGCGTACTTGGCGGCCCTTTCCAGCAAGCGGCTGTGCAGGTAGAAAACGTCCCCGGGGTAGGCTTCCCGCCCCGGCGGGCGGTGCAGCAGCAGGGAAAGCTGCCGGTATGCCCAGGCGTGCTTGGTAAGGTCGTCGTAAATAATCAGGGCGTCCTTGCCCTGCTCCATGAACTCCTCGCCGATGGCGCAGCCGGCGTACGGCGCCAGGTATTGCAGCGCCACGGAATCGGAGGCGTTCGCCGCGACGACGATGGTATGCTCCATCGCGCCGTGTGCTTCCAGCGTTGCCACCACCTGCGCCACCTTGGAGACCTTCTGCCCGATGGCGACGTAAATGCAGATAAGGTCGCCGCCCTTCTGGTTGATAATCGCGTCCAGCCCGATGGCGCTCTTGCCGGTAGAGCGGTCGCCGATGATAAGCTCGCGCTGTCCCCGCCCGATGGGTATCATGCTGTCGATGGCTTTAATCCCGGTCTGGACCGGGGTGTCCACGGACTTGCGCATCACCACGTTGGGCGCTACGCGCTCCACGGGCCGCGTCTTCTTCGTCTTCAGGGGACCCCGCCCATCAATCGGGCGCCCCAGCGAGTCCACCACCCGGCCGATAAGGTCATCGCCCACCGGGACCTCCGCGATGCGCCCGGTGCTGCGCACCTCGTCCCCTTCCTTAATCTTGGTATAGTCCCCCAGGATAATGGCGGAAACGCTGTCCTCCTCCAGGGTCAGCGCAATCCCGATGATGTCATGGGGAAACTGCAGCAACTCGCTGTACTTGGCCCCGCTCAGCCCGTGAATACGGGCGATGCCATCACCAACCTCGAGGACGGTGCCCACGTCCACCATCGTAAGCCCGGTGCCGAACTGCTCTATCTGCTGTTTGATAACGGCGACGATGTCCTGTCCTTTTCCTGCCACCGATTCTACCTCCTGTTCCGCGCGAATGTCCTGGCACGGCGCGCCGCGTTAGCCGCCCGCACCGATAAGTTCCTTCTTTAAAGCCTGCAGGCTGCTGCGGGTGCTGCCGTCGAGGAGCCTGCCGTCAATCCGGGCGACGAACCCCCCGAGCACCGACGGGTCGGTCCGGAGCTGCATCTCCACCTTGCTTCCCGTCACTTTCGCCAGTGTCTTCCCCAGCTTTTCCTGCTGGTCAGTATCGAGCGGCGCTGCGGTCACGACCTCTGCCTGCAGGATGCCGCGGTGCCGGTAAAGCAGCTGCCGGTACCCGGCGGCGATGTCCCCGGTGATTTCCAGATGGTCCTTGAGAATCAGCAGCCCCACCAGGTTCAACGCCAGCGGAGTGATGCCCGGCAGCTTCTCCGCGAGCAGGAGGCTCTTCCCCTCGAACGCAAACTTGGGGTTCTCCAGGGCGGCCCGCACGGCAGGGTCACTGACCAGGGCGACTATCCGCTCCAGGTCCTTCTGCCAGACCTCCAGCCCTTTCGCCTCCAGGGCAATCTCAAAGACCGCCTGGGCGTAACGCCGGGCATAAGCTGTCTTGGCCATGCTTTCCTAAGACTTCTCCTTTTTCAGGGAGGCGCTCTCCTCGAGCACCTTGTCAATCAAATCCCGGTGCGCCTTCTTGTCCAGGGAACGGTCAATCACCTTCTCCGCCGCCCGAATCGTCAGGTCGGCAAACTCCTGGCGCAGCTCATTGATAGCTTCATCCCGCTCCCGCTGGATGTCACCGCGGGCGCGAACGACGATTGTTTCCGCCTCGTGACGGGCGTCTTCCTTCGCCTTCTGCTTGAGCTCTTCACCGGCCTGCATGGCGCGGCTGATGCGCTCCTGACCTTCCCGGCCGGCAGCCTCCAGCTGCTTCTTGATTTCCGCCTCCGTTTTTTCCGTCTGCTTCCTGGTCGATTCCGCCTGGTCCATGCTCTCCTTCACCCGGCGGGAGCGCTCGTCAAGCATCTTAAGTACCCGCTTGTAGGCGAAGACGCGCAGCAGTACCAGCAGGATAGTGAAATTCACTATCTGCGCAATCAGCACCGGCCAGTTAGCCATAATCTCAGCAAGCCCACCCATGACAACCCCCTCTGGTTATTGGTCTGAGGTTAGCCTACATTCCCAGTACGGCAGCAACAATCAGCCCGGTCAGAATCAATGCCCCGAGCACTGCTGACGCGATGATAACACCGATAGAAAGAGGAATCCCTTCCTGTCCCATAGCACTCTCCCTCCGTCCTGTTTAACCGACAAATACCAGTATGATGGACACTACCAGGGCATAGATGCCGATAGCTTCCGCGAAAGCGGTGACCAGAATCATGTTGGTCAGGATGGGACCGCTCGCCTCCGGGTTACGGGCAATACCCTGCAGGGCCGAATAGCCGATAAGCCCGATGCCCAGTGCCGGTCCCAGGAAGCCCAGGCTCGCCGCCAGCCCCACCGCCAGAAGTTTCATCGATGCCGGATCCATGTTCTACCTCCTATTTAATATTATTATGTTAATGTTGACCGTGTGCCGTCGCCAGGGTCAGAAATACCAGTGTCAGACCCGCGAAGATAAGGGCCTGCACGAAGCCGACCAGTATCTCCAGCAGGTAAAAAATATCGCTGAAAAGAAAAGGAGCTAAAAACGTAATCATCAGGAGCAGTATCTCCCCGGCGGTCATGTTGCCGAAAAGCCGGAAGGTAAAGCTGATGACGCGGCTCAGTTCGCTGACCAGTTCCACGACGCCGACGAAGATGCTGATGAACCCCGAAAAGATGCTGCCCAGTCCGGCCTTGAGCTTGCCGGTCAGGAGCTGCCCGATTCCCCTCAGAAACTGCCCGAAGCTGAAGAATTTTCCCAGATACTTGATACCCAGCGCTCTCAACCCGTAGTATTCCACGCAGGCGAAGGAAACCAGGGCGATGGCCAGCGGGGTATAAATGTCCGTGTTCGCGCCCCGCAGCAGCTCGAGGTGATGGCCCTCCGCATTGACCACCGCGATGGAGCCGAAACCGGGGATGAGAGAGAGCCAGGCATTGAAGATAACGAAGAGAAAAATCGTCGCCACCACCGGGAAAAACTTCCGCCCGTTCTCCTCGCCGGCGACGCTCCGGCAGAAGTTGTAGAGCGAGCCGATCATGAACTCGAAGACGCTCTGCAACCGTCCCGGCACCAGCTTCATGTTCCGCGTGGCGACCACGGAGAATATTACCAGGAAAGCCATCGTCACCCAGGTGGCGATAATGCTGTTGGTGATAGGGAAGCCCAGGACATGAAACACGGTGGCGGCGGGCAGGCTTATCTCCGGCTGCTCGATGGTGAAAGGCAGATGGACACTTTTGAAGAGAGGGCCGCTGATAACACCGACAACGACAAGACCAATGGTAACCAGTGCGATAAGTATCAATACCGGGAAAGAGCAGCCGAGGGCGCCCTTTTTCGCCACCCTAGCCGTTCTCCTTGTCTTCCCCGTCACGGAGGAGAGGTAATAGCATCTGATAAACGCCGTATCCCGCCACTATCAGTCCCAAAAACAGGCCAACCATCATAAAAATCGGCTTTGTGCTGAATCTGGAATCAACCCAAAGACCGGCAGCCACTCCGAGCAGGAGACAAATCCCGACGAAGAACCCCACTCCCACCAGCCGCAGTGCCGCTTGCCACCCGCTCATGCCGGTTATTCACAAATTCTCGCCGCAAAAATCATACCAAATCCGGCCAGATTTGGTCAAGCTTTTCCGCCCCGCCCTCTGTATCTCTATCCCACTATAAAAAAGACCCCGGCATTAACCGGGGTCCGGGCTCTCAATTTCACGGCTTTTAAGATTTGCGCTTGTCGAAGTCGTCCAGGTCCAGGGTGTTAATAAAGTCGTAAAAAGCGGACATCTTGTGCCGCATCTCGTCCTCGCTGAGGTTCTTCTCGTCCTTGCCGCCTTCTTCTTTGTCGCCCAGCAGCGGCTTCCCGGTCTCGCTGTCCATGAGAATCCCCGCTTTGTCCAGTACGGCCTCGTCCGCATAGACCGGGGACTCGGTACGCACCGCCAGCGCCAGCGCGTCGCTGGGACGGGAGTCAATCTCTATCTGCTCCCCTTCCACGTTAAGCACAATCCGGGCATAAAAAGTATCGCTCTTCAGGTCGTTGACCAGGATATGCTTCACGGTCGCCCCCAGGGACTCGATGACGCTCAGCATCAGGTCATGGGTGAGCGGGCGGGGCACCGTCGCTCCCTGGAGCTTTACCGCGATGGCGTCCGCCTCCGCGGGTCCTATCCAGATGGGCAGATAACGGTCGGCTTCCTTCTCGCGGAGAATCACCACACGCTGATAATTCATCAGACTCACCCGGATGCTGTCAATCGTCATCTCAATCATGAATCAGTCTCTCCCCGTGTCTCATCCGCTCTAAAGGTAATTCTATGTCAGATTACCTGCCCTGTCAAATAGCCGGTGACCGCCGGTCAGGTGAAATGGGCGTGGTAATACCGGTTAAAAATAAAACCGTCCGGCAGGTAAATGTGCAAACCGGCAAGTTATGGTATAATAAACAGCGTTAAAACCAGACATAGACTCAGATAAGGAGGAACTGTCCTGTTATGAGCAAAGTGGAGAAGTCTATCGCTTGGTTCAAAGAGGTAGGAAAGGGTGATATCGGTAGCGTGGGGGGCAAGGGCGCCAACCTCGGGGAAATGACCAACGCTGATATCCCCGTCCCCCCAGGTTTTATCGTCACCGCCTACGCTTATTACGACTTCCTGGAGAAGTCGGGCCTGTCCGATAAAATCAACGACCTGCTGAAGCCCCTGAGCGTTCATGACAGTAAGAAGCTGCAGAACGTCGCCCTGCAAATCCAGCAGATGCTCAAGGAAGCGCCGATGCCGCCGGACCTGGCAAAGCAGATTAAAGAAGCCTATGTAAAAATGGGCAAGGGGCTGGTGGCGGTACGCTCCTCAGCCACGGCGGAAGACCTGCCGGAAGCCTCCTTCGCAGGACAGCAAGCGACCTTCCTCAACGTCAAGGGAGAAGACGAGGTGGTCAGGGCGGTGCAGCGCTGCTATGCCTCCCTCTTCGAAGCACGCGCCATCTTCTACCGTGAGGAGCAGGGTTTCGACCATTTCAAGGTGGGCATCGCCGTCCCCGTGCAGCGCATGGTGCAGTCCGAAAGCGCCGGGGTCATGTTCACCGTCGACCCGACTACCAGCGACCGGAGCAAAATCGTCATCGAGTCCGTGCTGGGGCTGGGGGAAATGATTGTCTCCGGAGACGTCACCCCGGACCATTACGTCGTCAGCAAAGACGGCATGAAGATTGTCCACAAGGAAATCAAGAAACAGGAATGGAAGCTGGTCCGCAACGAGGCGGGCGCGACCAAAGAGCGAAACATCAAGGCAGACCTGACCCCGGCGGAACAGGCGAAACAGAAAATCACCGACGAGGATATCCTCTTTATCGCCAAGCTCGGGAAGCGGCTAGAAGACCATTACCAGTTCCCCCAGGACGTGGAATGGGCGAAGGAAAAGGGCACAATCTATATCGTTCAGACCCGCCCCGTGACCACCATCAAGGAGTCCTCCGGCGCGGCGCAGGTGATTAACGCTCCCGTGCTGCTCACCGGCTCTCCGGCAAGCCCCGGCATCGCCGCCGGCAAGGTGAAAATCGTCCCCGACCCGTCCCAGATTGACAAGGTCCTGAAGGGCGATGTCCTGGTGGCGGAAATGACCACCCCGGACTTCGTCCCGGCGATGAAACGCGCCGCCGCCATCGTCACCGACCGCGGCGGCAGGACGGCCCACGCGGCTATCGTCAGCCGCGAGCTGGGCATCCCCTGCGTCGTCGGCGCGGAGAAGGCGACGGCTACCCTGAAAGACGGCCAGGGCATTACCGTGGACGGCTCCACCGGCAATGTCTATGACGGCATCATCGAGGTCGAAAGCGATGTCCAGATAAGGAAGCGCGGCGAGATTACCACCAAGACCAAGCTGCTCGCCAACCTCGCCCAGCCGGATATCGTGGACCGGGTGGCGGAGCGCGACGTCGACGGTATCGGCCTGCTGCGCGCCGAGTTCATGGTGGCGGAAATCGGGGAGCACCCCAGCTACATGATTGCGCAGGGGCGGGGCCAGGAATTCACGGACAAGCTCGCCGCCGAGCTCAACAAGTTCGCCGCGGCGTTCCATCCCCGCCAGGTGGTCTACCGCACCAACGATTTTAAGTCGAACGAATACAAGGCCCTGAAGGGCGGCGAAAAATACGAGGAAGACGAAGAAAATCCCATGATTGGCTACCGGGGCGCTTCCCGCTACATCACCGATATCGAGACGTTCCGGCTGGAAATTGCCGCCATCAAGAAAGTCCGGGAGAAGTACGATAATTTCTGGGTCATGATTCCCTTCGTGCGCACCGTACAGGAGCTGCAGCGTACCGTAAAAATCCTGGAAGATGAAGGGCTGAAACGCTCAAAGACCTTCAAGCTCTGGATGATGGTGGAGGTCCCCTCCAACGTCATCCTGCTGGAGAAATTCCTGGCGGTAGGTATCGACGGCGTCTCCATCGGCTCCAACGACCTCACCCAGCTAACCCTGGGCATTGACCGCGACAGCTCAAAGCTCGCCGAGACCTTTGACGAGCGTAACGAAGCCGTCATGACGTCGATTGAGCGGGTGGTCAAGACCTGTAAGACCCTGGGGGTCACCTGCTCCATCTGCGGGCAGGCACCGTCGGTCTATCCCGAGATTACCGAAAAGCTGGTGGAATGGGGCATCACCTCCGTCTCCGTGAGCCCGGACATGATTGACATCACCCGGGACATCATCGCCAAAGCAGAAGCAAAACTGCAGCGCTAGCGTGATTGAATCGTTAGAGATTCGCCGGAGAATCGAGGCGAAGGAGGAGAGCTTTTCTCCTTTTGCTGCCCGGAGCGCCCGGTCACGGGGCAGGCGGAAAGCGGAGCCACCCAGCCCCACCCGCACCGCCTTTCAGCGTGACCGAGACCGCATCATCCACAGTAAGTCCTTCCGGCGCCTGAAGCACAAGACGCAGGTATTCATCGCACCGCTGGGAGACCATTACGTCACCCGGCTGACACACACGCTGGAGGTCGCCCAGATTGCCCGGACGATATCCCGCGCCCTCAACCTGAATGAAGATTTAACGGAGGCGATTGCCCTGGGACACGATTTAGGCCACACCCCCTTCGGTCACGTGGGCGAGGACGTGCTCAACGAGCTGTCCCCCCACGGCTTCCGCCACAACGAGCAGAGCCTCCGCGTGGTGGACACCATGGAGAATGACGGCCAGGGGCTGAACCTCACCGAGGAGGTGCGCGACGGCATCCTGAACCATTCCAAGGGCGTGGCGCGCCTGGGGGATACCGGCAGCCCGCCCGCGACGCTGGAAGGAGAGGTAGTCCGGATTGCCGATGCCATTGCCTACATCAACCATGACATCGGGGACGCCATCCGCGCGGGGATTATCACGGAAGCAGATTTGCCGGTGGCCGCCCTCGGGGTGCTGGGCGCCACCCACTCCCGGCGCATCGATACCATGGTCAGCGATGTTATCGAGAGCTCCTGGGCGGCCAGCGGCGAAGCCCCCGGCGAGCCGTCTATTAAAATGAGCGCCGCAGTCCTGAAAGCGGCCAACGTCCTGCGGGACTTTCTCTTCGAGCGCGTCTATCACCTCCGCTCCGCCCAGGGCGAAGCAGAGAAAGCCCGGGAAACCGTCCGCGCCCTCTACCGGTATTTCACAGAGCACCCGGACCGCCTGCCCGCGGAATACCGCCTCTCCGGCGATGATGCCGAGCAGGGGGTGCGGGACTACATCGCCGGGATGACGGACCATTACGCTTTCCGCACGGCGGAAGAAATTTGCGGGAAAGAGTAAAATAGAGTAGATGAGTGCCATTGACGAGGTCAAACAAAGGGCAGATATCGTTGAGGTCATCGGCCAGTACGCTAAGCTGACCAAGGCGGGCAAGAATTTCCGCAGCCTCTGCCCCTTCCACGCGGAGAAAGCGCCCTCGTTTTATGTCAATCCAGAGCGGCAGACCTGGCACTGTTTCGGCGCCTGCAACACCGGCGGCGACGTCATCTCTTTCCTGATGAAAAAAGAGGGTCTCACCTTCGGCGAGGCGCTGGAATCTCTGGCGCGGAAGGTGGGCGTTACCCTGCCCCCCCGGCCCGGCACCGCCGAAAAGGCGGAAGTCCGGGAGTCCCGCTACCAGGTGAACGAGGCCGCTGCGCAGTACTTCCACAACCTGCTGGTCAACAGCCCCGCCGCCGCGGCCGCCCGGAAGTATATCGAAAAACGGGGCTTCTCGGAAGAGACCGCCCGGAACTTTCAGCTCGGCTACAGCCTGAACAGCTGGGACAGCCTGAAGAATTACCTTGTGGAGAAGGGACACGCGGAAGAGCTGATAGCGGAGGTGGGATTACTGGTAACCGCCGATGACGGCACTACGCACGACCGGTTCCGCAACAAGCTGATATTTCCCATCTTCGATACCCGTGGCCACGTTACCGGCTTCGGGGCGCGGGTGATGGACGATTCCCTGCCCAAATACGTGAACTCGCCGCAGAGCATGGTCTTCGACAAGAGCGCCACCCTCTACGCCCTGAACTTTGCCGGGGGCGCCATCCGCCAGCAGGACCAGGTAGTTATCGTGGAAGGCTACGTGGACGTCATCACCGCCCACCAGCACGGCTTCACCAACGTCATCGCCTCCATGGGGACCTCCATCACGGAAACCCAGGTGCGCACGCTGAAAAAATACAGTCGCAACGTGATACTGGCGCTGGATGCGGACACCGCCGGGGAAGAAGCCATGCTGCGCAGCCTCCAGTACGAAAACCTCCTGGAGGGGGAAATCAGGGTGCTCGTCATGCCGGAGGGGCAGGACCCGGACGACGTCATCAAGAAAGACAAGACCGCCTGGCCAAAGCTGCTACAGGAGGCGGTCCCAATCGTCGATTATACCCTCAACCAGATAGCTTCAAGAGTTGATTTAAAAACAACTAGTGGAAAATCTACCTTTGCAAAAACACTCGGGCCAATTATTCTCGGAGTCCGAGATAAAACGCGTCAAGCTGAATATCTCGAAAAATTTGGGAAAAATCTAAATGTTGACCCGCATACCGCGGAAACAATTCTTAGAGCAAGTGGTACGCAACCGATAAGAACAAATTACCGGGTATCCAGAGAAAATAAAATTGACCGCGTCGTCCGCCAGGTTACTACCGCCCCCCGTGAGGAACTCTGCCTGACGCTGCTTCTGCAATATCCGGAGCTGAGAGCCGCGGGGGCGGAGCTGGACCCGGAGTATTTCCAGAGCAGTGAGAACCGGGAGGTCCTCCGGGCATGGCAGCGGAACCCGGACGTCACAGCCCTGGGGGAATCCCTGGAACCCGCCCTGCGGGAGCACCTGGAGCGACTACGCAACCGGGAATCCCCCGGCGGGCAGGTACAGTCGAAGTTTGATGACGTGGTCGCCCGTCTGCGGCTGGACTTCTACCGCCGCATGGCGGAAGGCAGCGGCGCCGGCGGGGACGAGGCGGTACGGACAGCGCAGGGCATCGAAGCCAGCGAGCAAATACGTGAGATTTTCCGAAAGAACCTGAGCAAGGTTATTCGCAAGAGGTGAACCGATGAGTGCCGAAGAGAACGAAAAAGAATACGCACGCGGGGAAGATACGCCGCATCCCGAGCCTGTCATACCCAAACCGGGAGCGAACGAGGAGGACGAAAACAACTATCGCTCGGCCGGTCACAGCCAGAACATTCCCAAGGAAGAAGCCGAAGAGTCTGATGACGAATTCAGCAAGCTGTGGGAAGAGGAAGATGAATCCCTGGAGGAGGAGAAGGAGGAGACCTCGACTGACCTTGAGGTGCCGCTGGAGCTTGATGAGCATGACATCACTGACGACCCCGTGCGCATCTACCTGCGGGAAATCGGCAGGGTGCACCTGCTGACCGCTGAGAACGAGAAGGAGCTTGCCCGCCGCATGGAACACGGCAAGCACCTTGGCGATATCCGGCAGCAATATCTCCGCAAATTCGGCAGAACACCATCGGTGATTGATACCATAGCCATGATTCTCAGGGAACTCGGGGAAGCCGGCCCCCTCATTAATGCCCTCCAGGCAGAGAACGGGCTGCCGGAGTCAGACCGTTTCCATGCCATCTATCATCCCGAGCTTCAGAAAAGCGTTAACAACACCATTGACCCGCTGCTCATTCAGGGCATCGCTGCCCGGCAACAGCAGTCCCCGTTTAACATTGAGCCATCCATCGTGAACCTCTCCGTCAAGAGCAAGCTGCTGCCGCCGGCGGTGCTGACAGCCATCGGTGAAGACTTCAAGCTGGCGGACATCGACCGGCTGATTCAGGACAACAGCTTTATCGAACGCATCCAGGCCAGCGAGAAGGCAATAATCGCCTTTTTCAACAATATCGATAACGAGGCCCGCAAGGCGGAAAGGCACCTCATCGAGGCCAACCTGCGCCTGGTCGTCAGCGTCGCCAAGAAACACATCGGGCGGGGCATGTCCCTGCTAGACCTCATCCAGGAGGGGAACATCGGCCTGATGCGCGCGGTGGAGAAGTTCGACTACCGGAAGGGCTACAAGTTCAGTACCTACGCCACCTGGTGGATACGCCAGGCTCTTACCCGCGCCATCGCCGACCAGGCACGGACCATCCGCATCCCGGTGCACATGGTAGAGACCATCAACCGGCTGCTGAAAATCAGCCGCCGCCTCGCCCAGGAGTACGGCCGGGAGCCCACCTCCGGGGAAATCGCCAAGGAGATGGAGGTGTCCTCGGACAAGGTGAGGGAAATCGTCAAGGTCTCCCAGCTGCCCATTTCCCTGGAGTCACCCATCGGCGAGGAGGAGGACAGCCCGCTGGGCAACTCTATCGAAGACCGCAACGCCCTGCTGCCGGTGGACGCCGCCTCCAAGCAGCTGCTGAAAGAGCAGATTGAGGACGTCCTCTTCACCCTGACCCCGCGGGAGCAAAGAGTCCTCCAGCTCAGGTTCGGGCTGGAAGACGGACGCAGCCGCACCCTGGAGGAGGTGGGCCGGGAGTTCAACGTCACCCGGGAGCGCATCCGCCAGATTGAAGCCAAAGCGCTCCGCAAGCTGCGCCACCCCAGCCGCAGCCGCAAGCTGAAGGACTACCTGGAATAGGAGAAAGAAGAAATCCCCCTCTCCCTATCCCGGAAGAATGGCAATAGGGAGTTAGGTCTCTACCTTATCCCTGGCCGAACATTCCCATGATGTTCCGGGGGAGCTTTCCCCCCACCCCCATCTTCATCAGCTTCCGCATCTGCTGGAACTGGTTAAGGACCTGGTTGACGTCATGGGTCTGCGTCCCGCTGCCCCGGGCGATGCGCCGCCGCCGGCTGCCGCCGATGACGCCCGGGTCCCTTCTCTCCGCGGGCGTCATGGAGAGGATAATCGCCTCCACCTTTTGGAGCTGCTTTTCGTCCGCCCCGGCGGGCAGCTGCGCCGTCATCCGCGACATCCCCGGTATCATCTCGGCGAGCTGGCTGAGAGGGCCCATTTTGCGGATGGCATGCAGCTGCGAGAGGAAGTCCTCGAGGTCGAAGCTGGCGGACTTGACCTTCTTCTCCAGCTCCTTCATCTGCTCGACGTCATAGCTCTTCTCGGCTTTCTCGATGAGGGTCAGCATGTCCCCCATGCCCAGGATACGGGACGCCAGGCGCTCCGGGTAAAACGGCTCCAGGGCTTCGGGTTTCTCCCCGGTGCCGATGTACTTAATCGGCACCCCGCTGACCCAGCGGATGGACAGGGCGGCGCCGCCCCGGGCGTCACCGTCCATCTTGGTGAGGATAAGACCGGTGAGGCCCACCTGCGCCTGGAACTCCTCCGCCACCCGCACCGCGTCCTGCCCGGTCATGGCATCGACGACGAGCAGCACCTCGGCGGGTTTTAAATCCTTCTTGAGCCTCGTCAACTCCGCCATCAGTTCGGCATCGACGTGTAGCCGCCCGGCGGTATCGATAATCACCCAGTTTGCCGAGAGCTCCCGGGCTTTGGCCAGGCCGTGCGCTCCGATAGCGCGACTTGATGACTGCGGGGACTCGCGGTAGACGGGAATTTCCAGGTGTTCGCCCAGCGTCACCAGCTGCTCGATGGCGGCGGGACGGCGGTTGTCCGCGGCAACGAGCACGGGGCGCTGGCCGGCGTGTTTCAGGTTCAGCGCCAGCTTGGCGGCGGTGGTCGTTTTTCCGGAGCCCTGCAGCCCCACCAGCATCATTACCGCTGGCGGCTGTCCGCCCGCCTGGAGCTGGCTCTGCCCCCCACCGAGGATGGCAATCAGCTCATCGTGGACAATCTTGACCATCTGCTGCGCCGGCGTCAGACTTTCCCGTACCGCCGCGTCCATCGCCTGCTCTTTGACCCGGGCGATGAAGTCCTTGACCACGCGGAAATTGACATCCGCTTCCAGCAGCGCCAGGCGCACCTGCCGCAGCGCTTCGTCGATATCCTTCTCGCTGAGCTTGCCCCGGTTGCCCAGCATGCGGAAAATCCCGGTCAGCTTTTCGCTGAGTATCTCGAACATTGCTTCTTCTTTGAATTGTAGGCGGGGCCGCCCTCCGGCGTCAAGTAAACGGAGCCGGTTAATCTAGCGGTGAAAAACCACCTTTCCCGGCTGATAGCGCCGCAGTATTGCCCGGGCGCGACTGGTCAGTTCCAGTCGACTGCACGGCATCCGCAGATAAAATTCCGCACCCGCTTCAATGACTCTTATCCAGGCATCGGCACTGTTGTCCTCCCCGATGACAATCACCGGCAGTCCGTAGGCGCGGCGCAGCAGTTGCGAGGTCTCCCAACCGTCAATCAGCGGGATGTTTTCGTCGAGTATCACGAGGTCGGGATTATCCTTTTCCAGGAGGACCAGGGCGTCCAGGCAGTTAGCCGCCTCCATGACGGCGAAGTCGGCCCCGGTCAGAACCCCTGCCAGCTCGTTTCTAAGTGCCGCATCGTCCTCAATGACCAGAATCTTATCCGGCATCCTCGCCTACCTCATATGCCTGTTGGCATTATAATAGATTTATTTTCGTCATTTGTCAATATCTTCCGCCCTGATTCGGTGGCGATTTCCCCGGCTGTGTCAGCGATGTGCTAAAATAGAGCGAAATGATTCCTCTCCGTCTGACGGTGCGCAACTTCATGTGCTACCGGGACAACGTGCCCACGCTGTCGCTGGAAGACCTGCACCTGGTCTGCCTCTCCGGCGATAACGGCAACGGAAAGTCGGCCCTGATTGACGCCATGACCTGGGCACTCTGGGGAAAGGCACGCGCCAAGAGCGATGACGACCTCGTTGCCGCGCACAGCACGGACATGTCGGTGGAGTTCGACTTCGCCGTGGGCACGCGGAGGTTCCGCATCATCCGCAAGCGCTCCCTGCCCCGCACCACCAGAGGCGCCGGACAGTCTGTGCTCGATTTCCAGGCAGCCGGAGAGGACGGTTACCGCCCGCTGGCGGGAAGCACCATCGACGAGACCCAGCGGAATATCAACGCGGTGCTGCACCTCGACTACCGCACCTTCATCAACAGCGCCTACCTGCGCCAGGGACACGCCGATGAGTTCACCACCCAGCGCCCGGCGGACCGCAAGGAGGTGCTGGGCAGTATCCTGGGACTGGAGATTTACGACGAGCTGGCGGAGATGGCGAAGGAACGGGCAAGACAGCAGGAGGTCACCCGGGCGCAACTGGAAAGCAACCTCCGGGAAATCACCGCCGAAATCGCCCGCCGCCCGGAATACGAGGAGGCCCTGGCGCAGGCGCAAGAGACCGCCGACCGCCGCCAGCAGTTGGCCGCGGCCAAAGAGTCCGCGCTTCAGGAACTGCGGGGGCGGAAAGGGGAACTGGAGAAGCAGCAGGTGGCACTGGAGCAGTTGACCGCGCGGGTCAATGATTCCCTCCGCCAGATGAACACCTGGGAAGAGCAGCTCCGGCAGCACCGCGCCCGCATCGAGGCCTGGGAAACGCTCCGGCAGCAGCGCGAAGACATCGAGGAAGGCTACGCCCGCTTCCTCAAGGTCCGGAAACTGCGTGACGAGCTCGACCGGAAAGCCCACCAGTCCCGCAACCTGGAAAACCAGGCGGTCCAGCGGGAGAAACGCATCAACGAGGCCAACCAGTCTTTAAAAACGGAGCACCAGGTCCTCCAGCAGAGAATCAACGACCTGAAAAAGAAGGCGGAGGAGCTCCCCGCCCTGAGGGCCCGGCGTCACCAGCTTCAGGAGCGTCTGGCGGATATGGCCACCGCGGAGCAGCAACTCCAGGCGCAGGGTGAAGATGCCCGGAAGACCCAGCTGCAGGTGAGCCGTCTGGAAGCACAGCTGGCACGCCTGGAGCAGGAAAGCAAAGAGGTCGTGGAGAAGCTGAACCTTCTCGCGGAACAGACCACCGCCCACTGTCCCCTCTGCGAGACCGAGCTGGGGAAAGAGGGAATGGAGCTTATCAGGGAGAAGTACACCAGACAGCAGACGGACATCACCGCGCAGATGTCCGCCGGCCGCGAGGAATTGGAGACAGAACGCGCCTTGCTGGCGTCCCTCCAGGAAGAGCTTACCCGCCAGGAATCACGCCTCCGCCAGGAAAAGACCTCTCTCCAGGGAGAGCTCCGCGTCCTCGAGGCGAAGTCCGCCGAGGCGCAGGAGGCGGAAAAGCAGTCACAGGAAGCCGGTGCCGGCCTCGCGGAAATCGAGCAGCGCCTCGCCCGCCGGGACTTCGCCGCCGCGGAACAGGCTGCCCTTACCGCCCTGGAAGGGGAAATCACCGCGCTCGGCTACGATGCCGCAGCCCACGAGCAGGCCCAGCAGCAGTTCACCGAGCTTGAGCCCTATGACCGGCGGCACCAGCAGCTCGAAGAAGCGGAAAAGTCTCTCCCCGGTGAGGAAGAGGCCGCTTCCCGGGCGTCAGAGCAGGCCGCTATTCTCCAGAAAAGCCTGGCGACGGACCGCCCGCAGGTCGAAAGCCTCCGGGAAACCGTGGCCGCGCTGCCCGCCCTCCGGGAAGAGGTGACGCGGGCGGAAACAGAGCACCGGGAGCTGGCGCAGCAGTCGCAGCAGTCCCAGGAAGCGCTGTGGCAGGCGAAAGCGAGTCTGGAACGCTGCCGGGAGATGGAAGTCCGCCAGCAGGAGAAAGAGAAACTGCTGGCGCAGGCCGGGCGGGAAGAGGGCATCTACCGGGAGCTGGTCCTCGCCTTCGGGAAGAAGGGCGTCCAGAACCTGCTTATCGAGATGGTCCTGCCGGAGATGCAAATCGAAGCCAACCAGCTGCTCGCCCGGATGACGGACAACCGCATGACGGTAAAATTCGAGACCCAGCGTCCCACCAAGAAAGGCGAGATGACGGAAACCCTGGACATTAAAATCGGGGATGAATTGGGGACGCGGGACTACGAGATGTTCAGCGGCGGCGAGGCTTTCCGCATCAACTTCGCCATCCGCATCGCCCTTTCCCGCCTGCTGGCGAAACGGGCCGGGGCAGCGCTACCGACACTGATAATCGATGAAGGTTTCGGCACCCAGGACGCCACCGGCATTGAAAAGCTGAAAGAGGTCATCGGCGCGATTCAGAACGATTTCGAGAAGATTATCGTCATTACCCATATCGAGGAGCTGCGGGACGCCTTCCCCAACCGCATCAACGTCGTCAAGACCGCCGAAGGCTCCACGCTCACCGTGAACTAGCTACAGTCCCAGGTCCTCGGCGATGCCCTGCATGGCCTTCAGGCCCGTTCCCAGGAAATCGCCAAGCTCCATGCCGATTTCCCGGCAGGCAGCGATGTTCTCACGGTTGGCGCCGGCGGCGAAAGCCTTCTCCTTGAAGCGCTTCTGCAGGGACTTGACTTCCACGTTCGCCAGCTTCTTCTCCGGGCGCACCAGGGCCGCCGCGGTAATCAGGCCGGTCAGCGGGTCGGCACAGAACAGCGCCTTGTCCAGGCTGCTTTCCCTCGGCACTCCGAGCTGCTCGTTGTGGGTGAGGATGGCGTGCGCCATCTCCTCGGTAGCCCCCAGCTCGCGGGAAAGGTCCGCCCCCATCCTGCCGTGCGCGGTCATGTCCCCCTCGGTAAGCTCCACGTCGATATCGTGCATCAGCCCGGTAAGGCCCCACACACGCTCGTCCTCCCCCATCTGCCGCGCCAGCGCCCGCATCACCGCTTCCACCGCCAGCATGTGCTTTACCAGGTTTACGTTCTGCACGTTGGCATAAATCGAGGCTAAGATATCCTCACGGTCCATCATGATAACCTCCTTGCCGGAAGCATTTTCCCCGGAACAGCGGCTTTTTCCCGCCTTACCGTGCATTCTTCATCAGGCCAGAGCGCGTTCCTTGTCCCCGTGCAGGACCCGGCGCAGGTACCGTGCTGTGGCAGAGGTGGCATGCTGCGCTACCTTCTCCGGCGTCCCGGTGACCACCACCTGGCCCCCCTTGTCCCCCGCCCCCGGTCCCAGGTCGATAAGATAATCGGCGTTCTTCATTACATCGAGGTGGTGCTCGATGACCACTACGGTATTGCCGGCGTCCACCAGCCGCTGAAGCACCTGCAAAAGGGCGGCCACGTCATCGAAGGACAGCCCCGTGGTCGGCTCGTCCAGGATATAGAGCGTCCGCCCCGTAGAGCGCCGGGAAAGCTCCGTCGCCAGCTTCACACGCTGCGCCTCGCCGCCGGAAAGGGTCGGCGCGGGCTGCCCCAGGCGGATATAGCCCATCCCCACTTCCTTGAGGGTCTTCAGGCGGTTCACCACCCTGGGGAAGTGGGCAAAGAAGTCCACCGCCTCCGCCACCGTCATGTCCAGCACCTCGGCGATGTTCTTCCCCTTGAATCCTATCTCCAGCGCCTCCCGACTGTAACGTTTCCCCTCACAGACCTCGCAGGGGACGGTCACGTCCGGCAGGAACTGCATCTCTATCTGGATATAGCCTTCGCCCCGGCAGGCTTCGCAGCGGCCCCCTTTGACGTTAACGGAGAAGCGGCCGGGCTGGTAGCCCCTCAGGCGGGCATCCGGCACCGTGGCGAAAAGCTCCCGGATGGGGGTGAACGTGCCGGTATAGGTCGCCGGATTACTGCGGGGCGTGCGCCCGATGGGCGACTGGTCGATATCGATGACCTTGTCGATATGCTCGATGCCCCGGATACGGTCGCAGTCGCCGCCCCGCTCCCGGGCGTGATAGAAAAGCTGCGCCAGCCGTTTATAAAGGATGTCGTCCACCAGCGTGCTTTTGCCGCTGCCGGAGACCCCGGTCACGCAGACGAACTGCCCCAGCGGGATGGCGACATCGATGTTCTTCAGATTGTTCTGCCGGGCGCCCTCGATAACGATTTCCTCCCCGCTGCCCTTGCGCCGCCCCGGGGGCAGCGGAATCTGTTTAGCGCCGCTGAGATACTGGCCGGTCACCGATTCCGGGCAGCGCAGGACATCCGCCAGCGTCCCGGAGACGACGACATACCCCCCGTGCTCCCCGGCGCCGGGACCGAGGTCGACAATATGGTCCGCCGCGCGCATCATCGCCTCGTCATGCTCCACCACCAGCACCGTGTTCCCCAGGTCCCGCAGGCGCTGGAGCGTCCCGATAAGCCGGGCGTCATCCGCCGGGTGCAGGCCCACGGTGGGCTCGTCACAGACGTAAAGCACCCCCATCAGCCCGCTGCCGATTTGCGTGGCGAGACGGATGCGCTGCGCCTCCCCACCGCTCAGGCTCGCCGAGGCGCGCTCCACCGTCAGGTAGTCCAGTCCCACGTCCTCCAGAAAGCCGAGCCGCGCCCTGATTTCCTTTAATATCTGCGCCGCGATGATTTTTTCCCGCTCGGTGAGCACTTTTTCCCCGATTTCCCGGAGCCAGGAAAGCGCCTCCACCACGGACAGGGCGCTGACCTCCATGATGTTCTTCGCGCCCACGGTCACGGACAGCGATTCCGATTTCAAGCGTCGGCCCTCGCAGGCGGGGCAGGGACGAGTCACCATGTAGCGCTCGATGTTCTCCCGGGAGTTCTGCGACTCCGTGTCCCGGTGCAGGCGCTCCATCGCCGGGATAACGCCCTCAAAACCTTCATGATGCTCCCGGACATGCCCGAAGCGGTTCCGGTAGCGATGCTTTTCCCTGCCCTCCCCGTAGAGGATGATGTTCCGCTGCTCCGCGGTCAGTTCCCGGAAGGGCGTGCGCAGGGAAAAGTCGTGACGGCGGGCGGCGGATTCCATGATGTCCAGGTACCAGGAGTGGAACTGCCAGGGGCGTATCGCCCCCTCCCGGATGGACAGGTCTTCGTTGGGGATGACCAAGGCGGGGTCTATCTCCAGTTTTGAACCCAGGCCGGTACACTCCGGACAGGCGCCGTGGGGACTGTTGAAGCTGAAGGTGCGGGGCTCTATCTCCCCGAGGCTGATGCCGCAGACAACGCAGGCAGCGTGCTCCGAGAAAAGCAGGTCCTCGCCGTCAGTCTGCCCGATGAGCACTACCCCGGCGCCCAGCTTCAGGGCGGTCTCCACCGAGTCCGCGATGCGGCTCTGGTCCCCCTGCCCGATGACCAGCCGGTCGACGACCGCCTCGATGGAATGTTGCTTGTACTTATCCAGGCGGAACTCCCCGGAAAGGTCGCTGACTTCACCGTCCACCCGCACCCGGGAGTAGCCGGACTTGCGCAGGTCTTCGAAGACCGCCTGGTATTCCCCCTTACGGTCCCGGACCAGCGGCGCCAGTATCATGATGCGGGAGTCCTTGGGGAGCTGCTGGACCGCGTCCACAATCTGCTGGACGGTCTGCATGGTGATTTCCCGCCCGCACTTGGGGCAGTGGGGATGTCCCACCCGGGCGAAAAGCAGCCGCAGGTAATCGTAAATCTCGGTGACCGTGCCCACCGTGGAGCGCGGGTTCCGGCTCGGCCCTTTCTGGTCGATGGACACCGCCGGACTCAGGCCCTCGACGTAGTCCACGTCCGGCTTTTCCATCCTGCCCAGGAACTGCCGGGCATAAGCGGACAGGGACTCCACGTAGCGGCGCTGCCCCTCGGCGTAAACGGTATCGAAAGCCAGTGAGCTTTTGCCGGAACCGGAAACGCCGGTGACGACCACCAGCCGGTCCCGCGGTATCACCACGTCGATGTTCTTCAGGTTGTGCTCGCGGGCACCCTTGATGACAATCGCGTCGAGCGGCATATCAGACCTTTCCCGAATCTGAATTAATTGTAACACTCCCCCCACGCCGGAACAACCGGAGAACGTCGGCAACCACGGATGGTATAATCAGGAGAAGACTGCCAGCGAGGATGAAAAATGCCGGAGCCAGCACCCGTCCGTCCCGGTAACGAAATCATGCTGCGCCACCTTACCGTGGACGAAGCTTTGCCCCTCCTCGACCAGTTCCTGCA